>JAZQZL010000048.1:0-15949 GCA_045634005.1 Candidatus Flemingiibacterium sp. | reverse complement strand
CTTTTTAATTATTTGTCCCATTGTTTCTTTCACAGGTAAGTCCTCCTTGGTTATATGTTTTGCTTTTGCAAATATATTATCTCATATTTATACGAAGAAAAGAAGCGACTAAAAGATGAATTGCGACTCAACTTTGCGTTGTATTTATTATATCATACCTTATTACAAATATCAAATCAAAGAAAAAGGCGTACCTGCGATAGAACAGGTACGCCAATGTTGTTCTGCTTATAAGCTTGATAACTTCCTCATTTTATCAAGTATCGCCTCAAAATAATCGGGCAGCTTACATTCAAAGCGCAGGAATTCGCCGCTCGTTGGGTGAACAAATCCGATGTGCGTTGCAGAGAGGCACTGTCCCTGCATAAGCTCGCCGAGCGTGTGCTCGAATTTTGTGTTGCCGCCGCCGTAGAGCGTGTCGCCGAGAAGCGGATGTCCGAGCGATTTCATATGCACGCGTATCTGATGCGTGCGGCCCGTTTCGAGTATGCACCGCACGAATGTGTACGAGTGGCCCATAACCGAGAAGCGCTCCAAAACCTCGTAGTGCGTGCGCGCGTTTCTTCCGTCTGCACATATTGCCATACGCTTGCGGTCGCGCACGTCGCGGCCTATTGGCGCGTCGACTGTGCCGGTGTCCTCCTTTAAATTGCCAAGTACGATAGCGCGGTACTCGCGCTCGAAGCTGTGCTCCTTGATCTGCTCGGCAAGTTTAAGGTGTGACGCGTCGTTTTTGGCGACGATTAAAAGTCCGCTCGTGTCCTTGTCAATACGGTGTACGATGCCGGGGCGTATTACGCCGCCGATGCCCGAAAGAGAGTCGGCACAGTGATAGAGCAGAGCATTTACAAGTGTACCGTCGGGGTTACCGGGGGCGGGATGTACGACCATACCGCGCGGCTTGTTGACGACTAAAAGATCGCTGTCCTCAAAAACTATGTCAAGTGGGATATTTTGCGGTACGGCATCGTCAAGCACAGGCTCGGGAAGCTCGGTTTCGATCTCGTCGCCGAGGCGCAGACGGTAATTTTTTGCGGGATATTTGCCGTTTACCGTCACGTTGTCGGTGGAGATAAGCTTCTGCGCCGCCGAGCGCGTAACGCCCTCCGTTTCGCTTATATAGACGTCAAGGCGCTTGCCGACGTCCTCGTTTGTGATTACGTTCATATTTCTCCAAGTAAAATCCCTTCGGTCGGCGACCGAAGGGATCTGTGTTTTAGTTTTGCGACGAGTGGTCGCCCGTCTTATTTCGCTTTTTCGCCATCAGGTCCTCGAAAAGGATCTGCAGTATTACTATCGCGCATCCTACGCACACGAACGAATCCGCCACGTTGAAGATCGCAAAGTCGATAAGGCGAAAGTCGATGAAATCAACGACGTAGCCAAGTGCTGTACGGTCGATCATATTGCCGATGCCACCGCCTGCAATAAAAGCAAGTCCCGTATAAAGAAGGGGATTGTAAAGCTTCTTAAAATATGCAAGCATCGCAACGATTATCGCAACAATTGCAACCGTAGATGCCACCATAAACACCCATCTGTTATTTTTGAGCATACCGAAAGCCGCGCCGCGATTTTCGAGATACGTCAGATGCAGGGCATCTTTTATGATCGGAACGGTGTCAACAGACTTAAGATAGACAACGGCGAGCCATTTCGTGAGCTGATCAAGCCCGATAACCGCCGCTATCGGAATAAGCCAGAGAAAACGCTTCATTAGCCTACTACCGACTTGCAACGTGCGCAAAGGCAGGTTTCGCCGTCAGAGTGAACGTCGGTGGAGTACTTCCAGCAGCGCTCGCACTTTTCGCCGTCAGCACCCTCAACCTTAACGCCGATACCGCTTACGGTTTCGGTGAACGCGTCTGCGGGAGCCGCCTCGTTTACGAGAGTTACGCCGCTTACGATGAAGATATCCTCAAGCTCGCTTGCGAATGCGCCCAGCGTTATATAAGCGTCAGCATCGCTTGCGAAGATGGTGAGCTTCGCGTCGAGCGACTTACCGATAAGCTTGTCAGCGCGTGCAATTTCAAGCGCCTTCATAACGTCGTCGCGGAGGTCGAAGAGCTTCGCGTACTTATCTTCGATACCGTCGAAGGTGAGAGCCTCATCGTATGTGGGCATATCATTGAGGAATACGCTTCTCACGTCATCGGTGGAAACGTGCTTCATAGAAGCCCAGATCTCTTCTGCAGTGTAGGAGAGAAGCGGAGCGGTGATTCTGGTGAGCGCAGAGAGGATCAAATACATCGCGGTCTGTGCTGCACGGCGAGTCTTGGAGTTAGCCGCCTCAACGTAGAGTCTGTCCTTGGTGATATCGATGTAAAGCTTCGACATATCAACGGTGCAGAAGTTGGAGATAGCGTGAACAACGATATGGAAATCGTAGTTGTTGTAAGCCTCATGAACGTCCTTTACAAGGGTGTTAAGACGAGCGAGTGCCCACTTATCGATTGCTTCAAGCTCAGAAATAGGAAGCATATCGTTGCTCGGATCGAAGTCCTCGCCAATCTTACCGAGGTTAGCCATAATAATTCTCGCGGTGTTGCGGAACTTTCTGTAGGTTTCGGAAAGCTGCTTGAAAAGATTGTCAGAGCAACGGATATCTACGGTGTAATCGCTCGAAGCCGCCCACAGACGAAGAAGGTCTGCGCCGTACTTCTTGATAACGTCCTCGGGATATACCGAGTTGCCGAGCGACTTGTGCATTGCCTTACCTTCGCCGTCAACAACCCAACCGTGAGTGAGGACCTGCTTATAAGGTGCGCCCTGTCCCTTTGCGCCGACAGCGGTGAGAAGGGAGGACTGGAACCAACCGCGATACTGGTCAGCACCCTCGAGATAGAGGTCTGCGGGCCACTGCATGCCGCTCCACTTGGAAAGCTCGCCATTCTCGAGAACAGAGAAGTGAGTCGAACCGGAGTCGAACCAGCAGTCGAGCGTGTCGGTTTCCTTGATAAATCCGTGGTCGCATCCGCAGTGCGGACATTTAAATCCTGCAGGGAGGAGCTCCTCGGAGGACTTGTCAAACCAGGAGTTCGAGCCGTTAGCGGCAAATTCAGCCGAAACAGCATTGATGGAATCGTCGGTAGAGATAGGCTGCTTGCACTCAGGGCAGTAGAATACGGGAATCGGGAGACCCCAACGGCGCTGACGGGAGATACACCAGTCTGCGCGCTCGTTGATCATGGAAACCATACGGTCGCCACCCCAAGCAGGGAGCCAGTCAACGCTCTCACAAGCGGCTACTGCGTCTGCGCGGAATGCGTCAACGGAGCAGAACCACTGGGGAGTTGCACGGAAGATGATCGGATTCTTACATCTCCAGCAGTGCGGGTAGCTATGGCTGATATTTTCGGAAGCGAGAAGTGCGCCGCTTTCCTTCATATCCTTAAGGATAGCCTCGTTGGACTCCTCGTAGTACATACCTGCGAACTTGCCTGCGTCCTCGGTCTGATAGCCGCGGTCGTCAACCGGAACAACTATCGGAATCTTGTAGCGCATGCAGGTCATATAGTCGTCTGCACCGAAGCCGGGAGCGGTATGAACGCAACCGGTACCGCTTTCCATGGTGACGTATTCAGCGAGAAGAAGCTTACTTTCACGTTCAAGGAAAGGATGCTGTGCGGTCATATATTCGAAGTCGCCGCCGACGAATTCGGCAACGCGCTCGAATTCGGTGATGCCTGCCGCTGCCATAGTCTTGTCAGCGAGTGCATCAGCGAGAATGTAGGTTTCACCGTTTTCAGCCTTAACAGCAACGTACTTGTCGCGAGGATGAACTGCGATAGCAAGGTTGCCGGGAAGGGTCCAGGTGGTGGTGGTCCAGATTACGAAATAAGTGTTGTCAAGGTCGAGCATCGAGAACTTGCCGAGGTCGTCCTTAACCTTAAACTTAACGTAGATAGAGGTGCAGTCGATATCCTTGTATTCGATCTCTGCCTCTGCAAGAGCGGTTTCGTCGTGAGGGCACCAGTAAACGGGCTTAAGACCCTTGTAGATATAGCCCTTCTTATACATCTCACCGAACACCTTAACCTCGCGAGCTTCGAACTTGGGATCCATAGTGAGGTAGGGATTGTCCCAATCACCGAGAACGCCAAGACGCTTAAAGGAGGTCATCTGAATATCAACGAAATCCTTCGCAAAGTCGCGGCAAGCGGTTCTGAACTCGGAAACCGACATATTCTTGTGATCGAGCTTGTTCTTCTTGATGATAGCCGACTCGATAGGCATACCGTGGTTATCCCAACCGGGAACGTACGGAACCTTAAAGCCGTTCATCGACTTATACTTATTGATAAAGTCCTTGAGTACCTTGTTGAGAGCGGTACCCATATGGATGTTACCGTTAGAGAAGGGAGGTCCGTCGTGAAGGATAAAGAGCGGCTTACCCTCGTTTCTCTCGAGCATTTTGCCGTAAATATCGTCGTTTGCCCAAACTGCGCCTATCTCAGGCTCACGCTGAGGGAGATTTGCGCGCATAGAAAAGTCGGTATTCGGAAGATTAAGTGTTTTTGAATAGTCCTGTGGCATTTATGTTTGCTCCTTACTAAAATATATTGTATATATTTATTTTCTTCTTCGTTTATTGCCCTGATCGTCGGAAAAGAGCATTTCGAAGTCATTATCCTTACTTACACTTGCTGCAGACTTGCCGGTTACGGATTTCACGAAATCCATATACGACACGTCATCGGCGATATCGCTGTCGGGCGTGTTGATAACGTCCTCGGCTTCGCGATATTGGCGGTTGAGCTGTTCGATAGAGCCTTTAAGCGCACCCTTTGCTGCAACAGGCTCTCTCTTGACCTCAAAGGCTTCGCTTTCTGCCGCTGTGGTCACAAAATCGAGTACCTCAAGCTCATCGGTACCGTCGCTCGGAGTATATGCACTTGCAATCGAGTCTATCTCTGCGTCAATGTTTAAGTTATTTGCAGACTCTTCGGCTGCTGTAGTGGGCGTCATACCGGAAATACTTTCCTTGAGGCGCTTTATGGCCTCTCGGTGAAGCTCGCTTGCCTCGGGGATTGCGGACTCGTCCATACCCTCTGTAAGCTTTTCTATAAATGCGATGTGCTCGCTGTATCTTGCAAAAAGCTCTTGCTTTAATTCAAACGCATCGCGCTGCATATCTGCCATGGTTTCACGGCCGAGCTCGATCTTTTCGTTAAAGTCGGCGAGTATCGTGTTGCAGGAGTCCTTTGCGCTTCTTATTATTGCCTCGGCGCGCTCGGTCGCATCTGCTTTGATCTTGTTTGCCGCACGCTTTGCATCGATAAGCGTGCTTCTTATAGAATCCTCGTCCTCTTTTATATCGTCAAGACGTGTGAGTGCCGCGCGCAGCTTGCGCTCAAGCTCATCGTTTTCGCGGTAAAGCTCCGTATACTTTTCTATCAGAAAACCGATATATTCGTCAACCTCAACGGGATTGTATCCGCGCATCGCCTTGCCGAAAGTTTTGTTTCGCAGTTCATGCGGAGGAAGCATATTATACGTCCTTTCATCTGTATTTTATATATAGCGCCGTGCCGCAAGGCGGATACGTCCCTTCGCGGAGCGTTCATCTATCTTGTCGACGATGAATTTTCCACCCTTGGTAGCGCTGTTTTTTCGTATGGATATAATATCGCCGCCTGTGACCTCGCGGTCATAGCGTGTGGCGGTAAAGTAGTTGTGCTCGACAAAACCGCTGTCAATGAGCGATTTTGCAGCCTCACGCGAGGTACGCGCAAGCTCGGACACAACAGCGTCAAGTCGCGCCGAGGCAACCGTTCCGCCGATCTTTTCAAACTGCCTTAAAAAGGCAAAATCATCGGGAAGCGTAACGTCAGTAGCTTTTACCTTATCACGCCCGATGTAAGTGAGTTCGTTTTTTATAAATGCGGCAACGCTCGGACTAACGAATACGATAGCGCCATCGTCGCTTAGTAATATATCGCCCATAGCCGCGCGGTCTATACCAAGACCTACAAGTGCGCCGAGAAAATCTCGGTGTGCGAGATTTACGTAGCCGCTCGTTTTGATTTGAATAGGTGTGATGACATCTGAAAGCTCCTCACGAAACGCTGCGTTTAACGCAACGTCCTCGGACAGGGAATATCTGCAGTATGCCGGCATAACGCACAGGATAGCGCGCTCGGCATCGGAGTATCCGCCCCAGAAAAAGCAAAGCGGCGAGGTGTCGTCACCCCTTAAAATAGCGTGACGCTGATTTTCGATAATAAAGCGTTCACGCATATTGAGAAAATTTGAAAATCCGATAACACCGCTGTCTGCGCGCTCGTAAAGCTCGTCTACACGCCCAAGTAAGCGCTGTTCGTCATCGGACAGGAGGGAAGTGAGATTTATAGCCATATTAAATCAGGGCAGAATCATCTGCACGACAGAGAGAAGAAGAAACGCAACAAAAAAAGAAAGGTCGATGGGAAGGCTTCGCACCGTTTCAGACCGCTCGAGTATTATTCTCACGGGAGCGATAACGGGCTCGGTCATCGTGTAGATAAATCTAACGATAGGCGAGTCATCATCAACAGGCATCCACGAAAGGATAACCCTTATGAACATCATCACCTCAAGTGCCATCAGAAAAAAACTCACCAGATTGGTGAAAACATAAACAAAATTCGTCACGTTAAAACATCTCCATATATGACTAAAAAGCCGACGGCGGGGAGAGTGCTCCGCCGTCGGCTTATATAATTAAACTTCGTTTTCGTAGTAGTCGTCTTCGCTCTTCTTCTGCTTGTCGTGAATAGGTCCGTCGGAAACGTCTACGTTGCAGGGAGCGATTACGTAAGTATTGTTAGCAACACGCTTGATATTGCCGTTGAGGGAGAATACTACGCCGGAGAGGAAGTCGAGAAGGCGGCGAGCGGTCTCCTTATTGGTAGCCTCGAGGTTAAGAACTACGGTGCGGCGGTTGAGAAGATGGTTAGCAATCTGGGGAGCACTGTCGAAACGCTCAGGCTTTACTACCTTGAGTTCGAGTGCACTTCCGCTCATCTGCATGCCGTCGTCCTGAGCCATATACTGATCTCCTGCCTGATACTGCTGAGTCTGGTAGGGAACGCTGTCGAATCCGCTGGTGATCTCCTGCGTGTATACGTCCTGTACGTCGTATTCACTTTCTGCATCGGGATTGATGCCGTTTTTGATCTTGTCAAAGAATCCCATGGTTTGTACCTCCGTTATTTTATCTTGTTTTTATTTTTCTTTATTTGGATAGCTGCGTGCTCCGAATATCGTCGAGCCGAGGCGAACCTCGTTTGAGCCGGCGATTATAGCCTCTCTGAAGCTGCCGCTCATACCCATAGAGAGCACGTTAAAAAAGTCCCTATCTATATTATGCAACTTTTTTTGCGAAATGTCAATGAAATATTGATAAGTTTTTTCAAAAAACATTAAATATTCGCTTTTTTCGTCACATTTCGGGGCGATCGTCATAAGTCCGCGCAGGCGCAGGCTTGAAAACTGACCGAGAGCCTCGATAAAACCTTCAAGCTCCTCGGGCAAAACGCCGCCCTTTTGCTCCTCGCGACCGATATTGACCTCAACGAGAATATCCATCGTTAGCGAGTGCTTTTTGGCTTGCCTGTCAATTTCCGCTGCAAGCTTTATACTGTCGACGGACTCTATCATATCGACCTTGTCAATGATGTACTTGACCTTGTTGGTCTGAAGCGAGCCGATAAGGTGTATCTCAAGCTTGCCGTCCTTCGGGTGATGAAGGCTGTCGTATTTTTCGAGCAGCTCCTGAACACGGTTCTCGCCGATGGCGGTCACGCCAAGCTCGTCGATGGTGTAATTGATAACGTCGACGGGAACTGTTTTGGTAACTGCCAGCAGCTTTACGTCGCGCCCATTTGCGAGCGTTTCAATTTCGCTTCTTGCCGCATCGAGCCTTGCTTTGATAAGCGATGGCTCAAATCTGTTTTCTTCGAGTGTCTGCATTTTTATCTCCCATCGGCTATTTGATTATCTTTCCGACGTAAAGGTTTCTGCCCGACGTGATTATAACGTCGTACAGTCCGAGCTTCGTATGGTATTCGGGATCGTTTGCGGCGTCACGCGGCGCGGCGATATAATATCCGTCGCATTCGAGTATGACGTCGATATATCTGAACTCAACCGTCGTGCCTACGAGTATATATACGCCCATCTTGCCGTCGACAAGACGCACTGCGGAAATCGGAACCTTGTAGCCCGTGTAAGAATTTTTGACTATCCGGGCGGTCTGCATGCGGTTGAAGCTGAAATCCTCCGGCACCTCGTATGACGAGAAGACAAGCAAAATACGGTCGCCGCCGTCGGGGGCAACTATATTCGCAAGCTCCATTTTGATCTGTTTGTCGTTGTTGTAGGGGAATATGATCTGATAGTTGTATCCTTCGTTGTAGAAGCGAAGCTGCTCGCGGGTGGTTTCGATGACTATGTACCACCGGAAATCCGTAGCGATCTTGCCGATAACGTTCGGAGTGTATTCGATGGGCTCCGTTTTCATCATCGCATCGAAAAGCTCGAGTGTCAGCGCATCAACAACGTCGCCCGTAAATACTGCCTCGTATCCGTCAAGCGACGAATAGAAGAAGCCGGTTGCAGGGGAGAGCACAGTTTCGCTTACCGAGTCCAGATCGGACGTAAGCGCTTCGCGCGAGGCGCGAAGATCCTCGATGACGTCGTCGAAGCTTTCGACTTTGCCTGTAATGACCTGACGCTTGTTGAGAAGCGTCAGGAATTCGTCGCGGCGCTTGGGTAAGCTTGTATAAACGCCCTGCTCGGCGCTTTGGCGGATAGTCATATAGTAGTTGTCAATACGCGCATCAAGCGTTTGTGTATCCGCGGCAGAGAAGCCGTCGGTGGAGTTGCTTGAGATAAGCAGGCTGATCTCGCGGTCTATCGCGATTATTTCATCGCGAGTTGCGTCGCCCGGATCTTCGGTGCCTCCGTAGATGTTGGCAATCTGCGAGCCGACTGAAACCTTTGCGCCGTCAGAAAATACGTATCCAATGCCTCCGGTTTCGGTGGAGTGTACCACTGTTTCGTTTCTGAAAACGTACGCATCGAATTCAGCCACGTCATTTTCGGTGACCTGAAGCGCGTGCTGTGTTATAAGCTCGTCGCCCAGTCCGCTGAAGAAGTGATAGCCGAGGTACACAATAACTATGACAGATACTACGATAGATAAAACGTACCAGACAAACCCACCGAGCGGATTTTTATTTCTGTTTTCTGTAGTTTTTTGCATCCTTAAGCCTTCGAAAAAATATTTTAATATTATAATATAATATTATATCACACATCGTGTGTCAAGTTAATAGGTTTTTCGCAATGTTTACAATATCTTTAAAATTGCCGTCGGCGCTTATCCAATTGACCGATGCATCACGCTTAAACCAGGTGAGCTGACGCTTGGAATAGCGACGCGTTGCCTGCTTTATTTCGGCAACTGCCTCGCCGAGAGTGGATTCGCCGTCGAGGTAGCTTATAAACTCCTTGTAGCCTATCGCTTGCGCTGCTGTGGACGAGCGGGGAAGTCGGCCGCTTTCGATGAGTGTGCGGACCTCGATTTCAAGTCCCATTTCCATCATAATGTCAACGCGTTTGTCGATGCGTGCATACATTTCCTCGCGGCTTCGCTCAAGCGCGATTATCACAGCATCGTAAGGCTTCGGACGAAGGCGCGAGCGCTTGTCCCATTCGGTCTTGGTGATGCCGCTCGAGAGGTATAATTCAAGTGCGCGAACTACTCGCTTTACGTTGTTTTCGTGAGTCGCCGCAGCAGCCTCCGGATCGACCTCGTTAAGACGCTCCCACATCGTGTGGGCGCCGTCACGCTCCGCTTCCTCCATAAGCTTTGCACGAAGGCTCATATCGGTTTCGACGTCGGCATAATCGTTATCCGTGAGCACCGCGTCGAGATAAAGTCCCGTGCCGCCACAGAATATCGGCAGCTTGCCGCGCGAGATTATATCGTTGCATACAGCCTTTGCACGTGTGCCGTAATCGGCGGCGGAGAATGATTCTGAGGGCTCGATTATGTCTATCATATGATGCGGTATTCCGCACTTTTCCTCCTCGGTCGGCTTGGCCGTACCGATGTCCATACCGCGGTATATCTGCATTGAGTCGCAGGAGATTATCTCACCGCCGTAGAGCTTTGCAAGCTCGATGGAGAGCGCGGTCTTACCCGATGCGGTAGGACCGACGACGGCGATCACTCGCGGCTTTTTTGTTGTGTCTGTCATAGTGTATTTCACCCAAAATCAGTATATGAACGAAGCGTCGCCGAACGAGAAAAAGCGGTAACGCTCTTTTATTGCAACGTCGTACGCATTAAGCATTATCTCACGGCTCGAAAGCGCGGAAACCAGCATTAAAAGGGTGCTTTCGGGCAGGTGAAAGTTCGTGATAAGCGCATCTACAGCCTTGAATTTGTAGCCGGGATATATGAAAATTCCGGTATCGCCGTGCATCGCGTGAACGATGCCGTTTTCGTCCGTCACGCTCTCGAGCGTACGGCAGGACGTCGTTCCGACAGCGATGATTCGACCGCCGTTTTTGCGGCGCTCGTTGATGATATTAGCCGCTTCCTCGGACACGGAAAAATACTCCGAGTGCATAACGTGAGCGGTGAGGTCATCGACCTTTACGGGGCGGAACGTGCCGAGCCCAACGTGGAGCATAACGGGCACTACAGCGATACCCTTTGCCTTGATTTTTTCAAGTAGCTCCTCGGTGAAGTGAAGTCCCGCGGTAGGTGCTGCCGCCGAGCCCTCGGTCTTTGCATAAACCGTCTGATAGCGGCTCTTATCCTTGAGGCGCTCTGTGATATACGGTGGAAGGGGCATATTGCCGATTTGGTCGAGCAGATCGTAGATCGAGCCCTTCGAGTGGTCATATACGAACTTTACCATTCGGTTGCCGCCCTCTAAAATTTCGTTTACCTCTGCACAGAGAAGTCCGTCACCGAATATAATGGTACTGCCGGGCTTTACACGTCTGCCGGGACGCACCATAACCTCCCACGAGTCAAGCTCGTGCTGACGGAGAAGGACGAATTCGATCTCGGTTTCAACGCCCTCCTTTCTGCCGTAAAGGCGCGCGGGAATAACCTTGGAGTTGTTGATAACGAGCACGTCCTCGGGATTTAAGTGGTCGATGATATCGCAGAAGGTTTCGTGCGAAAGCTCGCCCGTTTTCTTATTGATCGTGAGAAGCTTCGATTGGTCGCGAACCTCGCTCGGATGCTGTGCGATAAGCTCCTCGGGCAGGTCGTAGTAGAAGTCTTTTGTTGTGAGGGTAGTATTTACACGTTCATTTGTAATCATAGCGAAAAATATGCTCCCTTTGCCTAAAAGTTTATATTATAGGGGTTGACAAGTCAGATGAAATGTGCTATCATAAATATCAGTGAAGAATATTATGATAGAGGTGCACTCACCGATCAGTAAGCAGCGCAAGGCTTCGCCGCCGTTTAAGTGCTGACGAAAGGCCCTGGGTGCCGAAGATGAACCGTACGGCGAAGTTGGGTTCTTCTGGTTCTTTTCTCGATAACATCGAAAGAACTGTCATCATTAACGTGATGGAGTGCTATCTTAATGTATTAGATTATTCGGGCAAAAACGCCTGTATATATTATAGTACATAGATAGCCGGTTTTCAACCGGTTTTTTGTTTTTTTTACTCCGAGTGCGAATTTTCTCACTCCGTATCAACAAGCGCCGAAATTTACCGGCGTGAATTGTACATAATTTCCCACAGTACGAAATACGAAAGGATTTTACGCTATGTCTATCAAAAACACCGTTTTTACAGGCGCGGCTGTCGCTATTGTAACCCCTTTTACCGATAACAAGGTCAATTACGATCAGCTCGGCGTTATGATCGAGCGTCAGATTGCAAATTCCACCGATGCTATCGTTATCTGCGGTACCACGGGTGAAGCCTCCACTCTTACCGACGAGGAGCACCGCGAATGTATCCGCTACTGCGTTGAAAAGACCGCAGGACGAGTACCCGTTATCGCAGGCACCGGTTCCAACGACACAGATTACGCTATCGATCTTTCAAAATATGCTTGCGAGGCTGGCGCAGATGCGCTTCTTCTCGTAACACCTTACTATAACAAGGCTACCCCGAAGGGACTTATCAAGAGCTTCCTCGCAGTTGCCGATGCAACCGACAAGCCGATAATCCTTTATAACGTGCCTTCGCGTACGGGCTGCAACATTTCGCTTCCCGTATACCGCGAGCTTGCAAAGCACGAGAGAATCGTTGCTACCAAGGAAGCGAGCGGAAATATCAGCGCTATCGCAGAGCTTGCGGCAGAGGTGCCCGAGCTTGACATCTACTGCGGTAACGACGACCAGATCGTTCCTATGATGGCACTCGGCGCAAAGGGTGTTATCTCCGTGCTTTCCAACGTTGTACCGAAGGAAACTCACGATATCTGCAAGCTTTGGCTTGACGGCAGGGTTAAGGAGTCTGCAGCGCTTCAGCTTCAGCTTCTTAAGCTCGCAAACTCGCTCTTCTGCGAGGTTAACCCGATTCCCGCAAAGACCGCTATGGCGATGATGGGATACTGCTCCGAGGAGATGCGCCTGCCTCTTTGCGAAATGGAAGCAAAGAACAAGGAATTCCTCGCATCCGTGCTTCGTGAATACAAGATCATCTGATAAAAGGACAACGGAGAAACAAAATGAAGGAAACAAGAATTCTTTTCTCGGGTATCTCGGGACGTATGGGTAAGGCTACCCGTGCGGCTGCGGAGAGTAGCGAGGAATATAAGATAGTCGCAGGCATTGACATCGTGCCGAGCGTTGATACGATACCGATATTCGCAAGTCCCGACGAGGTAAACGTAGAGGTCGATGCGATAATCGAGTTCTCGCACCACAGCGCAACGCCGAAGCTACTCGAATTTGCTATTGCAAAGAAGATTCCCGTGGTCGTTTGCACGACGGGCCATACCGACGAGGAAACCGCGCTTATCAAGGCGGCGGCAGAGAAGATCCCCGTATTCTTCTCGCGCAATATGTCGGTGGGTATAAACCTTCTCATCGAGCTTGCAAAGCAGGCGGCGAAGGTGCTTGGTCAGGACTACGACATCGAGATTATCGAAAAGCATCACAACAAGAAGCTTGACGCGCCGTCGGGTACGGCTCTTATGATAGCCGATGAGGTTGCGGACACGGTCGATTTTGATGCAGAGTACGTTTACGAGCGTCAGTCGAAGCGTGAGGCGAGAGGAAAGAACGAGATCGGTATTTCCTCGGTGCGCGGCGGCACTATCGTTGGCGAGCACGACATAATGTTCTGCGGCGCTGACGAGATCGTTACTATCAGTCACAGCGCGGCATCGCGTGACGTTTTCGCGAGAGGTGCGCTCCGTGCGGCGGCTTACATAGCCGACAAGGCGCCCGGCTTCTACGATATGTCCACGATGATAAAGGGTGAATAAAAATAAATCTCACGGTGTAAAAATCGTGAGATTTTTTATTTGTAGGTTCACGTCCAGAATTGACATTTTGGCGTGTATATGGTACAATTTAGGTGGATACGAAATCACCTAACGTTAAGAACGATGAACTAATTATGTTTACCTTGGAGATAAAAATATGGGAACATGGAACGCAGGTCTGTTTTCTAATGACACAACATCTGATATAAAAGAAACATATATAGATTTCCTTAAGCGGCAGTTTACGGACGAAGAAGCATATCAAAAAACTGTCGATGAATACTCGGAGTTATTAGGCACGGATGAGGAACCACTGTTTTGGTATGCCTTAGCCGACACCCAATGGAATGTGGGGCGACTAATGCCGTCGGTTAAAAATACAGCCTTAAAATTTATTGAGGAAAAAGGTGGATTGGACTTTTATGACGTGTCTTCTAAAGGAAGATCAAAATGGGAAACTACGTTGCAAAAGTTAAAGGATAAATTAGAAACCCCTTTACCGCCAACTAAAAGGTTTCGCAAAACAGTTGAGTTTATCCGCAATCCGTGGAATATTGGCGATGTATATGCATATCAGTTTCATACGGAAAAAGCACGTGAAACCGGTTTTTATGGGAAATATATTTTATTTCAAAAGGTTGCAGATGTTGAATACTACAAAGATATTATCTTTTCCGTAATTCAAGTCTTCGATCAAGTGTTTGAAAATCTTCCCACGGTCGAAGCAATCAATGGTATTCGTGTGCTTCCACTCGCTTTACCGCCTGAAGGGAACAAGAGTATAGACGAGTATGTTCCATCATTTACTTACTACCTTAAAGCAATTATGGAATACCATAAAAAGGTGCACTATCCTAAAAATCACCTTACCTTTATTGGAAATATGCCTGTAGAAGTAGTAAATTGTTCTTCAAGAAGCTTTAGAAGCTTTTATTTGGAAAAAAACAGTATGGACGAATGTTTGATTATGTATCATACTGCTTGGCATGGAGTTGGCTATTAATCTCCAATACACGTCAACAGCACAGGCGTTTTTGCAAAATTATTATCCGCACTCAAAGGTGCGGCTGTTTCTATATCGTACAGTTGATATTTTTTCTCGCCATAATTCGACAAAATACGCGCCGCGTGTGTGGTATAATGGTCGCATAGGACGATATTAAGTCGAAAAAGGAGAAACCCAATGAACTATAAGAGCCTTTGCGCCATATTCGGCGAAAATCCCGACGAGCTTGAATTCGGATACGATGAAGAATATTACACCTGCTCGAAGATGAAGCTTCGGCTTGTGCTTGCGATGCAGAAGGCGGTCACGGACGGCTGTGACGGCTTTATAACCACCGTGGATCAGGGGGCGGCTATGTGGGGCGCGGAGGCGTGCGTCGCGATGAAAGCGAGCGGTACGGATGTTGGGCTTGTGTGCGTGCCGACATCGGAAACGCAAGCGGCGCGCTGGCATCCCGAGCGCCGCGAGCGGTACTATAACGTGCTCGAGGCGGCAGACGAGGTCATAGAGCGCATAGGTGAGTGCTTGGCAGAGGAGTACATACTCGACACTGCCGCGTGTGCTATAGTGCTCGGTGACGCGTCGAAGCCGCGTCTTGCGGCGCTTATAGCGCGTGCGCGCGAAAAAGGTGTCACGGTGACGGTGGTTTAGCGGCATATCACGCGCGACGAGTGCATATAATAGTCTTAAGGACGTCGATATTTTCGGCGTCCATTTTTTGTTTTGAGAGGGCTTTATGCTTGGTATAATTGAGATCTTATCGCGGCTTTTATTCGTATTTCTGCGCGTGCAGAGTGACGGCGCGTACGGCGGCACGTTTCCCGAGCCGCTGTCGGCGGCGCGAGAGAGGGAATGCTTTGAACTTATGAAAAAAGGCGACAAAAGCGCCAGAAATGAGCTTATAGAGCACAATCTGCGCCTTGTCGCGCACATAGTTAAAAAATATTATTCCACAAGCCAGAATCAGGACGACCTCATCTCCATCGGCACGATAGGGCTCATAAAGGCGGTTGACTCGTTTAATCCCGACAACGGCGCGCGCTTTGCGACGTACGCAGGCAAGTGCTTACAAAACGAGATACTTATGTACTTTCGAGCGCAGAAGAAGCTCGCCGCGGAGGTGTCGATGAACGAAACTATCGACGTCGACAAGGAAGGCAATCCTCTGACGTGGGGTGACATAATCGCGACGGATGACACGATAGCCGACGATCTTGACATAAAGGTGCGCTCGGCACGCGCGATCTCTATAATCAGCAGCGAGCTTACACCGCGCGAGCGGCAGGTCGTATCGATGCGGTACGGCATCGGCGGCGCGGAGGCGATAACACAGCGTGAGGTCGCCGAAAAGCTCGGCATATCGCGTTCTTACGTCAGTCGCATCGAAGGCGCCGCGCTAGACAAGATAAGGGAAGGCCTTGAGCGGTATTCGATGTGAAAAATCCGACCCCGAAAGTGCCGCATGCGGGGGGTTCGTATGT
>JAZQZL010000047.1:0-25308 GCA_045634005.1 Candidatus Flemingiibacterium sp. | reverse complement strand
ACTACACAATACCACATCTCGCCGGATTTATCCAGCGAGTTTGGCATTGTTATCATAAAGTTTTCAATCAATACATCGACATCTCCCCGCGCTTCTTCTGCTCGATCTCGCGACGGAGTTTCGAATCCACCAGGGAGCCTTGCTGTCTTCCATCGCCGAGCTTGTATCGATGATACTGCTGGCGTGGCGCATCAGAGAGGTGATGTATCCGCCAAACTTCGGCAGAGGCTTCGGCGCGGTGTCATAAGATGTGTTTTGTGCCTCTGCTTGATCCAACTTATCCCCGTAATGTACCGCAATATTCACCACTGCATTGCGGATAGCTTTGAACTCTTTGTTCTCCTCAATCGGAATTTTGATCGGGTTCGCATCGGTATAGGTGCGGTTGATCTCGCATTTACACTTGTACCACAGGTCATAAAGTTCTGCGATGTCAGTATCTGTGGCAATAATCTTCACGATGTCATTGACGATTTTCTTGGTGTTCTTATCAAGGTAGCCGTAAACTTTTTTGCCTTTCGCTTTTCTCACCCGAGCTGTAAGCGTGAGGAACAGCATCTCCATCTCCGGCCAATGGATCGTACTCTGTGAAATTTTTTCTACGATCTCTCGCATACTCTCACGGTAACGCGCACGTATATCATCGCGTATCTTCGTCTGCTCATCGTAAATTGATATGAGATCCTGCCGAAAGATGTCGCCGGCGATCGTTCGCTTGATAGTTTCGATGCCTTGCTTGCCAAGATACGGCTCCTTCGGACGTGTGGACCAGACGAGCATATGCACGTGCGGATGATCCTCTTTGTCATGGTACGCCGCGTACCAACGAAGATTTCCCGGCGAGATTCTCATCGCCTGTGCGATATCACTTCGCCTGGAGCGGAGCAGATTCATCCATTGCTTTGCGGAGTTATAGCCAAGCCGCTCGGCATCCTCACGTTTCAGCGAGAGGATCAGCCCCCACACATTGCCTGGGTGACTGTAGATTTCCGCTTTGACTTGAGAGAGAACGATTGGCACACCTTCGTCAGTGAACAGACCGTGCGAGCCTCTTCGCTCACCGACATAGTCTGCCATGCCTCCGCGAGGAAGGACTTCAACGCCTTCACGCTTAGAGATGTATTCTGCGTATCCACCGCGAGTGCCGCCGTTCTTCGGTGTACTCTTTGGCGAGTAGTACGGTGCTTTCAGTATCAGTCCTGCCATTCGTCATCACTTTCCATAACATCTTTTGCCGTCAGCGTGCCGTTCGTACGCTTGACTTCGTTGAGCGAATCGATGCGGCGTTGTTCAAGATAGTTTTCATCGTACTCATAACCGTCACCGATCATGTGTGCAAGGAAGTTCTGATCGACCGCAAGCTTGAATAGGATCCTCGTGAGTCTTTCTTCGGCATCGCGAATCTTTACGGATATCACCGACTCAAGTGCCGGCGTAAGAACCCGTTCCACGCTCTCACGACTCTGCCATGCGATGTAGAAGTCCACCGCATCTCTGATGAAATCGTTACGAGATTTCAGTCCGAGCTGTTCAGTCATGCAGTCGCAGGTTGCCCATTGTTCCGGTGTAAGGCGAATACTGTTCGCCGGCTTTTTATCATTATTTGTTTTTGCCATAATTGCCTCCAATTCTATGGTTCTATAGTTAAATAGTTCGAAAACGCCCGTAAACACGGCACATTAGCCGTGCGTAGAAGCGGTTTCAGTAATTTTGTCCCCTCACGATACAAGATGAGATACAAAATGCCTGCAATGTACCTGCATACGTAATTGCTCAAAAGAGGCGCAAATCTGCCGAAACATCCCCGCACGGCGTTGCCGGGCGGTGTGAATTGCCGTATCGGGATGCCGATAGCTATCTACCGGCAATCCCGTGAGACACGGCTTTATCCTGCTTAAAATAATCAGCCTCAAAGCGCCGTCAAATTGCTTGTTTTCCGTGCTTTCTGTCGTAGGCGGCGAGTGCCTTTTCAATTGTTTTTCATAAATACATCATGCGCTCAACCTCACTTTCCAATGTGAGCATTCACCCACGCCTGCAGATTTTCTTTTGGTACGATCAGCCGCTTGCCGATGCGCACGGACGGAAAATCTTTTTCTTTCATCAGCTCGTAAGCGGATGAAAGAGATATTCCAAATAGTTTTGCGACGGTGTCCGCATTAAGATACAGCGGAAGCTCGTCGTAAGATTTGAATATTGAATTTTTCAAATATTGTACCTCCATGTTTTTTATTTGCTTTAGTTTTCAGAATAACAAATCATTATTATCACCCCCTATATGTTTTTTCGGAAACCTTGTTCGAGAAACAAAACTGGCAGTCACTGAACAACACATTAAACACACACGCATAAAACACGTGTAGCTGAATGCATAGCAGTCACTGCCAGTAATTCTGTTATACAAATTTGCGTCTCACTAACAAATACGCACAACAGAATGATATTCAGTTGTTCATTTTTTCCAAGGATCCCCGAGGAAGGATTTCCATTATAACATGGGTTTTAGAGTTTGTCAACAGAAACTCGGCGTGTTTTTTGAATTTTTTACAAATTTTTTTATTTTTTCACAAGCAGACATTTTCTTTGTTTATGGCGGTGCAGATTTTGGAGCGACGCTTAAGCATCATCATTATCTAACATTAACACTTCGATGATTATTTTTGCTCCGAGCGTAAAGCCTTTGGTGAATGCCACTCGCTCATTGAGGTCGTGCATTTCAATTGTGCAGTCGGCGTATTTTTCGAAGATTGCCTTTTCTTCATCATTTAGTCGAGAGAGCAGGTCTTCCTGATGCCGAACCACAAGTGTTAGCAGTTCTGCATATTCGCTGACTTTTTGAACTTGTTTGTTGGGCTTACCCCAACTTTTATTATGCAAGCCAAGAAATCATCGGCTTCAGAGACTCCTCTCCATATGATTTAATCCCCCTACTGTATGAAACATACAGCAGGGGGAAAGACATTCATAGTATGTTCTGTATAGAGATAGCCGCCTATACAGATTTACTCAATGAGGTACAGCGCGTTTGACCTATTGTTTCATTCTTTATCAAAGGTAGGTGCTTCGTTGACGCAGCATAAGAGTTCACGAAGCTTGGCAGGAGTCATATCTTCGTTTTCCTGCAAAAGCTTCACCGCTGCAGCCGTCACTTTAGCCGCGGCATATGAGGAGCCACTGTCTGTTTTATCGGCTCCGCTGAGAGTCAGCATGTGTACATCCTCACCCACAGCGAAAGTATTTACCCACGCACCTCTTTGCGAAAATTCCGATATTGCCGAGCCGTCCGCAGTGAGCGAGCCTACCGCCAAAACGGTTTCGTAAGCCGCCGGATAGTATATTTGTCCCGCATTTTCCTTGTAGTCGTTTCCGGCGGAAGCAACTATGAGAACTCCGTTTTCTTCTGCGTATTCCACAGCAAGGCGCACCGCTTCTTTATCAAGCACAAGCCCTGCGCTGATGTTGATTATCTCGCAATCGTAAACATCCACCGCATCACGTATCATCTGCGCGAAGGTTGCCGTATCAACAAACGATATCTTTCCCTTTACATACATATTGCTGACAAGCGGTACCAAAATAACGTTCTCGGCATTTTCGAGAATCACGGATGCTACTGCTGTACCGTGACCATACGTATCAGCCGTTGTTTTTTCGCTATCGAGGTAGTTTGCGCCCTCTCCGATAAACTCGGCGGGTATCGCATCTGCAGAAATACCGGTGTCAATAACCGCTACTCTCACCGTACGCGGCGGCTCTTTTTCCTGTGAGCAAGCCGCAAGTGTCAACACGCTGACAGCAGCCAAAATGAGAACTATAATTTTTCTTACAGACTTCATAAAAGTCTCCTTCGTAGATATTACAGAGGTGTCGGATCACTCCGACACCTCTGCTTTTCGGGAAAATCAATACATATCGCTGAACGAGCCGCTGAGAGGCTTGATAGCCGCCAGCTTGTCGTTAAGTTCGGGCGTAATGTCAATGTTGCCAGTTACCGTACCGGTAAAGGTCAGAGCATTTGTGCCGTAGCCCGAAACGTACTCCCAATTGTTCGCCGGCAGACCGGAGATGGTGCCAACGCTCACATTAGAGGCGCTCTTAACGATCTCGTTGAAGAGAACGGTGATAGTAATCTTATCGCCGGGCTTATACTGACTGAATGCCATACGTGCCAATCCCGTCTGCGTGGGTTCTGCACCGTCGTAAGGCTTGGTATAGGCTGTAACAGAACCTGCCGTCCACTTATTGGGTGATGCACCGCTTGTAGCATACTGCAATCCGATTTCGGTAGTAGATGACGGCATTGGAACAACAAAGAAGCCGTTGTTATTATTAATAGACACGTAATAATTGCTATCAATAGTATATGTATTCAACTTGAGATTACCCTGGGTCTTCTTAGCAGGCAAGTGAAGCTTTGAGAACCAGTAACTCATAAGGTTATCGCCTTCACCATCGTATTTCCAATAACCGATAACGTTTCCGCCATACCACAGGTTAATCTCCTGGAAGCATTCTTCATTCTCTTGAAGGTCCATATTTGTATAGAAACCAAGCTGTGCACCTACAAGGCCAAGATAAAGCTTTTGTGCTAATGTATAGCTGCTCGCAAGACCGATCTTTCCGGTAACAGTTGTAGCGCCGCTAAATTCAAAGCCGTTATTTGTTACCGTGATACTGCTTGAGAAGATTTTATTTCCAACCCAATCGCCGTATACATTATTCATTTTGTAGGTATCGCCTTGTTTGATGGTGTAACGACAAGATGTATTACTTCCCATCTCACCTGTATAAGCGGTATGAACTGTATTTACTACCTTGTAAATTTCAGTATCAAAGTAACGGTCTATACCGTCTGTGTAAGTTGCGATATCCTTATCTCCTACCCAGTAGCCTATCTGATGAACTGTAAAGGTCTTGGAGAAGGTGCCCTTGTCAAACGTTGCGTATACATCCTCACCACCAACATGGATGAAGTGAATGCGCGCCGCAGTTCCGCCGTATGCCGTACCGTTTACAGTTCTGTAGTATACATACTGCGGATCTTCTGTAGCCTGCGTTCCTGCGGGTAAGGTTCTCTCTATTGCGTAGGTTGCTACTGTACCCGTAGTAGTGTCATTTGCAGTAGTTACGAGCCTAAGAGTAAAGATACCGCCGTGTGCCCACTTTGCAGTGTAGCTGCGATCACCGATGCTTGACTTGACGATGGTCGTTACCTGGTTGCCAAGATCGTCGAACCAGCCAAGGAACTGATATCCTTCCTTGATGTCCGTAGGAGCCTCGAGAGTGATATCATCGGTCCATACGTTGTAGCTTGCCGGGTTGTTGTGAGCAGTTGCACCTGTACCGATAGAGTATGTGATGCTGTACTCATTAACGCCCCAGACAGCGTACAGAGTAATGTTTCCGCTGGGGGTCAGGCTGCTTACAAGCTGACCGTCAGTATAGAGCGGAGTCGCAGCATCCTGCTCGGTATGCCAACCGAGGAAGGTGTGTCCTCTGTAACTGAAGTTCATTTCTTCAAACGGCTTAAGATTGGTGTTAGAGCCGTAAACCATCAGCTGTGTTGCCTCGCCGAGGGCGCTGCCGTCGCGGAGGTTATTGTTGAAGGTTACAGAGTAGGGGTTAGCATCCCACTTTGCATAGATGTTGATGTTATGCGCTTCGTTTACTGTATAGCTGCCCGTGATCGGCACAGTCAGCATCTCGTCTGCATACCATCCGGCGAAGTTGTATCCCTCACGCTCGCCTATCGGTGCTTCAACAATAAGAGTCTTATTAAGCACGGTAAACTCGGTAGGATTCGACGGATTGTTGGCTGCTTCAAAGAGGTTCTGATAGGAAACCGTATAAACTACCGGCTCCCAGATACCGTACAGATGTACAGTGCCGTTTGCCTCGGCGGTAAGGTTGGAAAGCTTTGCACCGTTAGTGTAGATAGCATCGCCGTTTGCTTCAGTTGCCCAACCAACAAAGCTGTAACCCGTGTATGTCGCGTTATGCTTAGTGAGCGCTGTGCGAACGTCAAACGTAAACGTCTGTGTAATAACATCCGCCGTGTTGTTGTTAAGATGCATCTTAACGGTGTAGGTGTTGGCAGTCCACTTTGCGTAGAGTGTAACCGCACCTGTGCTTCCGCCGGCTACTGCGGTGATCGGCTCGGTGAGAGTTTCATCCGTGTACCATCCGCCGAATGTGTAGCCTGCTCTTGTCGCAGGTGCAAACTCGATATCCGAGCTTTCCGAGGTATAGTAGGTTACGTTATCGGGATGGTTTTCACCGCCGTTTAGCTTGTAGATAATAGAATAGGTGTTAAGCTTCCACTGGGTGATAAAGTTGAGGTTCTGCGCCGGCATGGTTGCGGGAACTTCTGCACCCCAACCGCCAAAGGTATAACCGTCGCGAGTGCCTGCATCCGGAACCGTTATAGCGGAATCGTAATCAAGGCGAAGCTCCTCAATGAGCATACCGTTTTCACGGTAGAATGTCACCTTGTAGGTGTTGATCTGCCAATTTGCGGTGTAAGAACGGTCACCGGTAGCGCCGTCGAGAATTACGTCGCGTACGGGCTCATCCTGTCCTTCAAAAGTCCAACCGAGGAACGTATGTCCTTCCTTTGTCGGCTCCTTGATTGCAATAACCTTTTCTACGTTGTAATCGGTAGGATTGAGCGAAGAGTTGATACCGCCGTCAAGCTCATAGGAGATACTGTATACGATAAGCTCCCAATGCGCGTAAAGCGTATGATCATCTGCCGTCTTAACTATAGAGGAATCGGTGATCTTTTCGCCGCCGACAGCGCTTGTGTACCAGCCGGTGAACTCATATCCTGCCTTTTCGGGAACAGGGAGAGTGCCGTAAGCATCGTCAAATGTAACCGTTCTGCTTTCAAGAGCCACTCCGTTACCCATATCAAAGGTTACGGTGTAGTTGTTAGCAGTCCAATTCATCACATAGATAAGATTCTGCGCAGGCATAGTCTGAAGAGGCTCTACTGCCCACATACCGGTGTAACCGGTCTTAATTACGTCTGGAGCAACGATAGTCGCGCCGTAACTTACAGTGCCGGTGGTGTATCCTGCCTCTGCGCTGCCGCCGTCAAGATCCCACGTTAGAGTATACTGATTTCTCTTGTAGTAATACTCTACAACGTTCTCGTCGGAGTTGTTTGTGATCGTGATAGTCTGTGCGGCGGGTGCTGTGAAGCCCTCGTATGCGTTCAGCTCGAATGTTAAAGAGCTGTCCATCTCCGCCGTACCGGTAACGGTGTCGGCGAGCTTGTAGCTTCCGTCCAGTGCTTCCTGGTAATGGTATACGGTATAGCCGTACTCGCCGGCTTTCCAGTGTGCATAGAGTGTCGCCGTGATTGCGGGCATAGTATTTGCGGTAACTGCGGTACCGTCCTCGAGATACCAGCCCGTAAAGCCATAGCCGTCACGCTTCGGTATCGGCAGAGTGATCGGCGCGCCGTACTCGTCCGCGATAGTTTCGGATGCTGTTATACCGTCCTCATAGTGAAGTGTCAGCGCAAATGAAAGTCTGGTGTACATATACTGTACGACGAGCGATCCGTCAGGTGCGATCGTACAGCTCTGAGCCGCAGGTGCACGGAATCCCTCATACGAAATGGTTTCGGGAGTTATCAGCGCATCTGTTGTACCGGTGAAGATCTCACGCTTTTCAAGAGTATATGTGCTCTTATGGAGATCCTGCAGGTAATGCTCTACAACGTAAGGAGTGTTTGTATTAGCTTCCCATACGGCATTGAGCGTTATGTTACCGGTGGATCCTGACTCGATCTTGGTAATGACGACACCGTCATCGGTGAACCAGCCCATGAACTTGTAACCGGTTCTGGTCGGCTCGGAAAGAACTACACTGTCAAGAACAGTATACGTCCCCGGATTGCCGGAAGCATTTGTGCCGCTGTTCATCACATATTCGATAGAATACGTGTCGAGCTTCCATACAGCGTAAAGATTGATTACCTTGCCGGGTGCACTTTCAAGATTAACGACCTGATCTGCATCGCTGAATACAACAGAGCCTTCAGCCGATCTTGCCCAACCCATAAAGGTGTAGCCCGTACGTACAAATTCATTTGCAGGGAGTGCCTTCTTAAGGTCATAAACCATAGGAAGCGCATCCATTTCGCCCTCTCCGCCGTTTGCATTAAAGCGGATCTCATAGGGGTTCGGTACGTATCCTGCATAAAGCACTACGTCGCCGTAGCTGCCTGCCTCGATCATAACCACAGGCTCGCCCGAGAAGTCACTTGCTTCAAACCAACCGGTGAAGGTGTATCCTTCCTTATCCTCGGGAGCCATAAGATTGATCGCACCGGATTCGATGGTATACGTCGAGGGATTGGAATGTGCGAGAGAATCGTTGTAAGTGATCGTATATACAGTAGGCTTCCAGGAAGCGTACAGAACAACGTCCTGACCCTTTTCGGTGCCGAGATTTACAACGGATTCTTTATCGGCATAGCGTACGCTTCCGTTTCTGACAACGGACCAGCCCATAAAGTCGTATCCCGTACGCACGAACGTATTAGCATACAGCGCAGATGCTACGTCATATACCATCGGCTGTGCTTCTATCTCGCCCGTACCGCCGTTAGTATCGAAGGAAACGGTATAATCGTTTGCCTGCCATTTTGCGGTATAAACCGCATCGTGTGCCGGCATTTTTTCGGAGAATTCAGGTTCCCAACCGGTGAGAGTATAACCCTGACGGCGTATATTCTCGGGAAGACTTACGTCTGCATCGTAATATACGTCATATACAAGTGCATCTTCACCGTTTGCACTGTCAAATGTCAGCTTATAGGAGCTTCTCTGATAATTTACCTTAATAATTGTCTTGCCGCTTGCCTGTACGACAGGGTCAACACCCTTCGCGGTAAGGTCCTCACCGCCTACGGTTATATTCTGGAAGAAAACGCCGTTTTCGATCTCGTAAAGCGCATCAGCATTTACAAGCTCACCGTTGTCATCAGCGAGTACAGCACCGTTTCTGAGCATCTCTTCCGTGATAACGTAACCGGTTGTTCCGTTATAAGTAGCGAAGTCCTGCATCACATAGCGACCGTCGGGCTGCTGTACGTAATACTCAACGCGGTAAGACGTTGCGGGGTCTTCCATCCACTGTGCGGTATAAACAACGTCCTCTTCACCCATATAAGGATCGATCTCTCTATCCCAACCAAGGAAGATGTAGCCGTTCGCCGCAAACTGAGGCTCGGTAATGCGTCCGCCGAAGTCAAGCTCGTAGCTTACAACATCGCCGCCGACAACACCGGGATCAAAGGTAACGGTATGTGTCTGGAGATCGTAGTAGTAACGCTGTACCGTGCTACCATCGGGAAGAATCTCGATTTCTTCTGCCATCGGCGTGATGTAACCCGTGTAGCTTTCGGTTGCGGGTGTTACCACATCGTTGGTAGTACCGGTCATATACTCTGTGTATACAAGGTTATAGTCCGGAGTGCCGAGAATCTGCTGATAGTGTTCAACAATGTACGGTGTGTCAGTGGAAGGTGTCCACATCGCATAAACGTTAGCGTCTGCGTTGGGCATCTTTACCGGCCACTCATACGGAGTTGTAAATTCGCTGTCCGCATACCAGCCTGCAAAATCGTAACCGTCCTTTACCGGATCAGCAGGCACTTTAACTTCACTGTCGTATCTCTGATTGATAATAGAAATATAGCTGCCTCCGTTGGTGTACGGTACGATAACGTAACCGTCTCTGAGATTATCCCAATAGAGAGGGATTTCACGCTGAATAGGCTTGGAGGTAAACGCAAGAGGATATGCGATCCATGTAATGGTCATGGTTCCCTCTTCCTTTACCGAGCCCTCGGGAGGAGTTACGCTTAATGTGTTGGTTGTGGGATCATAGTTGAATGCAGGGTTGTCGATTGAAATTACGAAACGTGTTTCGTCGCTGTAAACAGCCGACTTCATATCTCCACCCTTCATATCAAGATATTCCATCTTGAAAAGGTCATTTGAAAGGACTGTGGAGCGTATGTACTGCTTGAGCTTGACCTCGGGTGTTTCGGCCTTTGGAGTAACGAAGTCCTGAACGCAGTCCTCCTTGCCTATACTCCAGAACGGCCACTCCTTATCGACAAGCGTTATTTCCTTCGAAGCAAGACCTCCGAGCGCACTTGCCTTGAAGTCCACCTCGAGATATGCGCCTACCTCAATCATCAGCGCACCGCTGTAATCCTGCGAGCGCCCCGCTGATGCCGTATACTTAAGCTCATAGTAGAAATAGCCCCAGAGCTTTGCGTATACGCCGGCCTCCGCCTCAAATCCTACGGAAGCAACCTTTGTTGAGAGAAGTCCGATAGCGAATTCGACTGCGACGCCCGCCTTGATACCAAGATGTCCCATCGCATAGAATGTGAATTCATAGGTTTCTTCCTGAATGTCAATAACGTCATTGCTTACAGTCCCGGCGAATACGTTGATGTGGTAGAGATATCTCTTACCGTTCATGTACTCGAACTCAAAGCCGACGGAAACGCTTGCCTTGACCTGTACTACGAAGTTCGCTTCGAACTTGATTGCAATTATTGGGAGAGCCGGCGGAACACGGAGTTCCTTATTTACGAGCTCCTTCTCGATAATATTTACCCATTCGGCTTCGCTTTCCAGCATTTCCTTATACTTTTTCTGGAGAGCATTGTTAATCGTTTCGGCACCTTCATCATCACCGTCGCCGTCCTCTTCTTCCTTGGCATTGAGGATTTCTTTGATCTGCTTTGCGATGTCGATACCCTTCTCGATCTTACCTGTAATCTCATCTACCTTTGACTTCTTGCTGTCTTTATCCTTGCCGTCTTCTTTATCCTTGTCGTCTTCTTTATCGTCGTCCTCGTCGTCTTCCTTTTCCTTGGTGATCATCTCGGCCTCAATCTCGATGCCGGTGTAATCAAAGAGGTCAACGTAAGCGGTAACACGATACTCGGCGATGTACGGGAATATTCCCCATACCTTCCAGATCGCTTCACTGGAAGCACCTATCGCAAGACGCATCTCCTGCTCGAACGAACCTGTAACAGTTATCTCCAAGGTGAAATCGTTGTCGTTTGAAGGGGTAATGGTAATCTTTATACCTACCTCAAGTGTAAGACGAAGTCCGGAATAACCGCTGAAATGCTGAAGTGAGGTGGAAATAGAAGCCTTGAGCTTTTCTCTCTCAACCTTTACCTTCTTATTTTCAGCCATCAAACGGATTTCCTCGGGAGAAAGAGGTGTGCCGTCATCGAGCGTAAAGCGGATATCGTTTACATTAACGTCTTCTTTCCACTCTGTGAAGCTGTCAGTTGCAAGTGCAAGGGATGCGAGGTAAAGTGCTGCTTCTTCAGCAAAGCCGCTTTCGATAGCGTGCTGCTCCACAGCAGCCTCAAGCTCGTCCGTGTCAACACCCTCGAGAAGCTCGGAGCCCTTTACCTGGTCCTGAACGTAAACGTCCATTGCCGCTTCTACTTCTTCCCAAGTAACGGTAACATATGTAATTACAGTAGCATCCTCGCCGATCTCAACATCCTCGATCAAAGCATATCCCTGCGCGACCTCACTCTGTCCGATCGTGCCGGTATAGAAGAGCATATAGTCGCCAACATCAACCGTTGTCTGCGAATCAAGCTCCATATATGCATACACATCACCGGAGAAGTCAAGGTACTTGTTATCGAGCGTGATAGTGTCAGCTGCGCTATCCTGATCGTGCTCTACCGGGATCGGGAGAACGTCGGGAGTAAAGATAACCTGCTCCGCTTTGGCGCTCTTATAGCTTATACGCTTACCGTCTACCGCTACGATCTCAATATATGCAAGATCGCCGTTCTCCTCATCGATGCTCTCAAGCCCTCTGAGATCGGGACGCTGTCCGGCATAGACCGCCGCAACGTCGCCAACGTTAAGACTCAGCGTACCGTTATATGTAAAGCTGCCGGTGGTCAGATCAGCAGGACCGATGTTACCGTCGGTATCAGCCTCGTAAAGAGCTATGCTGAGTGATTCCACACGGTTGCCATCATTGATAATATCGCTGACATCCTCCATGGGAATAAACAGCATATCATTGGAGATCGTGAGATTAAGAACCTGTTCTTTCTTTGTGGTGAAGTTAAACTCACGAACCGTGTCAAGCTCACCCTCGAAGGAAAGCCTTGTGTCGCAAAGGGTAACGCGGAACGTCTTGCCCGCATCAAAGCCGTCCTTACCGGAGATCACATACGTTCCGTTCTCGCCGCTCACAGTGAACAGATCGGTCTGGCTGCTGTCGGCAACAACCTCAACCGTAATAGCACTCTGCACCTGCTCTGCACTCAGCGCGGGATCGTAAGACACAACGGTAATCGTAAAATCACCGTCAACGTCAAGCGAGGATACGAATGTCGGAGATTCCACAGGCTCAAGGCCCTCGCTCTGAATGTAACCTGCATAAAGCGTTGTGTTTGCGGTAATAGCATCGCTCTTCGCCGCAAGCTTGCTAAGGGCATTATCATAGTACCATCCGGTGAAAATATACTCATCGCGGTACGGTGTGGGAAGATCGGATACAAGCGTACCCTTTCTCACAGTTTTTGCTTCAAGCGGATCTCCGCCGTTGGTTACGAAGGAAACCCTGAAAGAATTGCTCTGCGGTATCAGACCCGGTATAAGTCCCGACGCCACGTTACCCGAAGGATTATCGGGGGTTGTTGTGCCTGACTGGTCTCCGGTGTTATCTCCGTCGCCAACGTCATCGTCATCAACGAGCGGATATTCAATACGCACACGGTCGCTGGGAACCTCCGGCTCCTTGTACCATGTATCAACAACTCTGTCTGTACGCATACATACAGTTGCGTTTTCAGCACGGGTGGCATTACTGTCCGGATTGAAGTTAACGCCGTCACCGTTGAGAAGCCCATTGCTCCAAAGCTTCAGAACCGCCTCTTTTGCATAATCGGCGATCTTGTCGCAATCGGTAGGAACGGTATCGATCTGAGTGCCGGTGTCGTATTCCACGTCAAAAGCGTCAAAATAGCGGACAAAGAACACCGCCATTTGCTGACGTGTAATCATCGCATCGGGCGAGAATTTGCCATCTCCAGTACCCGACGTGATACCGTACTTTGACGCCCACTCTACGTAGGGCGCGTAGTACGCGCTCGCGGAAACGTCCGAGAACTCGGTGTCACCCAAGTACGCATCCTTATCCACACCCGCCATACGTCCGAGAACCGTGACAAACATACCTCGTGTCATAGTTCCGTTCGGATCGAACGTGGTTTCCGTAGTTCCGTTAAATAAACCGTTGATTCGTGCGTACTGCACAGCATCGTAGAACCAATCGCCTTCCTTTACGTCAGTAAAGGGGTTTGTCTGTTCCGTCGACACTTCACTTTGAACCAAGTCTGCTAAAACAGTAGTCGGTACAAGTGAAAGTATTATGCTAAACGCAAGTAAGAAGCTGACAATCTTTTTCATCCTAATACATCCCTTGTTTAATAAAATTTGTCATCTTTGATTTTCCGCGAGAAAAGTTATTTTGCGGTGCCTTATCTTCACTCGGTCAAAAAATCCCAAGTAAATTATACCAAGTAAATTATACTACAATATACGTATAAGAGTGACAGAGGTGGAACGAAATGCACTTTCTACGGCACGAAATACATCAAAAATCATTGAAAAATATCCTGCGTTTTGATATAATTATAGTGGTAGATTGTATCTCACGGCTGTATGGGGGGATTTAATTGCTGAGAATTGCGATTTGCGATGATATGCCTGATTTTTTAGCAGACACAAAGTCATTGGTATCATTATGGAAAAAAGGCTCTGATGATGTGACTGTTGAGCTTTTCAGCGAGGGGGATTCTCTCATAGATGCCCACTTCAAAAAACCGTTTGATATTATTTTACTTGACATAGTAATGCCGCTTATGAACGGAATAGACACAGCGGCACAAATACGTAAGAACGACAAATCGGTAAAGCTTGTATTTCTGACATCCTCACCGGAGTTTGCGATCGAATCGTATTCGGTACGCGCAAACGGCTACCTGTTAAAGCCGATCGATAAAGTCAAGCTTCACACATGCCTTGACGAGTTGTATGAGGATATTTCCGACAATATAAAATATGTGGTGATCAGGGATTCGTCCTTTGCTCACCGTATTGAGCTTCGCAATATCGAATACATCGAAGCCCAGGGAAAGCACGTGATTTTTGCCATGAATGACGGCAACCGTATCAAATCAAGCGATCCATTTTACCTCTGCAGCGAAAAGCTCACAGTGAACGACGGATTTTTCAAGTGCCACCGAAGCTATATAGTGAATGTTTTTCGCATCAATAAATACACGCCAAAGGAAATAACGATGCGTTCAGGATACCGTATACCGATCTCCAGAACCGCGCACAAGGATTTTGAAGCGGCATACTTTGAATTAACCTTCGGAAAGGTAGGAGATATATAATGACAGAGCAGATCATGGTACTACTTCACGGCTTTATAGTCCTGCTGTTCGGCGTATTTTTGTCCGCCTCATTTGCAAACATCCCGCTGAATAAAAAGAATACTCTTATAATGCTGCTTTTTTCCGTCTTAACGGGTGCACTTCAATGGGTCATTCAAATTTTCGTCAGCGAGCCTTTTTTGTGGAAGGCGTATCCACTCATCACGCATCTGCCGCTCATACTCTTTATTGTATTTTTCTTTGGCAAGCGTCCAATCTCCGCGATCGTTTCGACATTTACTGCATACCTGCTGTGCCAGCCCGCGAAGTGGTTCGGTGTGCTCACCTATTCTCTGTCCGATAATAAAATCGCAGAATTCTGTGCAAGAATTGCAGTCCTGCTCACCGTTTTTGTTGTAACGCTTATATTTTTATCACGCTCATTTTCGGAAATATTCGAAAAGGGTACGAAAAGCGTTTGTATATTCGCGATAGTCCCGACGGTATATTATGTGTTCGACTATTCAACCGTTGTTTACACAAGCATATGGACTGACAACAACCGCATCGCCGCAGAGTTTTTACCGTTTTTTCTGTGCATTATGTTTACGGTATTCTGCGTTGTATACTACAAAGAGCACGAGAAAAAGTCCGATGCCGAGCGAAACGAGCAGATAATACGCATCACTGTCGAGCAGCAGGCAAAGGAGCTTGAAGCCTTCAAGCGCAGCGAGCGTGAAATCAAAATGCTCCGACACGATCTGCGGCTGTTTTTGGCTACACTTTCCGTGTGTGTTGATACCGACGATAAGGCTACCGCAAGGGATCTGATAAACTCCTACACGGAGCAGGTAGACAGATCAAAGCCTACGCGCTTTTGCGCGAATGATATCGTAAATTACGTTCTCTCGGATTTTGATGCAAAATGCGAGGCGCACGAGGTCAAGTTTATCCACTCGGTTGGCGTTGAGAACATATCCGTAAACGAAATTATGTTTTCTTCCATACTGTCAAACGCTCTTGACAACGCCCTCAACGCAGTAATAGAGCTTCCGGTCGATCAGCGTACCGTTTCTCTTATGCTTAAAGCAGCAAACGGCAAGCTTCTTCTCTCCGTGAAAAATCCCATAAGCAAAAAGCCCGTCTTTTCAGACGGACTTCCTGTAGCGAGCCAAAAGGGCCACGGATACGGCACAAAAAGCATCCGATATATGACAGAAAAGCTCGGCGGAAACTGTCAATTCACGGCAGACGATGAGCTTTTTATCACAAGAGTTATAATATGACAAAATCTTTATTTTAGGAGGACAACATAATGAAAAAAAGAATTTTGAGCTTTGTTTTATGTATTTGTTTGATGGTATCATTGCTTACTGTAATGACTTCTGCTGCCGCCAAAAGTATTTCGGTTGAGTCTGCAACGTATTACGACAATAACGACGTTAAGAGCGTTACGGTTTCATTTGGCTGGGATACTGCATCTGCAACCAGCCGTCTGGCGGTAATGACCAACCGTCTGCGTTCGGCAGGCGAATCCGGCACGAATAAGAGCTACGGCGATTTCACAGACCTCGGTTACTACGGAACAAAATTCAGCTCATGGGAAAAGGTCCTTGCGCAAAATACCCTATTCGGCATAATCTCCTACTCCGACGAGCAGAACATGAAGTACGGCAAGACCAACACTCTCACACTTGAACTTGATAAGGGCGATATTCCGCTGAATAATGACGGAACTTACTACATATATCTGTGGACATACTACGGCGGTAAATACTATCCTGACAACCTCTTTATGGTATTTCAGGTTAAGAACGGCGTTCTGCGTTATGCGCCGGCTACCGGACGAAACAGCTACGGCGATTTTTCGATTCTGAAGAATGCCGCATCCGAAGCTACCACTCCAAGCGTACCGAAGGTCGACTTTTCTGACGTAAAAGACGGCGACTACTTTGCAACTCCGGTAAATTGGGCTGTGGATAAAGGTATCACCGTTGGTACAAGTAATACCACTTTCTCTCCTAACAGTACCTGCACTCGTGCGCAGATCCTCACGTTTATGTGGCGTGCGGCAGGTTCGCCGGAGCCGAGCTCCAAAATCGTGAACTTCTACGTTGACATAAAGGAAAGCGACTACTTCTACAAAGCCGCTTTGTGGGCAAGAGAAAAGGGCATTCACGTTCCAAGCGACGAATATTTCAGACCTAACACGCCCTGCACGCGTGCATCTACCGTTGAATACTTTTGGCGCTTGGCAGGCGCTAAAATAGGCGACGTGGTTCCCTTCTCGGACATCGACCACGGCTCAACCCTTGAAAATGCCGTTTCGTGGGCTGTGACTAACGGTATTACCGCAGGCACAGGCGGTACCGCCTTCACGCCGGATACGGTTTGCACCCGTGCGCAGATCGTAACGTTCCTTTACCGTTACTACGTTGTGCCGATAGACAACACCTCGCTTATCGAAACGCTCAAGAAGACCGTTCCTCAAAGAGAGCTTAAGCTTGATCCCCTTCCTCCCGAGAATTACCTAAAGCAGCCGGATTGGTACGGCACCTTAACTCCGCCGGCTGAAATGACGGACGAGCGCCTTATGGCAGAACTTAAGCAGATACGCGGCGTTATGGACGACTTCCGTGCGCGCGACATATACATGAGTGATGCGATCTATTCCCGTGAGCTTGACCTGTGGTCACAGGCAAGCAGACGCGGGCTTGAATGATTGAGCGATAAAGACTCAATAACACATTAAAACAAAAGGGCTGACCTTATCGGTCAGCCCTTCCCTTTTTATCTGCTTATTACTTGCTTACGCTTATGCCGACGATGCCCATAATGACCTCGTTTGCAATAGCCTCAAGCTTGACGCTTGCAAGCTCCTTTTCGGGATCGACCCTTACTCTCTTAACGGTTGCGTGGTTAAACTCGTTGAAGTAGAATATCTCCGATCTTGTCGTCAGCGCGGACGTGAACCAGTCGTCGATGTCGAACGGGTAAACAAGGCTCGTATCGCTCGTCGTGCCATCGGCATAGGTGACTGTTATGCGTACGTTTTCGACGTGCGACTGCATACAGTACGCGCTCGCGATAAACATCACCGCGATCTCCTGCCCCTTGCCGCTGATCGGGAACGTCATAGCCGTCGGGAACACGTCAAACGCCGAGATGCACGCGAGATTGTTACCCTCTGCGGGCGTTGTGAACGGAATGCCCGAGGGGGAATATACGGTGCCGCCGGAGTTGCGCAGATTCGAGTCGTCAACGAAGAATTTACCGTGTGCGAACTGATTCCAGTTGTGCGAGTAGCGTCCGTTGTAGAACAGACCGATTGAGTATCCCTTCGGCTTCGGGCTTGTATAAGCCTGCTCGTGGACCTCCATTACCTCGCAGTTGAAGAAGCTACTGATATCAACAGGCTCAAACGGCTTTTCTTCAAGCGGCTCCTCTATGGTATCCTCAACGAGAATGTTGTAGTCAGCCGCGAGCCAAGCGTCGTACTCGCCCTTCTTTACACGAATGAAAAACGTGTGGTCTCCGGGGACGTTCTTTGCCGTCGCGTAGACCTTGTTGCCGACGATTCTTATACCGTCGAGCACCTCGGACACGTCGTGCACCTCGACAAGCTCCGCACCATTTACCTCGAATGCGATCTTGCCGCCGTCAAGCACAGACTCGGGGCAAATAACCTCGGGAAGCGCCCCCTCTGCGTGCATTACGCGAAGCTGGAATCTGCCGACCTTCTCAACTGCAACTTTAATAAAGCTGTTGTTCGGAGCCGCCACGATCTCATATGCCACAGGCTCGTCGTCGAGCATCACGGCTTCGATCTCGGTTGCGCGCATAGGGATTCTGATGAGCTTCTTCTCCGCCCTCTCGCAGTAGATGTTGAATATCTCCTGATTGCCGCGTCTGTCGTAATGGAGCGCGATGTCCTTAAGCGTAAGGCTCGCGTGCTCCCACTCATCTGGGAAGCCGGGCTGGATCTCTATAACGTTATCAAGGTTCTTGATTCTGATACCGAAAAGTCCCTCAACTACAAGGCGCAGATATGTGCTCGACACGTCGGAGAAGTCCATATCGCCGAGGTCACAAGTGCCGCGCTCGGACTGAACGTGCGGCGCCATACCGGGATTTTTGCCCGTAAAGTAGCAGTCTGCGATACCGTCAAGGATCTTCTTCGCCGCCTCTTTAAGACCGAGCTTAAAGTAAACAAGTGCGAGGTGCGCGTTTTCCGCAGGTGCAAGCACGCACTGCGAATACTGCTTGGGAAGCCAATCGGACGAATAGCAGAGTCTGCCGTCCGAGCCGACGGTTGTAACGTTGCTTATGTGATTTTCCGTGAACTTGAGGGTTCTGTATGCCCTGAAGTCGTCGATCATCTCGGAGTCCATAACGTGGTATACGCTCGCAAGCTCCACGGACGGATGTATGAGGCAGTTGCCGATCGTGTCGAGGCTCTCCGCGATAACGCCCTCATAAGGCAGCCACAGCTTTTCGTTGAGCGCCTTTCTTATCTTCTCTGCGCGTATTTCAAAGCGCTCGCCGTAGCGTCCGATCTTCTTCGCGATCTTCGAGAGCACAAGATTTGCGCGGTAATTTAATGCCGTAGACTGTGCACAGCCGCCGCCGTTGTAGTTGTGTCCGTCGGAGATCCAGGTGTTGAGCATATTCTGATAGAGTCCGTCATTATCCGGATCGAACACGCGCGTTTCATAGTCCGCCATCGCGCACATATCGTCAAAGAAGCGCTCTGCAAGCTTAAGGTTGCCCGACCACTCGATGTAGTAGAGCATCATATCAAGCGCGCATTCCTGCATATTGTACGGACCGAATGCGGGCGTGCCGTCGCTCTCAAAATACGCGGGAAGTCTGCCGACAGCGTTCTCGATCTTGTGATAGTTGCGGTAGAACTTTCTTCCCTCTCTCGGGATAGGCGTGTCGTCGTACCAAACGCGCTCCTTGCTCACGTCGCCGCGCTCGATATGCGAAAGCCACATCGCCATCGTCGTTTCAACTCTGTCACCCCAACCGAGTGCGGTGGGTGCATACCAATTTCGCCAGCCGAGGAACGGCGTGTGGTAAGCTACGGAGCCGTGGTTGAAGGCGTCCTTGTGCCACGATGCGTCCATCGCCATAACGGTAGGCGCGATCGTAAGATCGAGCGTCCTCTCGGGCGTGGAAACGTCGATGCAGGCATACTTCGCGTAAAGCTGCTGCTTTATGTATCCGACGGGATTCTTCATCGAAAGATACTTATCGAGCGTCGCCTCGTCAGCGTTGTAGACAGCGATAACGTAGCCGTCAAGCACCTGTCCCGGCTCGATTACAGCCGAGATCTTTACAGCCTTATCGTCGTCATTTTCGGGCTCGCTTCCGAGGAACATACTCGGATAACGCTCCGACATAGCCTTCGCCGAGCCGATGCCGAACTTCGCCGGGAAGCTCGTTGCGATCCTCATACTCTTGCCGTCGGTGTGAGTGAGAGTCGCGCGGTTTTCGCCGATCTCAACCGTATTCCCCCTCACATCCTTCGCCGCGAAATAGCGATTCGGTATGCCCTTGTACTCAAATCTGCCGCAGTTTTCACCGTCGGTTATGCCGGCAAAGCCTGCCGCGAAGTGAACGCGCTGATTTGTTTCTATTCTGTAGTGCACGAGGTAGCCGTCATCGGGGAGAAGCGGATACGCCTCGATTGCAACGTTCACCTTCGGGAACCAGGACGAAATCTGCGTGAGCTTATACTCCATCCAGCCGTTTTTGAATTCGGCGCGAACATCATCCGAATCGTGGAACCAGAGAGAGGTCTGGTCGATGTCGTCGGAATAGTAAAATCTCGAGCGGCTTCCGGGGGTTATAGCAAGACCGCTATTTAAAACTCCGCACTTTTCATAAAGCGTGACCATCGACTTTGTCCAGTCGGATATAGCGCCCATAAACTGCGGTGCGTCGCCTGCGAAGGTGAAGAAGCGCTCGGGCTTATAGTCGTTTTTGTGGGAGCCGTAGAGGGTTCTGTTAAAGACCTCGGAGCTGCCGCTTATGGCAAAGCCGTTTTCTGTCGGACAGTAATGTGTATCGTTTCTCATAAACATCTCCATTCCGCCGCCGTGGCGGCACATTATACTTTGGTGCGTGAACAGTTATTGTTCGCTTACGTCAAACAAGCCTTCACGCTATCCTCCAAATTTTATACTTATGATTTTATTATACACTAAAAACGGAAATTTTTCCACTCTTTTTCGCATTTTTCGGTATTATTTTTTCACCCAAAACACATTCACACAAAAAATACAAAAAAGCACCGCAAAAGCGGTGGTTTTCTATTTAAGAGTAGCTTACTTGCTTACGCTGATGCCTGCAAGACCGAAGATAAGTTCGTTTGCAATAGCCTCAAGCTTAACGCTTTCAAGCTCCTTTTCGGGATCGAGTCTGATTCTCTTAACGGTAGCGTGGTTGAAGTTGTTGAAGTAGAATACCTCTGCCTTGTCAGTAACAGCCGCGGTAAGCCAGTCATCAACCTCGAACGGATACATAAGGCTCGTGTCAGCCGAGGTGCCGTCCTTGTATTTAACGGTTACGCGAATGTTTTCAACACCGGCGTGGAGGTTAAACGCAGCCGCGATAAAGAGAAGCGCAAGCTCCTGTCCCTTTCCGTCAAGCGGAACGGTAATGTCCGTCGGGAATACGTCGTAGATCGAAATACAAGCGAGGTTCTCGTTCTCTGCAGGAGTTGCGAACGGAATTCCGGAGGGCGAATATACGGTGCCGCCGGAGGTTCTGAAGTAGGAGTCGTCCATACGCAGAACAAGATTGCCGTTCTTATCTCTCGTCTTACCGCCCTCGGGCTTGTTATGCGAGTAACGTCCGTTTCTGAAGAGGCTCATCGAGTATCCCTTCGGTCTGGGAGTGAGGTAATCCTTCGAGTGGATGTCCATCATATTACAGTTGAAGAACTTCGAGAGGTCAACAGGAACGAAGGGCTTGTTTTCAAGCTCGGGGAGAACCTTTTCTTCGCCGATGATATCGTAGTCAGCCGCGAGCCAAGCGTTATACTCGCCGTTTACGACGCGAAGGAAGAGAGTGTGGTCACCCGCGACGTCCTTTGCGGTTGCGTAAACCTTGTTGCCAACGATCTTGATGTTCTCAAGAACCTCGGATACGTCGAATACCTCGGCAAGCTCACCACCCTTAACCTCAAACGAGATCTGGTTGCCTGCGAGAACGCTTTTCTGATAATCAGCAACAGGAAGCTCGCCTGCAGCGTGCATTACACGAAGCTGGAATCTGCCGACCTTGTCAACAACGACCTTAATAAAGCTGTTATTGGGCGCAGCTACGATCTCGTACTCAACGGGAGCGCCGTCGAGCATAACTGCCTCGAGCGCGGTGGAGCGCATAGGAATTCTGAATACCTTCTTCTCTGCTCTGTCAGAGGAGATGTTGAAGATCTCCTGATTGCCGCGTCTGGTGTAGTTAAGCGAGATGTCGACAAGCTCGAGGCTCGCGTGATCCCAATCGTTCGGGAAGCCGGGCTCGATGCGGATGATATCGTCCATATTGTCGATTCTGATACCGAACAGGCCCTCTACAACGAGGCGCAGGTATGTACTCGATACGTCGGAGAAGTCCATATCACCGAGGTCGTTAGTACCCATAGGCGACTGCACGTGAGGTGCCATACCGGGGTTTCTGCCGGTGAAGTAGCAGTCAGCGATACCGTCGAGGATCTTCTTGGCTGCGTCCTTAAGACCGAGCTTGTAGTATACGAGCGCGAGATGTGCGTTTTCCTGCGGGAAAATACCGCACTGCGAATACTTCTTCGGAAGCCAGTTAGACGAATAGCAGAGTCTGCCGTTCGAGCCGGGAGTGGTAGCGCTCTTGAGATGATTTTCGGTAAACTTGAGTGTTCTGTACGCCTTGAAGTCGTCGATCATCTCGGAGTCCATAACGTGGTACACGGTAGGAAGCTCTACGGACGGATGCAAGAGGCAGTTACCGATAACATCAAGCGATTCCGCGATAACGCCGTCGTTCGGCATCCAAAGCTTTTCGTTGAGTGCCTTCTTGATCTTTTCAGCGCGCTTTTCGTAAACCGAGCCGTCGCGGCCGATCTTCTTCGCGATCTTCGCGAGAACGAGGTTAGCACGGTAGTTGTATGCGGTAGACTGTGCACAGCCTGCACCGTTATAGTTATGACCGTCGGAGATCCAGGTGTTGAGCTGGTTCTGATACAGGCCGATTCCGTCGGGATCGTAAATTCTGGTTTCGAAGTCTGCCATCGAGCACATATCGTCGAAGTACTTTTCAGCAAGCTCGAGATTGCCCGACCACTCGATATAGTAAAGCATCATATCGAGCGCACATTCCTGCATATTGTATGCCAAATATCTGGGCTGACCAATCTCGCCCGGCTTGTTTGCAAAGTATGCGGGAAGCTTACCAACGGGATTTTCAAGCTTATGGTATCTTCCGCAAGCCGCAGAGAAGCTGTCCATAGGGCCGTAATCGTACCAAACGCGCTCGTCCTTGATGTCACCGCGGGTGATGTAGGAGAGCCACATCGCCATTGTCTTCTCAACTCTCTCACCCCAACCGAGTGCGGTAGGAGCATACCAGTTTCTCCATCCGAGGAACGGGGTGTGATAAGCGAAAGAGCCGTGGTGGAAGGAGTCCTTATGCCAGGAGGCGTCGATAGCCATAACGGTCGGCGCGATAGTGAGGTCGAGGGACTTCTCGGGTGTAGCAACGTCGATGCACGCGTATTTCGCGTAGAGCTGCTGCTTTATATAGTTTATGGGATCCTTCATCGCGAGGTACTTGTCGAGAGTTGCCTCATCCTCATCGTAAACCACAATGATGTAGCCGTCAAGCACCTTGCCGGGATCGATCGCAACGGAGATCTTTACAACGCCGTCGTCCTCATTTTCGGGAGTGCTTCCAAGGAACATACCGGCGTACGGAGTCTTCATCGACTTAGCGGAGCCAAGCTCGAAATTCGCGTCAAAGCTGGTTGCGACTCTTACGTTTCTGCCGTCCTCCTTCTGGGTAATAACAGCGCGGTTACGACCGAGCTCGATAACGTTACCCTTGGAGTCAAGCTCGCTGAAGTTACGCTGAGAAACGCCCTTATATTCAAATCTGCCGCAGCGTGCGCGTTCTGCAAGACCGCCAAAGCCTGCGGTGAAGTAAACGTGCTGGTCGGTGGTTATTCTGTAGTGAACGAGATAGCCGTCGTCAGGAAGAAGCGGATACGCCTCAACGTTTACGCGAACGTCCGGGAACCACGCAGAAAACTGCGACATTTGATATTCCATCCAGCCGTTCTTGAATTCTGCGCGAACGTCGTCACAGTCGTGGAACCAACGGGACGTGGTGTCGATATCCTGCGAGTACCAGAACGGCGAGCTTGTGCCGGGGGTGATCGCAAGACCGCTGTGAAGCTGACCGCACTTGTCGTATAAGGTTACGTCATTCTTAACCCAGTCTGACGTTGCACCGAGGAACATCGGAACGTCGCCTGCGAAGGTAAAGAAGCGCGCATACCTGTCGTCATTTTTGTGTGAGCCGTAGAGCGTTCTGTTGAAAAATTCAGAGCTTCCGCTGATGGCGAAGCCGTTTTCCGTAGCGGTATAACGCGTATTTGCTCTCATACAATTCCTCCTGTAATCGATCTATATGCCATAGATAATATTCTTGAAGATTTTTTGCAGTATAAACTTGACAAATCCTCAACTTTATTATACAATATTGTTAAAAAAACCGCTATCATTATTTTATGATTTTATAGCATAATTTCATGGTGATAAAATGAACAAGATAGAATTATACGAAAAAAGCCGGCACACAAGCACCGGCATAACTATCGTCCCTGCGGGCGAGCCAAGCATATTCCCTCTCCACTGGCACGAGCACATAGAATTTCAGTTCATTCTGCGCGGCAGCTTAACAGTCAGATGCGGCGCACAGACTCTTGAGCTGAAAAAGCACGACTGCCTTATAATCAACGCAAACGAGCTTCACGAGGGCATAGGCGAGGAGGATTGCGAATGCTTCAAATTCAAGCTCCACCCGACCTTTTTCGATCAGAAGCACTACATCTTCAACAATATCGTGAGAGATACGGTCACAAGCTCACTTATATTCAAAATAATCGAGCTGGCGCAAAGCACGGACGATGCCGACGTATACACTCTCAAGGGGTACATCTTCCACCTCATCGGGCACCTTTGCAAAACTCACGCGGCAAAAGCTATAACGCCGACAGCGATTGAAGAAAAAAGCGAAAAATCCCAAAAGATGAATCTTATCGCAACCTATCTGCACTCCAACTACGCTGCCAAAATAAGTGCCGAAACACTCGCCGAGATGTCGCACTATACATATTCATATTTTTCGTGTGCGTTCAAGGAGGTATTCGGTGTGCCGGTAACGAAGTACCTACTCGACATACGCATAAACAAGGCAACGACGCTCTTGCGTCTTACCGATATGAACGTCACGGAGATCGCCGCGTCCTGCGGCTTCTCCGACACTAACTACTTTGCAAGAGCGTTTAAAAAGGAAACCGGATGCTCGCCGTCGGAATACCGGCGGCAGGTGCACGGAAACGCATAGCGCACACAAAAACAGCCACCTGTCGGTGGCTGTTTTTTCGCTGTATAATGAATCCATTACAAAATTAAGTCGGCGATTTTATGTCACGTTTTCATTTTTCTTTAAAACTGCATAATCCATCCAACACATTTTTTAGAATACGTTCCTTACAACACTGAACGCAAGCTCAAAATTCATCCTCTGCGCCTGCATCGGGGTTAGAACTACTCCATTTATCTGTATCAGCAGTGGTA
>JAZQZL010000046.1:0-24171 GCA_045634005.1 Candidatus Flemingiibacterium sp. | reverse complement strand
GAAGGCAGGCTTCGACGGTGTTATCACCACAAAATAAAGAAAAGGGAGAGGTTTTCGCCTCTCCCTCTTTTTTTATAGCGGTTAGAAATTAACCTTGCGAATCCGCAAAGACGCAGATTCACACATTGTCTGCACCCACCTTTATCAATAATTGCAGTATTAAATCGAGTAAACAAATATCTTCGCAAATTTCCACGTGTTTGATAATGTCTTTGACATAATCCTCTTTCATATCTGAATACCTATATAAAAATATTAACCAATGATCCGTGTGCAGCATAACGCAATTTACTGTATCGGAATCATCTTTGGGGTATTCGGGTGTTCGTTTACTTGGTGAGAGTGCGTCAACAACCTATTTCTTACATTTTAATTCAATTCGGTAATAACCCCAAGGGGTGTCGATTTGTTCCCCCAATTTATTGGACACGCTGTTTTCACCTACCCTTCACAAGAATAATTATACAATTTCTAACAACCAATTCAATAACAATGTGTTACATTATTATGAATAATCAGTTAATTGTTGTAACGTTGTAACGTTGTAAAATAAGAAGGGCAGGCTTTAACTTCAATATAATATAAAGAAAAGGATAGGCGTAAACCTATCCCTGATTTTTATGCTGTTTGTTGAGGGTCAGGCTTTTTGCCGATAACTACAATGTCGCGTTGTTGGCGTTGTTTCGCCTCTCCAAGGCGACCGGTGCCTCCGAGCGCTTTATCAATTGCATTCTTGGCGCAGTCTTGCGTCTTGTAAATGTTATGATCGTCGACTCCCTCAATTGTCCATCCTTCACTATAAGGCAGGATTTTTATTTGCCGGTAACGCAAGGGCTTTCTTTTTTGTGCTACTTCTTCTTTCCAAACAACGCGGATGTGTTTCATCAATATCCATTCCTTTCATAATGAATGTTATATTGATGATGTTAGTACTATTTCGGAATGATAACGCCGTAGTCGCCGTCGTTGCGGCGGTACACTACGTTGACCTCGCCGCTTGCGGAGTTTGAATAGAGGAAGAAATCGTGGCTGAGCAGATTCATCTGGAGGATTGCTTCTTCTGCGGTCATCGGGCGAAGCTCGAACTCCTTGAGTCTTATTACGGGGATCTCGTCGGGTTCTTCTTCGGCGATCATCTCTGCAACGTTTTCGCGAAGGCGCTTTTCAAGCTTCGTTTTGTTTTTGCGGATCTGACGCTCGATGGCTTCCATAGCGAGGTCGAGGGCATTACGGAAGGTTTCAGCGGTTTCTTCGCCGCGGTAGAACATACCGCCCGCCGCGATAGTCACCTCAACGCGCTCACGGTTCTTCGGAGCGGAGAGCTTGACCGTGGCGGTGGGTTCATCGCGGAAGAATTTATCGAATTTCGCAAGCTTTGACTGTGCAATGGGTTTAAAATCTTCCGGTACGCTTAAATGTCTGCCAACGTAGGTTATTTTCATAAACTCTCTCCATTCCGTATTCTATTTTTTGCGGATCGGGTGTTTACCTCTTCCGCATATTCAGTATACCACATTTTGTTGTAAAAATCAATACTTGCCGCTAAATAATTTTGAAATTATTTGTGAATAATGCACATAAAAATTTTACAAATTAATTTGAAGGAAATCTTGCATTTTTTATTGACACGAAAGGGTAAAATATGGTATAATATATATTGTACCATTATATCATGAGCGCGTGCTCGTTATGAGGTCAAAATTTTATTTACATATATTTTGGAGGACACAGCAATGTCACAGAAACTTCGTGCCGGTATCGTCGGCGCAACCGGTATGGTAGGTCAGAGATTTATCACTCTTCTTCAGGATCATCCCTACTTCGAGATCACCGCTCTCGCGGCAAGCCCTCGCAGTGCGGGCAAGACCTACGAAGAGGCACTCGGCGGCAGATGGAAACTTCAGACTCCCATGCCCGAGTCCGTGAAGAATATGGTCGTTATCGACGCCTCTAAGCTCGACGTTATGGCAGAGCTTTGCGACTTCGTATTCTGCGCGGTAGATATGAAGAAGGACGAGATCAAGGCGCTCGAGGAGGCGTATGCAAAGGCGGAAATTCCGGTTGTATCCAACAACTCCGCAAACCGCTGGACTCCCGACGTTCCTATGGTAATTCCGGAAATCAACGATGCTCACCTCGAGGTTATCGAGGCACAGAAGAAGCGTCTTGGCACCAAGCGCGGCTTTATCGCAGTTAAGCCCAACTGCTCGATCCAGTCCTACGTTCCCGCGCTCACTCCTCTTCTCAAGTACGAGCCCACCGAGATCGTTGCAACCACCTATCAGGCAATCTCCGGTGCAGGCAAGACCTTCAACGAGTGGCCTGAGATGATTGACAACGTTATCCCCTACATCGGCGGCGAGGAAGAAAAGTCCGAGCAGGAGCCTCTTCGCGTTTGGGGTAAGGTAGTGAACGGCGAGATCGTCAAGGCTGACGCTCCCATCATCACCACGCAGTGCATTCGCGTGCCCGTTACCGACGGTCACACCGCGGCTGTATTTGTAAAGTTCAAGAACAAGCCCACCAAGGAAGAGATCCTTAAGGCTTGGGCAGACTACTCGGGCAAGCCGCAGGAGTTAGGTCTTCCTCACGCTCCGAAGCAGTTTATCCACTACTTCGAGGAAGACAACCGTCCGCAGGCGAACGTTGACCGTAATCTCGAGGGCGGTATGGCTATCTCCATTGGTCGCCTTCGTGAGGACACTCTGTTTGACTACAAGTTCGTCGGTCTTTCGCACAACACCCTCCGCGGCGCGGCAGGCGGTGCGGTTGAGATCGCTGAACTTCTTTACAGACTTGGTTATCTGAACAAGTAAGAAGGACATAAGGAGAACGCGGCTTTCTTGAAAGAAAGCCTGGCAAAGAACTTTATAGGGCTTCGCCATCACAGAGATATTGGCTAAACCGTCCCCGCGCTCTCACCAGCCGGGGACCTCGCCGACACCCGTGTCGGCACCCCGGCAACTGTCTATCTAAAAGGCTTCGGGTGCTCCACTAATATAGTGTGCGTCAGAAAAGTAGCCGGGTGCTGGGAAGTTGGTTGGATATAAAATTTTGATTAAATGAAAAGGAGCTGTCTGCATTTTTTGATGAGGGCAGCTCCGTACATTATAACGACAAAACGGAGGATACGTTATGAAACAGGATATACTCATAGTTGGCGGCGGCGGTCGCGAGCATACTATTGCAGAAACTCTTAAGAAGTCGCCAAATTGCGGCAAATTATATATGGCTCCCGGCAACGGCGGTACTGCCGCTATTGCCGAGAATCTCCCGATCAAGGCGACCGATATCGACGGCGTTGTTGCGGCGGCAAAAGAGAAGGGCGTTGACCTCGTATTCGTTGCTCCCGACGATCCCTTAATGCTCGGTATGGTCGACAGACTTGAGGCAGAGGGTATCCGTGCGTTCGGTCCGCGCGCAAACGCGGCTATCATAGAGGGCAGTAAGGTATTCTCGAAGAAGTTTATGAAGAAGTACGGCATTCCCACCGCGAATTACGAGGAGTTCGACAATTCTGCGGCGGCTATTGCTTATATCAGAGAGCAAGGTAGCTTCCCGACCGTTATCAAGGCGGACGGTCTTGCACTCGGCAAGGGCGTTATCATCGCCGAGGATATGGCTGCGGCTGAAGCAGGCGTTCGCGAGATAATGGACGACAAGGCGTTCGGTGACGCGGGCAACAAGGTCGTTATCGAGGAGTTCCTCACAGGCCCCGAGGTATCTGTGCTCGCATTCTGCGACGGCAAGACCGTTGTTCCGATGGTTTCCGCACAGGACCATAAGCGTGCGCTTGACGGCGACAAGGGTCTTAACACGGGCGGTATGGGTACGTTCTCGCCGAGCCGTATTTACAACGAGGAGATCGCAAAGGTCTGCACCGAAACCATTTTCCTTCCGACAGTTGACGGACTTATCAAGGAAGGCAGACCGTTTAAGGGCGTTATCTACTTCGGCCTTATGATCACTCCGAAGGGACCGAAGGTTATCGAGTACAACGCTCGCTTCGGTGACCCCGAAACGCAGGTCGTGCTCCCCAGGCTTAAGACCGATTTCCTCGACATCATCAATGCTGTCATCGACGAAAAGCTTGACACGCTTAACATTGAGTGGGAAGACAACGCTTGTGTATGCGTGGTTGCGGCATCGGGCGGTTATCCGACCAAGTACAACAAGGGCTACGAGATAAAGGGTCTTGACAAGCTTGCAGATAAGGATGACATTATGGTCTTCCACGCAGGCACCGACATAAAGGACGGCAAGCTTCTTACCTCGGGCGGACGAGTTCTCGGCGTTACCGCGAAGGGCGCGGATCACGCAGAGGCTATCAAGAAGGCATACGCGGCAATCGCAGAGGTTGAGTTCACCGATATGCACTACCGCCGCGACATAGGTGTAAAATGAGTACGCATACGGAAAGCGTAGACCTTTTAAGACTTATAAACGAGAAGCTTCCAAAGCTCTCGAAGGGACAGCGCCTCATCGCATCGTATATACTCGAGCATTACGAAAAGGCGGCGTATATGACCGCGGCGAAGCTCGGTGCTCTCGTCGGTGTATCCGAGTCGACGGTAGTTCGATTTGCAAGCGAGCTTGGCTTTGCGGGATACCCCGAGCTTCAGCACTCCTTACAGGAGCTTATCCGCACGAAGCTTACGACCCTTCAGCGTATCGAGATCACAAACGACCGCATCGGTGACGCGGACTTGCTTGAAACCGTACTCGCGTCCGACGTTGACAACATCAAGCGTACGCTTGAGCGAGTTGACCGCGAGAGCTTCAACCGTGCGGTTGATGCTATGATAAACGCGAAAATGATATACATCATCGGAATGCGCTCGTCCTCGGCTATCGCGGATTTCCTCTTTTTCTACTTAAACCTTATCTTCCCGCACGTTCGTCTTGTTCGTACGACGAGCGGCTCGGAGGTGTTCGAGCAGATACTCCGTATCTCGAAGGACGACGTTATTATCGGCATCAGCTTTCCGCGCTACTCGAAGCGTATCATCAACGCGCTCGAGTACGCGAAGTCGCAGTCGGCGCACGTTATCGCGCTGACGGACAGCGCGCTGTCGCCGATTGCAGCGCATGCGGACGACCTGCTCCTCGCAAAGAGCGATATGGCATCGTTCGTTGACTCGCTTGTTGCGCCGCTTTCGATAATCAACGCGCTTATCGTCGCTATCGGCAAGAAGAAGCAGAGCGAGGTTTCGGCGACGTTCGGTAAGCTCGAGAACATCTGGGACGAGTACGAGGTTTACGACAAAAGAACGTAAAGGAAGCACTGATGAAAAAGATCATAGTGATCGGCGGCGGTGCCGCCGGTATGACAGCGGCTATATTTGCGCGTGAGGCCGGCGCCCAGGTAACGCTCATCGAGCGAAACGACCGCCTTGGCAAAAAGCTTCTCATCACGGGTAAGGGCCGCTGCAACGTCACCAACAACAGTGACGTTAATACACACATTGAAAATACACCCACGAATCCGCGCTTTATGTACACGGCGCTGAGTAGCTTCTCGGCGCAGGACGTTATGGCGTTCTTCGAGGAGCTTGGCGTGCCGCTCAAAACGGAGCGTGGCGACCGCGTTTTTCCCGTGTCTGACAAGGCAGGTGACATCTGCGGCGCGCTTAAGAGCCGTATGCACAGACTTGGCGTAAATATCGTGACCGCGCGTGTCACTAACGTGCAGAAGGGCGAGGATTTCGCCGTGCACGCGGACGGTAAGCTTTACCGTGCCGATGCCGTTATAATCGCGACGGGCGGAGCATCCTATCCGCTGACGGGCTCGACGGGTGACGGATACAAATTCGCCGAGAGCTTCGGTCACACCGTGGTTACTCCAAAGCCGTCACTTGTGCCTGTTGAGTGCAAAGAAAGGTGGGTCAAGGAAGCGATGGGGCTTTCGCTTCGCAACGTTTCGCTGACTGTGCGCGACGGCGATAAGGAGGTCTACTTCGAGCAGGGCGAGATGCTTCTTACACATTTCGGTGTGTCGGGACCGCTTGTTCTGTCGGCGTCGAGTCACATGAAAGGACTTGGCGACAAGGAGTTTTCGCTTTTCATCGACTTAAAGCCCGCGCTCGATTTTGAAACGCTTGACAAGCGCTTGCAGAGCGATTTTTCAAAGAACATTAACCGCGATTTTATAAACTCGCTTGGCGAGCTGTTACCTGCAAAGCTGATACCGATAATCGTGCGCCTGTCGGGCATCGACGCGCGCGCAAAGTGCAATTCGGTAACGCGCGAGCAGCGTCACGCGCTCGTTTCGCTTCTTAAAGCGCTGCCCCTGACGGCGGTGAAATTCCGTCCTATCGACGAGGCGATAATTACCTCGGGCGGTGTGAACGTGAAGGAGATTTCGCCGAAAACTATGGAGTCGAAGCTCGTAGACGGGCTTTACTTCGCAGGCGAGGTCATCGACGTCGACGCCTACACGGGCGGCTTTAATTTGCAGATAGCATTCTCCACCGCGCGCCTCGCAGGCGAGTCTGCCGCGTGTGAGTGGTGAGAGGTGTAAGGAGAACAAGGAGAAACGCGGCTTTCTTGAAAGAAAGCCTGGCAAAGAACTTTTAATTTGGCTTCGCCATCACACCTTGTCAGCGAAAGCGTACTCGAAATGTATCGCTCTCGATATGCACATCGCGCTTCGAATGATATGCACCGCGCTCTCGGTAGCCGGGAACCCTGCATCCCGGCAACCGGCTTGCAAATACCGCTTGTCTTGCCACATCTTTACGCGAGTAGGAACGCCGTCTTGCTTCGCTCGTCGGCAAAGGTAGCATATAACGCGCACGTTCATTTGGCGCAAGCGTAGTGTCGCGCTTCTACCGTTTGGCTAACTTGGCGCACAGCGAAGCGTCTGCGCCCGAGCACCCACTCCTAACGTGATTTTACCATCGTACGGTGATCGCTAAATGGTCGCCGGGGTGTCGGCGCGGGTGCCGACGAGGTCCCCGGCTGCTAATGGCGCGGTGCACGAAATTCGAAGCGCGATGTGCTCTTATATCGGGAGCACTAAATAGTGATTTTTATTTTCAAACAAGAGTTTAGCGAATGCGTCGTATAAAGTTTTTGCGGAGCTTTTTTCAAAAAGCGACCCGTATCCCATACAAAAGGAGAAATAAAATGGACAAAATAGTAATCGCACTTGACGGACCGAGCGGTGCAGGCAAGAGCTCGCTTGCAAAGGCTATCGCCGCACGTCTTGGCATAGTTTATCTCGACACGGGCGCACTTTACCGTACTGTCGGACTTTTCGTACGCAGAAACGATGCTGACCCCAAAAGCGAGGAGGCGGTAATGCCGCTTCTCGCAAATCTCGATATCGACGTTAAGATCGAAAACGGCACACAGCAGGTGTATCTTAACGGCGAGTGCGTCGGCGATGCTATCCGCACGCCCGAGATGTCGATGTACGCGTCCGCGGTATCGGCACTTCCCGCGGTCCGCGCGTTTTTGCTTGACACGCAGAGAGCGTTCGCAAGACGCTCGTCCGTTATAATGGACGGCCGCGACATCGGAAGCGTTGTGCTCCCCGATGCAGACGTTAAGATATTCCTCACCGCAAGCGATGAGGTTAGAGCCGAGCGCAGACTTAAGGAGCTTCTCGAAAAGGGACAGACCGTTACCTTTGACGAGGTGCTTTCCGATATGAGAGCACGTGACCACGCTGACTCCACACGAGCTGCCGCTCCCTTAAAGCAGGCAGACGATGCTATTTTGCTCGATAACAGCGAGCTTGATATGGAAGGCACGATAGAGCGTGCGCTCGAAATAATCGCAGCGGCGAAATAAAAGGGGCAAACTATGAGCTTTTACAAGGGTGTTCGCGCCGCACTCGGCGGCATATATAAATGCCTTTTCAGAGTGCACGTTCACGGTGCGGAGAATGAGCCGACGGGCGGCTTTTTAGTCGTATCAAACCACATAAGCTTTCTCGACGTGTTTTCTCTCGCGGTTGCGCTGAAGGGGCAGATTCGCTTTATGGCGAAGAAGGAGCTTTTCTCTGTGCCTGTTTTGAACGGAGTAATCAAGGCTCTCGGCGCGTTTCCCGTTGACAGAAAGGGTAACGCAGTCGCACCGATAAAGAAGTCTATCGCGCTTATCGAAGCAGGCGAGGTGGTCGGAATGTTCCCGACGGGACACCGATTTACGGGCGTTAAGTTCGATACCACCAAATGCGAGGTAAAGGGTGGCGCGGCGATGGCGTGCTATCGCGCAAAGGCGACCGTGCTTCCTGCGTTTATTGCCACGAAGAACGACAAGGTCGCACTTTTTCGCCGCATAGACGTTTATATAGGCAAGCCTATCGGATACGGTGAATTCGGCTTTGAGGGCGGCGGCTCGGAGGAGTACGCTCGCGGTGCCGAGCTTATGTATGACCGTATCGTAGAGCTTATGCCGGAGGAGAGAAAAACAAAATGAGCGTAACCGTTGCATCCCTTGCGGGATTTTGCTTTGGCGTATCGCGCGCCGTTGATACCGTCGAGGCGGCTATAGCCGAGGGCGGTACCGTATGCACGCTCGGCAAGCTTATCCACAACCCCGGATTCATACAGGACCTTGAGTCGCGAGGCGTGCGCGTTATTGACGCTGATGGCGTTGAGGCTGTCGCCGCGGCTTCGTCCGAGTCTAACCCGACGGTGGTGTGCACCCGTGCGCACGGAATTACGCGTGAGCTTGATGCGGAGCTTCGCGAGCTTGAGGCGGAGTATCCGTATTTTAAGGTGAAGGACTGCACCTGCCCGTACGTTAAGAAGATACACAAAATTGCTGCACAGGAAACGGGCGAGGACACTGTGCTTTGCGTGCTTGGCGACGAAAAGCACCCCGAGGTGGAGAGCTTTGTGAGCTACGCGGATTGCGAATTTGTGGTAGCGCCGACTGCGGACGAGCTCGAAAAAAAGATGGCGCTTGTCGATTTTACCCAAAAGCGTCCGATTTTAGTTGCGCAGACTACTCAAAATCTAATAGAATGGAAAAAAACTATTAATTTTTTTGAAAAACTATATACAAATGCAAAAATATATGATACAATATGTAGTGTAACAGAAAATAGGCAGGATGAAGTTTTGAAGGTATCCCGAAAAATGGATATGATGATTATCATTGGTGGCAAGGAGAGTTCAAACACGAACAAGCTCTATGCTATCAGTAAAGAAAATTTACCCCTTTCCTTTTTGATTGAAGATGCTTCCTCCATTCCGCTCGAGTATGTTAAACCCCATATGAAGGTGGGAATTGCCGCAGGAGCTTCGACTCCCGGCAAAATTATAACGGAGGTTCAAACTATTATGAGCGAGAACATTGAAAAAACTTTTGAAGAGATGCTTGACGAAAGCATCAAAACTATTAAGAACGGAGATAAGGTTAAGCTTTACGTAACCAGCGTATCTGACAATGAGATCCGCGGCGACATCGAAGGCGTTAAGTTCACCGGCATCATTACATATGATGAGGTTACTGACGACACTTCTGTTAAGCTTGCTGACCTTTACAAGAACGGCGATATCATCGACGCTAAGGTTCTTAAGGTAAACGATGCAGAGGGCATCGCAAATCTTTCCAAGAAGAAGATCGACGTTGATAAGAACTGGCAGATCGTTGTTGATGCTGCAGCTGCTAACGAGATCCTCGACGCAAAGATTGTTGAGATCGTTAAGGGCGGCGTTATCGGCTCCTGCGATTCTATCCGCGTATTTATCCCCGCTTCCCAGTCCGGCCTTCCCAAGGACGCTGATCTTGCAGCTCTTAAGGGCCAGACCAAGAAGGTTAGAATTATCGATATCAACGAGCAGAGAAAGCGCGTAGTTGCTTCCATCCGCGTTGTTGAGAGAGAAGAGAACAAGGCAAAGCGCGACGCATTCTGGGCACAGGTTGAAGAGGGTCAGCAGTACCGCGGCGAGGTTAAGAGCCTCATGAGCTACGGCGCATTCGTTGATCTTGGCGGCGTTGACGGTATGGTTCACTCCACCGAGCTTTCCTGGAGAAGAATCAAGCATCCCTCTGAGGTTGTAAACGTAGGCGACGTTATCGACGTAACCGTTAAGTCCGTTGATAAGGAAAACAAGAGAATTTCTCTTACCTACAAGACTCCTGATATGGATCCTTGGAAGATCTTCACCGACAAGTACGCAGAGGGCGACGTTGCAACCGTTAAGGTTGTTTCCCTTATGGACTTCGGTGCATTCGCTGAGGTTGTTCCCGGCGCTGACGGTCTTATCCACGTTTCCCAGATCAGCCTTGAAAAGGTTAACAAGCCCGCTGACGTTCTCAAGGTAGGCGATGAGGTTGAGGCAAAGATCACCAAGATCGACGCTGAAAACCACAAGATCAGCCTTTCCATCAAGGCGCTTCTCGAGCCTGCAACTCTCGAAGAGGTTGCTGACGAGGCAGTAGAAGCTCCCGCAGAGGAAGCAGCAGACGCTGAATAATTCAGAATAACAGCATTTCCAGACGTCGCCGCACGGCGGCGTCTGGTTTTGATTTATTTGTGAGGTAAAAGTTATGTCCTTCGCAGTTGCTTTCGTAAAGCTGACAAATAAAATATTTCCGCCCGTGCTTCACCCGTTCAATCTTGCAAACGATAACAAAATGACGTACGCCGAGTGGCAGTTTACAAAAGGCGCGGACACGATCGCGTGCTACGACGGTGCTTTTACGCCCGACCAGATGTTTGCAGGCAAGGACGTGCTTGATATGGGCTGCGGCGCGGCAGGCAAGAGCCTTTATTTCGCCTCCCTCGGCGCAGCGAGCGTTACGGGGGTTGATATCGTAGCGCGCTATGAGGCGGAGGCTGTGGCACTTGCTGAAAAGCTTGGCTATGCGGACAGATTTAAGTTCGTATGCGCGTCGGCGGATGCGCTTCCGTTCCCCGATGAGAGCTTTGACACGGTCATAATGAACGACTTTATGGAGCACGTTTCAAATCCTGAGGCGGCGCTTTGCGAGGCTATACGCCTTATCAAAAAGGGAGGGCGCATTTACATCAACTTCCCGCCGTATTATCACCCGACGGGTGCGCATCTGTCTGACACCATTCATATGCCGTGGGTGCATATGTTTTTGTCGGAAAAGCAGCTTGTCGAGGCGTACAAGGAGCTTGTACGCGGGCTGCCGGACGAGGCGGAGCGTCTTGATCTGCGCCTTTCTAAAGACGAAAACGGCAATGAAACGCTTGGCTACATCAACAAGATGACGCTTCGACGCTTCCACAAGATACTGAAAACACTCGGCATCACGCCTGTATATTATCGCGAGATCGCGCTTCGCAGCTACTTTAAGCTGTTTGCGAAATTACCGTTGCTTAAAGAGATGTTCGTCAAGATGGCGGTTTGCGTGATAGAGAAGGGCGCATAAAAAATAACACAAAAAAGAACTGACACGGTGTGCCGCCGTGTCAGTTCTTTTCTTTTTTATATGAGGCTTTAGGAGGAAAAAGTTCAAAATTATGCGTGCTTATGCATATCTTCAAGGCACTGCTTACAAACGAGCTTGCCCTTGAACATAATTACGTCGTCAGCGTTGCCGCAGAAGAGGCAAGCGGGAACGTACTTCTTCAAGATGATCTTGTCTTCTTCAACGAAGATCTCGATGGAGTCCTTGGTCTTGATGTCCATTTTATTGCGAAGCTCTATGGGAAGAACGATTCTTCCGAGTTCGTCTATGCGACGTACTATACCTGTGGATTTCATTGTGTATCTCCTTTTGATTTCTTGTTTAGGATATAGAATACTGTTTTTCCTTGCTGTACTTATTTTACCATATATCGGTAATAATGTCAAGACATAATTTGGCAAAATAATACACGAATTTCCAAGTATAGATTTGTATAAAATGACGAATAATAGGAGAAATAATATTTAAATAGTAAAAATGTTAATTATATAGAAGAATTGGAAGTAAAATGTCAAAATTGGTTTGTGATGTAAAAAATCCCCCACCGCGATTTGCGGTGGGGGATAGTCGTATTCGATTACTGTGCGTCAAAGGTGAGATATTCGCCCATTATGCCTCTTACATAGGAGAGCATATCGGACGGGGTAGCGCGTGAGCCGTAGAGATTGCCCGTGCCGTGAGTCTTTGCGACGTCAGCCGGGTAGTCTTTCAGGAAATAAAGATGAGAGTTGTAGTAGCTCGGACCGTAGTAGAACGCGGTTGGCGTGAATGAAGGGTTCTCAAAGGTAACATCTCCGTCACTGTACGCGACGATGTCGAAGGTGAGAAATCCGCCGACCATGTTCTGCCAATACTGCATTGCGGAGAGAAGATTACCGAGCGAGTAGATGCAGAGCACCTCGCCGTGTGCCGACTCGATTATCTCAATCGGCTGCAAAACGTGGGGGTGGTGACCGAGTATAACGTCCGCGCCGCTATCTGCAAGAAGCTGTGCTACGCGGCGCTGCTCGCTGTTAACACCACTGTTCTCGTCGCCCCAATGGATAGAAACTATAGTGATGTCGCCGAGTTCTTCGGCGAGCGCGCATTGGCGAATGATGTCGGAATCGTTGATATACGGCACGACAAGCTCGGAGCTGCTCGGCAGAACGTGACCGTTCGTGCCGTAGGTGTACGACAGAAACGCGATAGTCACGCCGTCGCGTTCTATTGTGCGGATATTGTCGTAGTCCTCGGCGTCGTAGTAGCCGCCGATCATCAGAACGTCGCTCATTTCCTCCGAATGGTAGAAATCAAGCGTAGCGCGAAGCCCTTTTGTGCCCTTGTCAAGCATATGGTTATTTGACATACCGATGATGTCAAAGCCTATGTCGCGAAGGTCAAGACCGAGCTCTTGCGGCGAGTTAAAGTTCGGGTATCCCGATACCTCGTACCCGTCGCCGCACATAAGCGTTTCCTGATTGATGAACGCGAGGTCAAATCCTTCTATATAATCTATAACGTCGGCGTACATCGGCTTAAAGTCGTATGCACGTGTGTCTTGAGTTGCGCGGTTGCGCGCATCAATGTATATGCACGGGTGTATCACGTTGTCGCCCGCTGCGAGAAAGCTTATGCGCGCCACCTCGGTGGGTGTCTCGGCGGGGCGTATCGGCTCGGCGGATACGTCGGTGTCAGGCGCATATATCGCTTCGGGCGACGTCACGCGAGTTTCCTCGATCATCGAATCACCGTTTGACCGGAGCGCACAGGCTGAAAGCAACGCTGTCAGCGCGATCAGAAAGGGAAGTGTGCGTTTCATTTTTACCTCTGATTAATTTATGGAAGATCCGTTTGGCACGACGAAGCGAAGAGCGCTCGGAATGACCTCGATGCAAAGACGCTCCATCTGACTTATCTCGCCGTCCACGCACACGTTCGTCGGCTCGCCGAAGCAAAGCTCGACTTTCTTTGCGTGAGTGTATTCAATGACGCGTGCACCGAGCTTGGTTTCAAGATGCGTGCCCTTTTTGTATGATCCGATAAGGCGGAGCAGCTCGGAGCGCGATATTTTTTCGATAAGGCTCACGTCAATGAGGCCGTCAGACAGCGAGCTTCTCGGCGCGGATTTGAAACCGCCGCCGCAGAACGCACCGTTTGCCACGCTGACAAGCTGGAATTCTTTCGTTGTTTCCGAGCCGTCCTCGCGTACTACGCGAATCGTGCAGCCCTTGTTTTGCCCGAGCAGAACGAGCACGCCTCCAACGTATGCGAGCGACTTTGGAACAAATTTGTTCTTCTTAAGCTCCGATGCCTTTGCGGCTACGTCGCAGTCAAAGCCTACGTTTACCATATTCACGCCGTACTTGTCATCGCCGTATGAGTAGCAGTCGATTACCTCGGCTGTGCCCTCGAGCTGTGCCTTTATACTACCAAAAAACTCGGGCATTCTGAAGCCGCGCACGAAATCGTTGCCGGTTCCGACGGGAATACAGCCGATCTCGACCTCGTGTGCGAGGGCAGCACCGCTTGTGACCTCGGAAAGCGTACCGTCACCGCCACAAGCATAGAAACGGTAGACCTCGCCCGTGGGCTTACCCTTGATGCGCTCGCGAACGAAGCGAGTTGCGTCGCCTCTCTCGGTGGTATGGTATATTTCGTAGTCTAGCCCTTTGCAGACGGCGGTTATCTCGTCGCGCATGCGCCTTGAGTCCACACCTTTACCTGCAGCGGGGTTTATAATAAAAATATGCTTCAAAATTTTGTCCTCGTTCAATGTTGTTTATACAGTTATTCTAACATATTTTCGTTCGTATTTCAATGATTTTTTTGAAATTTGTCGAAAGAGAACGTAAATTTGCAAGAAATTATGCATTCTGATTCATTTATTGGCGCGAATTTGGGAGAAATTATGCAAAACGGGATTTAAAATGCAATTTTTAAAAATAATTCTTGCGAAATCTCGAAAAGGTATTGCATTTTAGAATAATATATGCTATAATGATAGAAATATAATGAGTTAAAGTATTTAAAGGTTCCCATGGGAGGAAAAACGATGCAACAGGCTTTTAACAATTCTTTTATGCACAGTACGCTGATGAGTGAGAACAGTGAGCTCTTCGAGTCGCTTCTCGCGGGCTCGCGTGAGCACTACTCAATTCCTGCGGCTGCATTCACTAACTATAACGTCAAGCGCGGTCTGCGTAACCCCGACGGAACGGGCGTTATGGCTGGCATTACCAAGATAGGTAACGCGCACGGTTACATAATAAATGAAGGCGACAAGATCTCCATTGACGGTGAGCTTTACTACCGCGGCTACAACGTTGCGGACCTTATTCGCGGCTACACCGAGGAGGGACGCTACGGCTTCGAGGAAACTGCGTATCTTTTGTTTTTCGGCGATCTGCCGAGCGCAAAGCAGCTTCAGGATTTCGACACGTTGCTCGACTCTTATCGCTATCTGCCGCCGAGATTTACCGACGAGGTAATTATGCGTGCGCCCACGCCGTCGCTTATGAACAAGATCGCGACGAGTGTATTGGCGCTCTATGCCTACGACGAAAATCCCGACGAAACAAGCCTTGACAATATGCTCCGTCAGTCGATGCAGCTTCTTGCGCGCCTGCCCATTATCGCGGCGCAGACGTACGCGTTCAACAGAAGCTATTTCCACGGCGAGAGCCTTAATATTCACAATCCGCAGAACAATCTCTCTACGGCGCAGAACTTCCTTCGTATTATGCGCCCCGACTGTAATTACACCGAGGCGGAAGCAAAGCTTCTCGACCTTTGTCTTGTGCTTCACGCGGAGCACGGCGGCGGTAACAACTCGGCGTTCACCTGCCGCGTTGTATCCTCGTCGGGCACCGACAGCTACTCGGCTATCGCGTCCGCTATAAGCTCTCTTAAGGGACCCAAGCACGGCGGCGCGAACATCAAGGTTTGCGAGATGTTCGACTGCATCAAGGCTGGTGTCAAGAATTGGGAGAATGACGACGAGGTTGCATCCTTCCTTGAAAAGCTTATGCGCGGTGAGGAAGGCGACCATTCGGGACTTATCTACGGTATGGGACACGCGATCTACACGCTGTCTGATCCTCGTGCAGTAACGCTTAAAAAGTACGCGAAGGATCTTGCAAAGGGAACCGATTACGAGCGCGAGTTTGCGCTTCTCGAAGCGGTTGAGCGTTTGACTCCCGACATTTACTCGAAGCACAAGAAGCTTGACAAGCGCATCTGTGCGAACGTCGACCTTTATTCCGGACTTGTTTACCGTATGCTCGGTATTCCCGAGGAGCTCTACACGCCTCTCTTCGCTATCGCGAGAATGGCAGGCTGGTGTGCTCACCGCATAGAAGAGGTTACTACCGGCAAAAAGATCATTCGTCCTGCGTACAAGGCTATCTCCAAGCCCCGTGAATACGCACCGCTTATCGTACGCGGTGGGGAGTAAGGCGCTTGTATAGGAGAACGCGGCTTTCTTGAAATGAAAGCGTCGTTTTCAACGACAGCAAAGAACTTTATACAACGCATTCGCTCGCCTTTGGTTTGTGAGTGGAAAAATAAGATTTAGCGCTCTCGGTCGAGAGCGCTTCTCTTTTGCTCCGAGCACCGTATCCCGCGCCACGGGCAGCCGGGAACCCTGCATCCCGGCAACTGTTTGGCGGTGCCGAGCGATGGCAATATCCCGTCAGGAGTGGTTGCCGTCCTCGCTGCGCTGGACGGCGAGGTTAGCGTACGGTTAGGGGCGCGGATGCTTCGCTGCGCGCAACGGTATGCACCGCCGCGCATTTTAGTAGCGCGGCGGTGCCGGCACGTGTGCACTCTGTGGTATTAACACTCTGTAGGAAGGCCGCAGATCGATGGCATAGCCGAGAGGTGGAGAGGGTACAAGGGAGAGGAGGAGTTCGCGGCAAAATGAGCCAATTCCTCCTCTCCCTTGCGGCTCCCGAGCGCGAGGAACGCGCGAGGATAACACAAGCGGTCACCGCAAACAAAAAAGGGGAGGCTTTCGCCTCCCCGTGCAGTATCAGTTTTGCTTTTGCACGCTCTTATACTCGTTATAATACTTATAAAACGGACATCTCGGACTTGACATCATACGGTAATACTCGTCCTCGTCGAGATTGGCGATGCAGACGTATTCCTGCATATCGTCGTCCCAATCGTAGAACTCGCAGGTTTCGCAGTTCGACTCGGGCAGCTTCTTTTTCTTCTTATACATCACACATTACCTTTTTATAAATTTCTTGTTTTTGATAAACGATTTGAGATGCCTTTTGTGCTTGCAGAGCTTTTCCGTGCAGTGCTGGCAGGAGACGCCTGCATTGGTCGTTTCGGAAAAGCGCTCGGGGTGCAGGCGAAGGGATATTTCCCAATAAAGCACGAGCAAGAGCGACAGTCCGAGCAGACTCCACGTGTAAAGGCTCGGGATAAACACGAACGGCGTGAACATCATCGCGAAATCCCAATTGTATATGCGGCAGTCCGTGCAGCAGCGATTTCGCATAAACCACGCCTGGAAAGGGCAGAAGAACAGTATACAAATCATATCGCATACGCTGTATGCAAGGCAGACGAGCAGTAAAATGCCTCTGTCTATAACGTGTGTGTAGTAGAGTGCGCCGATAACGCCGTTCAGGGCAACCCACGCGAGCAGGACGGAGAGCGTACGGCGCCACGACTGGACTATCGGTTCGGTCTTATCAGTCGGGATAAAGTTGCGCTCAAACTGCTTCTGACAGCCGGGGCTTTCAATCCTCGACGGGAAGAAGCGAAGCGCCATTTCCACGACGTAGATACACCACAGCGCGGCAAGAAACCATTTAAAGCCCTCGTAGCCGGTAAGCAGCTCGATATCGCTGCCTGTAACGTGGTTGTAAATATAAATCACCAGCGCGGCAACGAGCAAAAGTGAGCGCCCGACGAGCTTGACAAGATGGAGCGCGGATATTTTTGAGAGAAGCTGTTTTTTTCTTTTCATAAATTATTTATTCTCCGATAAAGTAGCTTTTGAGCAGTGCTTCGGTAGCTTCGGGCAACACGCGCAATCCGTACACGGACATACGCTCGTACTCGGGCGTGGCGAAATAATCCTCGGCGTCAAGCTCCGCGGCAAAGTCCTCGTATTCCAAAACGTAGAGCGTGCCTTTAAAATTTACAATCGTTACGTAGTCAAGAAGCACCGCTCCGTCCTCGCTTACCACGTCGATATAGACGTAATCTATGGTGTCGTAGACCGAGCCTTTTTCGTATGAAACTATCTCGATGAACTCAAGGCTGTCAAAGCCTTGTGAGTACAGAGCGTGAATCTCGCTCTCGACGGTTGAGTCGAGGCGGTAATACTCGGTGGAGTAGTTGCCACGTCCGTCGTATGAGGAAGCGTAGTGGTAGTAGGCTTTCGGACAATTTGAGTAGTAATCCGTGACGGCGGCTTTGTCCTCGGCACGGCAGTAAAGCGAATATTCGCCAACGATCAGCTCGTATCCGCTATCGTTTATGATAGGGTAGAAGTTGAATGAGGTGTGGCGCTCTATTGCTTCGTCGGGAATATAGTGAAAAACGGGCGTATTTGCCGTTTGCGCCGTTTCATAGGCAAAGCCGAGGTCGTTAAGCAGCGTATAGGTCGCGCCGTCTGCAACGAAGTCGCCCCAATAGCCATCCGTGAGCTCGACTGCAATCTCGGTTTCCACGAAATCGTGTGGATACGTGAAGTTTGAGCCTACGATAAGCCCGAAAAATACTATTGGTATCAACGCGACAAGAGCTCCGATGCGCGTGACCACGGCAGATACCACGAGAAGCGGCTTGCCAAATCGCTTGCCTCGGACCATAAGAGTCGCAAACAGGGCTTCACCGCCGATGCCGAATAGGGTGATCGTTACGCCGATAAAAACTACAATAAAAGCAAAAAAAGCAAATCCTAAAGCAAATACGGCACCCATTATATACCTCCAAGTCTGCGAGCTGATAAACTACTTAAAAATGCGACAACATTCTTCCATTTTCATTATAACACAAACGAAATTAAAAGTCAACAAGTCAAAAAAATAGCTACACGCTTGCGCAAACAGTGCCAAAATCGAAGAAAACGGGCGATTTTGCGAGCAAATACATATGTAAATTAAAATTTTGAGATTTTTTTTGAAAAAGGTATTGACAAGCACGAAACATTGTGATATAATAGTGCACGTTGAGAAAGTCTGCCATAACGACTAACCCATCGAAAAGGCGGACAAACCAAGCCGTTTTACGGCAAATATTCTATCGAAAGGAATTTACCAATTATGTCCACATACATGGCTAAAAAGGAAACCCTCGAGCGCAAGTGGTACGTAATCGATGCAGCTGGCAAGCCCCTCGGCAAGACCGCTGTTCTCGCAGCTACCATTTTAAGAGGTAAGCACAGACCTGAGTACACCCCCAACGTTGACTGCGGCGAGTTTGTAATTGTTATCAATGCAAAGGACGCAGTTCTCACCGGCAAGAAGCTGGAGCAGAAGTATTACTACCGTCACAGCGGCTACATCGGCGGTCTTAAGTCGGTTAACTACAAGACCCTTATGGCAACCAAGCCCGAGCTCGCTATGCAGCTCGCAGTTAAGGGTATGCTCGCTAAGAACAAGCTTGGCGACGCTCAGATCACCCGTCTTAAGGTATACGCAGGTGCAGAGCACAAGCATCAGGCTCAGCAGCCCGTCGCTTACGACGCTGAATAATCGAAAGGAGTAATACACAATGTATCAGAGTGCAAAGCCGTATTTCTACGGCACCGGCAGAAGAAAGAAGTCCATTGCTCGCGTTCGCATTGTTCCGGGCACCGGCGTTATCACCGTTAATGGCAAGTCCATCGACGATTATTTCGGTCTTGAGACTCTCAAGCTCATCATCAACCAGCCCTTCGGCGTAACTGCTACCGAGGGTAAGTTCGACATCATCGCTAACGTTAAGGGCGGTGGTCTTTCCGGTCAGGCAGGCGCTATCCGCCACGGCCTTTCCAGAGCTCTTCTTCAGGCTGACGAAACCTATCGTCCGGCTCTCAAGAAGGCTGGCTTCCTCACTCGTGACCCGAGAATGAAGGAAAGAAAGAAGTACGGTCTCAAGGCAGCTCGTCGTGCGAGCCAGTTCTCCAAGAGATAAGTTCTTATTTTGGATACGCAAAAACCTCGATGGCTTCGGCCATTCGAGGTTTTTTGTTTGCAAATTTTTTCTACTTGTTTGTCTTCGTTTGTACTTGTTTGTTGTGCTTTGTAAGGGTGAAATTGGGGTGAAAAATAGCAGAATGGGATAAAAAATGGGATAAAAAATGGGATAAAAATGGGTGGAATTTTCGGGAGATTTTTTCAAAATTCATTGCAATCGCTTAAACGGTGTAATGTAATAAAACATGGTGTAAATGGAAAATTCGAGAAAATTTTCGTTGTGCAAAGCGCAGAAATTTCAGCTGGAGGGCAACCTATTTATGTGCATAATATGGAATTGCTTATGTATCGCTTCCAAAATGCTTGACAATGATTTGTGCGAGTGATAAAATCATAATATATAATATTATTAATAATTTATGGCATTGTATACAGCGGCACTTTATCGTTGTGAAGCGTTAAAGTGCTGCTGCGCCGCAACGTATATTGGTTTAGTCTTGAATTCGCAGTTGATATTGAACTGTTTTGGCATTGGAAAAAGGGGTGTAATATGAAAAAAATAAAGTTTTTTATAATCTTGGTTTGCTGTTTGCTTATGCTGTGTTTGACGGTTTCTGCAGATGCTACACCACCACACTTCGGGCTTAGTCTGACGGACGATAGTGTCGAGATAGACGACAGCGTATATTTGCTCGTTGATCTGAAGGACAATGTCGGATTCGCTGCAATGCAATTTACAGTCACATATGACAAGGATAAGTTGCTTTTGGAAGAGGCAGTGCTCGGTGAGCTTGGCAGCAGCATTGCTGTTTCATCAGTAAACACAGACATTATCGGTGAGATTCATTTTTCTGCGATATCTATGCAGGATATTGTCGGTGACGGAGCGGTTATTGTTTCGAAATTCAAGGCTATATCCGCAGGCAACGCGGCGTTTGATCTCACAGTGGAGGGATATGCGAGCTTTGATGGCGGCAACCTTAATTCCACAAGCAACGATGTTAAAATTGCGATAGTGGATCCAAGCGCAGTGGAGAAACCGGATATTCCCGATCCTCCGAGCGAACCGGATAAACCGAATAAGCCTAACATACCAAATACTCCAGAGATACCAAATGAACCGAATACACCGGACACTCCCGAGGTTCCGGATGAACCGGAGATATTAGATGACCCCGATACACCGGTCGCACCCGAACAAACGGATGCTCCGGATGAACCCGAGGTATCTATAGAAAAGACATTTTCGGATGTCAGTACCTCACATTGGGCGTACAGCCAGATTTACGATTCTGTAAAGCGAGGGCTTTTCACGGGTACCGGAGAAAACATTTTCTCGCCTGAGCTTACAATGACACGTGCGATGTTTGTCACGGTGCTTCACAGATACTCTGGAAGTCCGTCAGCCGAAAGATGTGACTTTGCGGATGTAGAGGACAGCTGGTATACGGATGCGGTATCGTGGGCGGTAGAAAACGGTATCGTGTTTGGCACGGGCAACAATGAGTTTTCACCTAACAAATACATAACACGCGGAGAAATCGCGGCTATACTTTGCAGATACAGCAAAGCACAGGGCGCTAATGCGAGTTTGCTTGATAAATTTACTGATGCCGACACGATTCCCGATTGGGGAAAGGCATCAACTGCGTGGGCGGTCGACACAGGACTAATACTTGGACGCGAAGGAGGAAAGATCGCTTTTTCAGCCAACGCGACCAGAGCCGAAGCGGCTGTTATATTCGTAAGATTCTTAAATTTGCACGCTAACTAAACAGTAAAATTACACCATGAAAGGATAATCACCATGAGAAATTTTAAGAAGATTATTTCGTCTTTGCTCGTTTCGGCGATGCTTCTTGGTATGATTCCTCTTACGGCGGCTGATCTTAACGCAGCGGCAGAGGAAGCGACCGAGACTACAACCACAGAGAACGGCTACGACCTTACCGAGCCGTTTGACGTTACCTACGAGGAAGAGGTCGAGGCGGGAGCGTTCCCGTATGACGACAAGACCGTCCTTGTGAAGGTCGCAAAGAAGATCACAGAGTTGCCGTTTGACGGCGTTGCGGACATCGAGTATATGTTCGCGGCAAAGGACGGTTATTGGTACACCGCTAACCTCGCTGACGGTGCTACTCCCAAGGCTGTTATTGATGCCATGAGAGCAGACGACAGCGTTGTGCTCGCGGAGTATAACTACATATACGAAACCGATGGCTCTCCGATTACCGACGGAGAGGGAATTTCCTCTACCGTTACCGGAAACGAAAAGGCTAAGGATCAGTGGCATCTTGACAGCTGCGGTATCCAGAAGGCTTGGAAGAAGATAACAAACGACAAGAAGAACCCCGGCGGTGACTCGGGTGTTATCGTTGCGGTTATTGATACCGGTGTTGACTACGACCACGAGGACCTCAAGAATAATATGTGGGTGAACGTTGGCGAAATCCCGGGCGACGGTATCGACAACGATAAGAACGGCTACGTTGACGACTATTACGGCGTTAACATCGTAGCAAAGAAGGGTAACGGTGACGACGACCACGGTCACGGTACACACGTTGCAGGTATTATCGCGGCGGCTAACAACAAGGTCGGCGTTGTCGGTATTGCTTACAACACCAAGATCATGGCAATTAAGGCAGGTCAGGCAAGCGGCTATTTCCTGCAGACTGACATCTGTAAGGCTATCGACTACGCTCGCGAAAATGGCGCGGACGTAATCAATATGTCTTTCGGCGGCTCCGCTTCCACCATCGCGGTACAGGACGCGCTTGAGGCGGCGTACACTCACAGCGTGCTCGTTGCTGCAGCAGGTAACAACGGTTTGCCTAACGAGTACATTCCGGGCTGTGGTTTGACTGTACTCCCCACCTATCCTGCGGCGTTCAGCTTCGTTCTCGGCGTAATGAGCGTTGGTGACTACGGCATTGAGTCCTCGTTCACCAACTACGATGCGGGGGCGTTCAACTCCGTTGAATACGAGGTGTACGCGCCAGGTGAAGGCATCATCAGTACGATTCCCGACAACAGATATTCAACGTGGAACGGTACTTCTATGGCGGCGCCTATCGTTTCGGGTATCGCGGCGATACTCCGCAGCGTTTACGATGATCCCGATATGTATCCCTCCAAGTTTATCTACGGTCAGATCGCTTCTACCTCTGACACGTATGCAACGTGCCTTGATCCCAAGCTGCACGGTAAGCACAATCTGCCGCAGATCGTAAACCTTTACGATGCGCTTACAAAGCTTCCTAATCCTGACGTTGCACTCAGCGAATACACCGCGTTTGACAGCATCAGCATTAACAGCGCTAACAACGGCGACGGTACGCTTGATGCAGGCGAGATGATCGCACTCGGATTTGAGCTTCGCAACCGTTGGGGCATGAGCAAGGACACTATCGTTACGATAGATGCGCTTTCTCCTGCAAATATCCCCAACCCCTACGTTCAATTTTCTACCGACGGCAAGAACTTCTCGTCTTCGGCAAGCATAAACTACGACAGCGTTGGCACTTACTCCACCAAGGATTGCGGCAAGGTAATGGACAACGATCTTTGGATCGGTTGGGAAAATCCCTTCTATCTTAATATAGCGAAGGATACACCTAACGACACGATTCTCAAGATCAACGTTACCGTTTCCTGCAAGAACGCGCTTGACGACAAGGATGAGGAAACCTACACCTCTACCGCAACCGTAGAGCTTGTAGTCAAGAACGGCGTGGTGCTTCCTCAGATCATCGACGAGGACATGACGCTCACCAAGGATAACTACTACATCATTCCCAACTCCACGGTAATTGAAGAGGGCGTAACCGTAACGGTTACCGAGGGCACGAACATTCAGTTCTGGACCAACGATGCTAACGACGCTTACGCTGACCTTTACATAGCAGGTCTTGTCGTAAAGGGGACGCTCAACTGCATCGGTACCGAGGATGAGCCGGTCAAGATTTTCCCGAGCGATTTAATGGGACAGTATGAAGTTGAGATATATCAAACAAATACCGGTAAAATCAACTACAAGTATACCAACATTACCAATTTGAATGTGGATTCATCGTCATACTATAACTTTTCTACTGCTGAAAATTGCGAGTTTAATCAGAATTATAAGGCAGATTTGCTCGAACGAAACCTATCGAGCGGCAAAGTGGTACGCGATAGCGTTTGGGAAGGATACATTAGAGGAGGAACGGCTGTAAATTGTGCATTCTACAAATTGGGTGACGACTCAAGTATTGGCTGTACGCCAAACTTGCTGGTCAACTGCGAAGGATGTATTTTTATTGACAGCTTTTTGGATTTCAGCAACTACCACACCTACGAAAACTGCGTATTCCTTGGCAATAACAACTACTGGGACAGCACGACTAATGGCGGTACCAGCAATATTGCACCGCGTGGCTTTGTTAGCCCTCAGCTTAAAAACGTAGTGCGCGACGAAACCACCGGTATCGCCTATCTTCAGTTATATATGTCCTCGTACAATGAGTTCTCAATAAATAAGCTTGCCAAATATTTAGGCGCAACCCGCGTGTATATTGAAACACCTGAAGAGCTTGCGTTTTTGGGAAAGAATGCATCCAAGCTTTATGGACATCTTGGCGCAGAGCTTAACGAAGACGGCGAACCG
>JAZQZL010000045.1:0-8836 GCA_045634005.1 Candidatus Flemingiibacterium sp. | reverse complement strand
AAAAGGTCGACAAGACCGCGCATTTTCATAAGCTCTGTCGAGCTTTCGCGAGTGGTGTCCTCGATAAGCGCGAGCGCATTTTCGGGGAGATTATTGTCAGACAGAGCACGGCGCATAAGCGATGCGAGCACTCGGTTGGTTTCAATTGCTTCCTTACCTCCGCGAAGCACACACGCATTTCCTGTTTTGATGCAAAGTGCCGCCGCATCTACAGTTACGTTCGGGCGCGCTTCGTAAATTATTGCGACCACACCGAGCGGTACTCGGATATGCTCGATAACAAGCCCGTTCGGACGCGTGGTACGCGAACCCGAGCCGATAGGATCGTCGAGCATAATGAGCTGTGTTAAGCTGTCTGCGATGCCGTCGATACGCTTTTTGTCAAGCTTCAGGCGGTCGAGCATGGGCGTTGGAACGCCGTTGTCTGCGGCGTTTGCGAGATCGCGGGCGTTCGCCGCTATGATACTGTCGCATTCGGCGACAAGAAGCTCGGCGATGCGCGCGAGAACGGCATTTTTTACTTTTGTGGATGCACCAGCGAGGGCGTTTTTTGCTTCAGCTGCTGCGGTGCAAAGACCTTTTACGTAGTCGTGTGTCTGCATATTTTTTGTCCTTCTTGAAAGTTATATTCTGACAAGTGTCTTAAGTGCTTTTTCAAACGAGGCGAGGAAGAGATCCGCCTCGTCCTTGGTGTTCTGTACTCCAAGGCTTACGCGCACGGTGCAGTCCGCCTCTTTTTCGGTGAGTCCGAATGCGAGCAGAACGTGGCTCTTATGTCCCGTATTTGACGAGCAAGCCGAGCCGCTCGATATGAAAATGCCGTCAGCCGAGAGCGCATGGAGCATAGTTTCGCTTTTGATGCTCGGAAGCGTGATACTTATAACGTGCGGTGCGGCATTTTTTGGCAGATTAAGCTTGATTCCCGCAAAGCGAGTTTGATCGGAAAGCACTGAAACGATATAGTCGCGAAGCTCTTTTTTTCTTGTGGCGTTCTCGCTGCGCGTGTTAAGAGCGGCTTTTACAGCCGCGCCGAAGCCGATGATTCCGAGAAGATTCTCCGTACCCGAGCGAAGCCCGAATTCCTGACCGCCGCCGTGTATTATCGGCACGAGCTGACGCTTTTTTAACACGTCCGCTGTAACGTACAGTGCGCCGACACCCTTCGGTCCGCCGATTTTATGCGATGACAGCGTTATCATATCAGCGCCGAGCGATTTTTCGGTGAACGGCACGTTCATATACGCCTGCACGCAGTCGGTGTGAGCGATCGCGTCGGGATTTGCGGCCTTTACTGTTGCAAAGGCGCGCTTTAAGTCATAGACGGCGCCCGTTTCATTGTTGACAAGCATAAAGCTTGCGAGAACGGTGCTCTTATCAGCCTCGCGCTCGATCATAGCGCAGTCAAGCTCGCCGCCGACGGTGGGGATACGTACGACCGTGAGTCCTCGCCGCTCAAGCTCTGCGGCAGTTTCGAGTGCGGCAGGATGCTCGCTGTCGGATATGAGAACCTTTTTGCCCTTTCCAAAGCCTTTGGCGGCGATTGTGCCGAGAAGCGCTAAATTGTCAGCTTCCGTGCCACCTGCGGTGAAGATGAGCTGCTTTTCTGTAAGCTTTGTTATAGGTCGAACGCCGAGAGATGTCAAAACCGCGCGCCGTGCGTCGGAAACGAGCTTTTCCGCTTCGACTCCGAGGGTATGTAAGGACGACGGGTTACCGTAAACGTCCATCGCGGCGCACATCGCATCCTTTGCCTCGAGGCAGAGCGGCGTTGTCGCGGCGTTATCAAAGTAGATATGCTCGCTCATTAGTTGAATTCAAAGTATCCGAGAATAGCCCAGACATCCTCGAAGTGAGTGTCGTACTTCTCTGCAGTTGCGGTATACGTGAAGATATAGACCTGAGCGTCCTTTATCGTTACAACCTGCATTACTTTGTACTGTACTTTGGAAATCGAGCCCGTGTACGTATATGCGGTTGCATCGGTGCCGTCAAGCTTTATCGTATCAGGCTCGCCAACGTATTCAAAGTCAGTGAAAAGCTCCTTGAGGCTCGGCTCGTACATTGCCCAATAGCCCTCAATATTCGTTGCGGTGTCTGCTGTGAGGTCAAACGCGATCACCGATATGTTCGAGGGGTCAACGTTGCTGCAATAAGCCGCGGTGACACCTGTTGAGATATCGCTTATCCATTCGTCGGGGACGTAGAGATTATAAGAAACACCGTCGTTTGATATCTCCTTATATCCCATAGGCGCCTCGCCGTCCTGACGTGTACAGCCACAGAAAAGAGTGGCCGCCGTTAAAATTACGCAAAGAAGCGCAGAGAGCTTGAGTATATTTTTCATATCAATTTCCTCGCAGATCAATAAATTTACTATAATTATACCTCACACGCCCTACTTTTTCAAGATGAAATTGTAAACACTGCTTGAAAAATAATATAGCAGTCACAAACAGTGTGGGTCGTACTTCGACAATATCCTTGACAACTCGACGCCAAAATGATATAATGAACACATAGAGGCATTCATCAGACAAGACCGTTCAAAGGAGATGACTTAAAAATGTACTGCACTAATTGTGGAAAAGAATCCGTTCACGGCGAAAAGTTTTGCACCGTTTGCGGCACGCAGATCGGCGTACCCGCGGAGCAGTTACCTGTAGACGCACCGACAGAGGAAAACGTTCCTTGCGCTGCAGAGGATCCGGTTACGGAACTGCCGGGCGAGGAACTGCCGGTTGCAGAACTGCCTATCACGGCGGAGCCCGAAAAGAAAAAGCCTAAGAAGGAAAGGAAAAGCTTCAACATCTTTGCAATTATCGGCTTTGTTCTGTCGCTCGTTTGCTGCTTTGCCGTAACCAAAATTACAGTACTTATTCCACTTGCGGGATTGATTTTTTCCATAGTCGCATTGGTTCAGATAAAGAAATCCGCCCAAAGAGGAAAGGGCCTTGCTATAGCAGGCGTTATTCTCGGCGCAATCACAACTGTGATCGCGGTCGTTGTTGCGATATTTTCTGCGTTGTTCTCGTATGCGATTCCCGGAATCTTCAAATTGATTATAAATTACCTTGCACCCGAGCTGCTTTCCTTGGTCGGAGCTCAGGTGGAGGCGAGTATAACGGATATAATTCGCGATATCATCGGAGAGGTGAACCTTTCCGAGCTGCTGAAGCAGCTGATTGAATCTATGTTCTGATGCTGTTGACCGAAAGAACGACAAAAAACGCTCCGATGCTGATCGGAGCGTTTCTTTTGCATATATGCGACTTTGCCTGTAAGCCGGGTTCTGTCGAGGACGGTCATCTATCTTCGCTTATTGTTACCAACAAGCTCTACGGCGAAAGCCGTATGCCACCCATGAGATCTGTCGGGCAAACAGCCGCGCAAAGCGCGGATCTCAACGGTGTTGCTTCGGATAGGGTTTACAGCGGACCTATGTTGCCATAGGAACTCGTGAGCTCTTACCTCGCGTTTCCACCCTTACCGTCAAAAGACGGCGGTCTATTTCTGTTGCACTTTCCCGGAGGTCACCCTCGGCGGACGTTATCCGTTATCCTGCCCTGTGAAGCCCGGACTTTCCTCACGGTAATACCTTTCGGCACCATACCGCGCGATCGTCTGGCAAGGTCGCGCCAATATTATACCACGCCCTGATATTTTTGTCAAGTATACGGGCGTGTGGGAAAAGTGAAAATGTTTACAGTTATTTTATTGAACTTGTCAGCTCTGTGTGCTATAATGTAGTGTAATATTTTTGTTTTTATCGCGAAGTGTATGCGCAGGAGAGGAGATCAATGGAGGTCGCTATGATAAATATAACGGTTCCGAAGTCGGCCGCGGCGGTTATTGATGCTCTTGCAAAGAACGGCTGTGAGGCGTATGCCGTCGGCGGCTGCGTACGCGACGCACTGCTCGGGCGCGAGCCGAACGACTGGGACGTTACCACATCCGCAAAGCCGGAAGCTGTTTTGAAAATATTCTCCGAGAGAGAGGGCTTTCACGCGATCCCGACGGGTATCGAGCACGGTACGGTGACCGTCGTGAGTGGCGACGAGCCTATCGAGGTCACTACTTTTCGCATTGACGGTGAGTATTCGGACAGCCGACATCCCGACAGCGTGGAGTTTACGGACGATCTTACTGCGGATCTGGCAAGACGCGATTTTACCGTAAACGCGATGGCGTATTCGCCGGAGTGTGGACTTGTTGACGTGTACGGAGGCGTACGCGATCTTGAGGTAAAGGTGATACGCTGTGTCGGAAATCCGCGGGAGCGGTTTTCGGAGGATGCGCTTCGCATAATGCGAGCGATTCGTTTTGCCGCACAGCTTGGATTTGATATTGACAGAGACACCGCGACCGCGGCACGAGAGCTTGCGCCGACGCTTGGAAATATAGCAAAGGAGCGTATAACCGCGGAGCTTTCAAAGCTCCTTGTAGGGCGGTATGCTTCAAGGGTAATGAGCGCACATTCGGATATACTTGCGCAGGTGTTGCCGATGCTTGACAAGAGTGCGATTTTGTCAGCAGGCGAGCGCATTTCGCTCATTTCTGATGCTTCCCTGCCTGTTTATGTTGCGGCGCTTCTCGCAGATGCTCCGGACGATGCCGTTGGCGAGCTTTTTAAGCGGCTGCGATTTGATAATAAGGCCGCCAGCGCGGTTAAGGCGATACTTGAAAACAAAAACGTGCAGGTCGGCGATAAAATCGATATAAAACGGCTGTGCAAAAGTGTCGGCTCTGATACGGCGCGTGACGTGATAACGCTAAAAAGCGCTATGGGCGAGAGCGTTGATGTAACGCTTGGCTTGGTTGATGAAATCGTCAAAAATGATGAGTGCTTCTCTCTTGCCAAGCTTGAAATAGACGGTCGGGAGCTGCTTTCGCTCGGTTTTGTGCCGACGTCGATCGGAAAAACGCTCGATGCGCTGCTTGAGGACGTCATTTCGGGAAAGTTAAACAACAATAAAAATGATCTTAAAAACGCGGCGATCCGCATTTTGAAAGGATAGACAACAATGAAGGAAGTTCTTCTCTGTAAATACGGCGAGCTTATACTTAAGGGCGCCAACAAATCGTATTTTGAAAATATGCTCTTAAAGGAGCTTCGCATGCGCGTAAAGCGTGCCGGTGAGTTTGATATAAGCTCCGCGCAGAGCACGATATACATAGAGCCGAAGGATGAGTTTGCGGATATAGAGCTTGCACTCGAATACGCGAAAAAGGTGTTCGGTATCGTATCTATTGATCGCGCTGTTGTGGTTGAAAAGGATCTTGAAGCGATAAAGACGGCGGCAAAGGAATATCTGCCGCAATTCCTCGTTGGAGCGAAGACCTTTAAGGCGGATGCAAGACGCTCGGATAAAACGTTTCCGCTTAAATCTCCCGAGCTTATGCGTGAGGTCGGCGGTGCGGTGCTTGAGGCTTGTCCGCGTCTTCGCGTTGACGTACACAGCCCCGACGTTACCGTTCGCGTTGAGATACGCGAGCGCGGTGCTTACGTACACGCGGGCGGCGTTAAGGGTGCGGGCGGTATGCCGCTCGGATCAAGCGGAAAGGGACTTTTGCTGCTTTCGGGCGGTATCGACAGCCCCGTTGCGGGTTATATGATAGCAAAGCGCGGTGTAACGCTTGAGGCGCTTCACTTCGAGAGCTTCCCGTATACCTCCGAGCGCGCAAAGGAAAAGGTGCTCGAGCTTGCACGCCTTCTGTGCGAATACACCACGCAGATAAAGGTGCACGTTATATCGCTCACTCACATTCAGGAGGAGCTTCGCCGAGCCTGCGATGAGGACTATTTTACGCTCTTGCTCCGCCGCTATATGATGACGCTTGCCGAGCGTGTTGCAAAACGTAACCACTGTCACGCGCTCATTACGGGCGAGAGCCTTGCGCAGGTTGCAAGCCAGACGATGCGTGCCATTGAGGTCACGGATGATGCCGTAAATATGCCCGTTTACCGTCCTTGCATCGGCCTTGACAAGGAGGAGATCATACAGATCGCGCGCAAGATAGATACGTTCGAAACGTCGATACTTCCGTATGAGGATTGCTGCACGGTATTTACTCCGCGCCACCCCAAGACGCGCCCCGAACTCGAGCGCGTACTCGAAGAAGAAAATAAGCTCGATTTCAAGGCTCTTTGCGACGAAGCGTACGAAACGCTTGACACGATAGTTATCCGCATAGACGAGTAAGGTCAAAATATTTCCATTCTGTAAATTCCGCCCTGTCACGGGGCGGAATTTTAATATATTTAATTAAATTTGTGCAAATCCTCTTGACAGACAGCTGTTTTTTGTATAAAATATATGTGTATGTAATTAAAATATATACTGCCCTATTTGTGTTTTGTGATGGAAGACACGGGCTTGGCTATAAAATAATTGCATTGTTAAAACTAATTTAAAAATCAAAAATCAAAAGTTTACGCAACAAGGAGGTGTTCTATCAGTGACTGAAATTATAATCAGTGTTGTTATCACCGCAGTGGTATGCTTACCGCTCGGTGTGGTTTTCGGTATAATTTACAGAAAAAAGGTCGGCGAGGCTGAAATCGGCTCCGCTGAAGAGCAGGCACGCAAGATCATCGAGGACGGTGAACGTACCGCCGAGAACAAGAAAAAAGAAGCGCTTATCGAAGCTAAGGAGGATATACTCCGTCAGCGCAACGAGGCAGAGCGCGAAATAAAGGAGCGCCGCTCGGAGCTTTCCAAGCTCGAGAGCCGCGTGGCAAAGAAAGAGGAGCAGGTCGATCACAAGATCGAAACGCTTGAAACCAAGGAAGAAACTCTTAACAAGAAGCTTAAGGAGGTAGAGGCAACCAAGGAAGAGATCGAACAGATCAAGGCAAAGCAGTTTGAAACTCTTGAAAAGGTTGCAGGACTTACCGCAGAGGAAGCAAAGGCGCAGATCGTTTCGCGTATTGACGACGAGGTTAAGCACGAAACCGCGCAGAAGCTTATTGAATACGAGGCGCAGTTCAAGGAGGAGGCAGACCAGAAGGCAAGAGAGATACTCTCTCTGGCAATTCAGCGTTGCGCTTCCGAAAGCGTTACCGAGAATACGGTATCCGTAGTTGCTCTGCCGAGCGACGAAATGAAGGGACGCATCATCGGCCGTGAGGGACGTAATATCCACACGATTGAGGCGATGACGGGCGTTGACCTTATCATCGACGATACTCCCGAGGCTATTACCCTCTCGAGCTTCGATCCCGTACGCCGCGAGGTTGCACGAATTGCGCTCGAAAAGCTTATCGCGGATGGACGTATCCACCCCGCACGCATCGAGGAAATGGTTGAAAAGGCTCGCCGCGACGTTGACGCTATGATCAAGCAGGCGGGTGAGCGCGCTACTTACGAGACGGGTATCCACGGACTTAGCCTTGACCTTGTAAAGCTGCTCGGAAGACTTCGCTTCCGTACCAGCTACGGTCAGAACGTGCTCGATCATTCGATCGAGGTTTCCCTTCTCTCCGGTATGATCGCCGACGAGCTTGGCGTTGACAGCACTCTTGCAAAGAGGGCGGGTCTTCTCCACGATATCGGTAAGGCTCTTACCCAGGAGATCGAGGGCTCGCACGTACAGCTCGGTGTTGATATCTGTAAGAAGTTCAAGGAAAACAAGGACGTTATCCACGCAATTGAGGCACACCACAACGACGTTGAGCCGCAGACCATCACTGCGATCATCGTTCAGGCGGCAGATGCAATCTCTGCAGCACGCCCCGGTGCAAGACGCGAGGATCTCGAGAACTACATCAAGCGCCTTCAGAAGCTTGAGGAAATCACCTACAGCTTCCCCGGCGTGGACAAGTCGTTCGCAATTCAGGCAGGTCGCGAGATCAGAATCGCAGTCAAGCCCGAGGTAGTCAACGACGAACAGATGGTGCTTATGGCACGCGACATTGTGCAGAAGATCGAAGCTGAGCTTCAGTATCCCGGTCAGATCAAGGTACATATGATACGCGAGAGCCGCGCTATCGATTACGCGAAGAAAAAAAACAAAATTCCCCCCGCACGTTCCGTGCGTCGGCTTTTCTTTTACGAAAACAGCTCGTCAGCTGTTTTGGAATCGGCGAAAATGTGCTCGTATGTTTTCTTTTCGCTGTATTCGAGGACAGTGGGAACGTTTAAAGAATCGGTGCGCATCTTTTTCATAAGCCCTGTGAGATCGATAATGCCCTCCGGGAACGGTGCGCATATATCGTCGGCATCGCGGTTTTTGAGGTGCATCATTTTTATGCGCGGCCCAAATATCTCGTAAGCGCTGTGCACGTCATCGCCGGGGGCAATAAAGTTTGCTGTGTCAAAAACGTAATACAGATCATCGACCTGATCGAGTACGTATTTCACATCTTCTATAGAAACGTACGGTAGCCTCGGATTGCCTATGTTTTCAAAATATACGGTATGCCCTTCGTTTGCCGCCTCGCGCACACAAATGCGAAGCGCATCTATCATAGCCGCTACGGCGCGCGGTCTGTCGTCGTCGGATTCTATATCGTTTGGGAAGGTAGGAACTATCATAAGGCGAGTGCAATCGAATTTTTTAAGAAGTGGATAGCACGCGCGTATTTTTGCGAGTGAATCCTCGGTAACGGCAGGGTCGCGAGAAAAGAAGCGCACAGGGATGTGAATTGCGTACGTTTTCATTTCGTGGCGCTGCATCGCGGCGTACAGCGTTTCTATGCCCTCGTTCGTTATTTCGTTGTCCTGAAATTCAAATCCGTCGATGCCGTGTGCCTTAAGCTGCGGAAATACGCGGTCGTAGTCGTGATCCCACGGTTCTTCTGTGGCACGGATGTTGCAGAAAAATATTCCTTTGTTCA
>JAZQZL010000044.1:0-8932 GCA_045634005.1 Candidatus Flemingiibacterium sp. | reverse complement strand
CATATCTGCGGCACAGGCTTCGCCTGACATCGATATGCTGATGTATTACGATACCCGTCCGAGCGTTTGGTGCGGTGCGTTCGACTACTACACCTGCGACCCTAAAAAGGGATACTATCCACTTTATTGGTACGGTATGTTTTACGATATGGAGTCGTACGTTCCGTGCGAAGCGCCGAGTGGAATACATACGCTCTGCGGCAAGGGGAAGGACGGCAAGATACTCTGCGTGCTGACGCACTACAACGAGGACGACGGGGCTCCTACCAAGGAAATTAAGGCGGATTTCGGACGCGAGGGCGAGTTCGAGATGTATCTGCTTGATGCCGAGCACGACGGTGAGCTCGTCGGAACGGTTACGGATACCGTATTCACAATGCCAAACCATTCGTGTATACTTTTAAAGGAAATATAATTATAAATAAAACACCTGCAAGCAATGCTTGCAGGTTTGCTTTTTACTTGGGATCGGTAAATCCTGTTATCTCAAATCGAATGAGCTTGCCTTCACCCTCGAGCTTTACGACGCTTACGCCGGTGAGATCGATGCTATCACCGGAGTCGGTTCGGATATAGTAACCGTTTTCGTCAAAGAGCTTTACGGTTACGCCTTCATTAACCAAAAGCGTGAGCTTTTCGTACGTTCTGCCCTTATACTCGGTGAGGTATTGGTTTCCGGGCTCAAGTGAGATATAAAGGTCGCGGTACAAAATGCCGTACTCTGCGTAGAACTTGGTGAGGGAGGGCTTGTATTCGGTGCCGAGCCAAAAAACTTTTGGATATACTGCTATCGTATCAGCCTCGCGAAGATCGACTGTGAACATTTCTGTGTTAGTGCGTTCCTCATTGTTCTTGAGCCAAGCATAGAAGTCGTCGAATACGCTCTCTCCGTAAGCAAGGTAGAATGCCTCGAGTATCTTTTCCTTGGAAAGCTGATCTGTGTTGGTGCTGTTATCAGCGAAGGGATAGCTTTCCTCAAGTGCGAAGATCCACTTGGTGTAGTCGCCGTAGGTTTCGTCGAGGAACCATGCGAGTCGGAAGCCGATAGCGTAATTCTTATTTCCGGAGCCCTCAAATACGTTATCTATCCAGTACTCCATAGAGTGCTTGTAGATCTCGCTGTAATCATTTACACTCATATCGCGTATAGACTGTACGGGAGAATCGACGAATTCAGCAAGATTGGGGTAATTCTCGATGATATAGAGTTGTGTCTTATATACCGTATAGTTTGATATGGCTTCCATTGCCCAGGTGCAGTAGTGCCATTTCGACTGGCGTGACTGAAGCACGTGTGAGCATTCGTGGATAAGCGTGCTGAGATTTATAATATCCCCGGAGGAGATGACTGCTCCGGTTGAGGAGGCATATGCGCTGTTATATTCGGCGTCAATGTCGCTCTTTTCAACCTCTACGAGCGTAAGCTCGGATATCGAATTTGCATTCCAAATGCCGAACTTTGAGCGGTAGTTGGGGTTGCCCTCGAACTTCATACCGCTTACGGTTTCCATAACGCTTGTTATAGTATCAAGCACCTCAACTAAATTACCGGGAACGTATACGTTAGGGTCTATTTTGAGCTCGAGGTGTTTGGTTTTTATAGTGGTGGGCGCTTTAGTGATGTAGCCGAGCGGGTAATTGACGTTAGCCTTCTCGAGCACAGGTACGGTTGCCTGTGCTATAAGTACCTCACCGCAGCGATCGCAGTGACTTCCTTCGGTAAGACCCGTTTCGGTGTAGGTCGCGTCAACAGCTTTGTCGATGACCTCGCTGTGACCGAGCGCCTCTACAGTAGTACCCCCGGAAATTATCTCGCCGCAAACCGAGCAGCTGATACCCTTTGTTCGACCTTCTTCGGTACAGGTGGGCTCGATAGCGTCAAACTCGGTTTCTGTGTGTGCAAGACGCGCGACGACCTCATAGGAAGCAAGTATCTCACCGCAAACCGAGCACTCCTTACTTTCCGTGCGTCCTTCGGCGGTACAGGTAGGGCTGACAGCAGGAACAGTTACCTCTGTGTGAGGAAGCTTTGCTATGATTTCACCCTCGTCGGTTATCTCGCCGCAGACGGAGCATTCTTTGCCCTCGGTGCGGCCCTCTGCAGTGCAGGTGGGGGCGATTTCAGGACGCGCTACCTCCGTATGGGGAACCGTTGCTACCGCTTCACCCTCGTCGGTTACCTCGCCGCAGACGGAGCACATCTTACCGGCAGTGCGTCCTTCGGCGGTGCAGGTAGGGCTGACAGCGGGAACAGTTACCTCGGTGTGAGGAAGCTTTGCGATCATTTCGCTTTCGTCTACCATCATACCGCAAACGGAGCAACCCTCACCTGCGGTGTGTCCTTCGGACGAGCAGGTGGGCTCAAGCGCTTTGAGCATAGTTATGTTGTGACCGGTCTTGGGAATGACCTCCTGCTCTACGAGCACCGCTTTACAAACAAAGCAGTGCGAGCCCTCGGTAAGGCCCTCATTAAGGCAGGTTGCCTCAACAGCCTCGTCGATAATGACGGTGTGTCCGCGCTTGGGCACGAGCGACTGTGCAAAAATAGCCTCGCCGCATCCGGAGCAGTGCGTGCCCTCAGTCAGTCCCGGTTGGGTACACGTTGGTGCGACCGCAGGGGAAATGACGGGGGTATGCGTATGTGAGCAGCTTGCGAGAGTAAGCAAGGCGGAGGCTGTTATTAAGAACGCATATATTTTTTTCATAAATGTTCATCCCTCTTTTGAAAGACTTATCAAACGATATGGAGTCATTTTCTTAAAACAATACCTTTAAATTATATCACGATTTTTTCTGATTTTCAATATCTTTTTATACAAAAAAGGTGCCAAAAAGCACCCTACAAATTTATTATACCATATAATATCCGCATTTGTAAAGCATTATTTGGCTAAAAATGAAACTTTCTGCCTTTTGCATAAATATTTATTGTGTAGTTTTTACAGTTTGCCAATTGAAAAATGCGAAAATATATGCTATACTGTAGACACAGAGAAGGAGGACAGTCCAATGGGCTAATCTAAAAAAGAAAAATCAGGCAAGGCGTTCGGATCACAAGTCGAGTTCAGGTAGATAAAATACACGGCGGTGTTACGCTTAACATAGATTTGTGAGATCTCTTAAAAATTTAATCGGTAGACAAGTAAGTTAAGAAAAAGTGATCTGAAACGAAGCTTGCAAAATCACCCATCGCAGTTTTCAGCTAACCATAACAAACGGTATTCTCGTTAGAGAAAGAAGATGAAAGGTAAGTGGTGTATTGGCAATAACGGGGACAGCGAGAGGGTAGAAAAATGAAAGTGAGGATAACAAAAGATGTTAGATATCAAGAGTGAACAGAAATAACCCTTGATCGTAGATGTGAAACTGCGGTCAAGGGTTATTTTTTTGTGCTTTTTGCGGAAAAACTAAAATAATAAGTTGACAAATCAAGTCGAATATGATATATTATTATACGGTAATATCCAATTGGCGCGAACCCAATATTATTTTATCAAATTTTGGAGGTAGACTCAAATGAAACTCATCTATGGCGTAAAAGACAAGCCGAAATTCGGTCAGCTGATCGTTTTCGCAATCCAGCAGCTTCTCGCTATTATGGCGGCAACCCTCGTTGTTCCGGTTATCATCGGCAACGGAATGAGCCCTGCTGCAGCACTCTTCGGTGCAGGCGTGGGTACTCTCGTTTACTTGCTTTTCACTAAGTTCAGAAGCCCTGTATTCCTCGGCTCCTCGTTTGCTTTCCTCGGCTCTATGGGCGCTGCGTTCGCAGGTGCGGTTTCTACTGCTGCCGGCTATGTAGGTCTTATTATCGGTGCGATTTTCGCAGGTCTTGTTTACGTTGTTATCGCGATCATCGTTAAGATTGCGGGCGTTAACTGGATCAACAAGCTTATGCCTGCTGCAGTTATCGGTCCTACCGTTGCAATAATCGGTCTTTCTCTCGCAGGTAACGCTATCGGCGATCTTCAGAAGGGTGGCGTTTCTACTGCTAATCCTCTTATCTGCGTACTCATCGGTCTTATTACTCTTGCTATCGTTATCATCTGCGCTACCTACGGCAAGAAGATGACCCGCCTTATCCCGTTCATTCTCGGTATCCTCGGCGGTTACGCTGTTGCAACTATTTTCACCGTTATCGGTAACGTTGCTGAAATTGATGCTCTTAAGGTTATTGACTTTACCAAGATCACTGCACTTTGGGCAAACGGTGTAAACGTTGAAACCTTCCTTACTCTCCCCGGCTTCACCTTCGTTGGTGCACTCGAGGGTGTTAAGGCTATCGACGGCGCTTATATTGCTACTCTCGCAGTTGCATATCTCCCTGTTGCATTCGTTGTATTCGCAGAGCATATCGCAGACCACAAGAACATCTCTTCTATCATCGAACAGGATCTTCTCGAGGATCCCGGTCTTCCCCGTACCCTTCTCGGTGACGGTGTAGGCTCCATGGTAGGTGCATTCTTCGGCGGCTGCCCCAACACCACCTACGGCGAGTCCGTTGGCTGTGTAGCTATCACCGGTAACGCTTCCGTTTATACTATCGTTACCGCTGCTGTAATGGCTATGCTCATTTCCTTTATCGCTCCCTTCGTTGCATTTGTTAACTCCATTCCTTCTTGCGTAATGGGTGGCGTTTGTATGGCTCTTTACGGATTCATCGCAGTATCCGGTCTTAAGATGGTACAGAAGGTTGACCTCAACCAGAATAAGAACCTTTTCGTTGTGGCAGTAATACTCATCTCGGGTATCGGCGGACTTACCCTCAACTTCGGTAAGATCACCATCACTGCTGTTGCTTGCGCTCTTATCCTCGGTATCCTCGTAAATCTTCTCGTTTCTAAAGCAAAGGAACAGTAATTAACAATCTCTGGCTCACAGAAGGTGAAAAAATGAAAAACGTAACTATTTTCGATCATCCGCTCATTCAGCATAAGACAACTATTATGCGTATGAAGTCCACGTCCAACAAGGAGTTCCGCGAGTCGGTTGAGGAGATCACGATGCTTATGTGCTATGAGGCACTTCGCGATCTTCCGCTTGAAAAGATCGACATCGAAACTCCTATCGGCAAAACCTCGCAGAACGTTATCAAGGGCAAGAAGCTTGCTGTTGTACCGATACTTCGCGCAGGTCTTGGTATGGTAAACGGACTTTTAAATCTCGTGCCCTCTGCAAAGGTTGGCCACATCGGTATGTACCGTGACGAGGAAACCCTCCAGCCTCACGAGTACTACTGCAAGCTTCCGCCGGATATCGATGACAGACTTATCGTTGTCGTTGACCCGATGCTTGCAACCGGCGGTTCGGCTATTGATGCTATTGCACAGATCAAGTCCTACGGCGGCAAGAACATCAAGTTCCTCTGCCTTATCGCTGCTCCCGAGGGAATCGAGGCTCTTACCAATGCTCATCCCGACGTGCAGATCTACTGCGCAAACGTTGACGAGTGCCTTAATGAGAACGGCTATATCGTTCCCGGTCTTGGCGACGCAGGCGACAGAATCTTCGGAACCAAATAATTTTAAGACTCGCGGCTTGCCGCGAGTCTTTTTTATTTAAAAGTTACTTAATTGTAAAAAAAGCGCAGCGCTATTGCATTATAATATATTATGAGTTATAATAGATAAGTATGCAGTATGATAGTTAGATATCTAACTTATTTGGGGGGATTTTATTGATTAAACGCTTTAAGACGCTTTTATCGTGCGTGCGCGAATTTAAGCTGCCTACTATACTTACACTCGTATTTATCATCGGCGAGGCTGTTATCGAAACGGCGATACCGTTTATCACGGTTGAACTCGTTAACAGCATCAAGGACGGCGTTGATATGGCGAATATAATCCGCACGGGTGTTGTTCTCGTAATTCTTGCGGTACTTTCGCTGACTTGCGGCGGTGTCGCAGGTTTTACAAGTGCGAAGGCATCAGCAGGATTTGCGAAAAATCTGCGCCACGATATTTTCAGATGTATTCAGAACTATTCGTTTGAAAACGTCGACAGATTTTCGTCGACATCGCTCGTTACCCGTATGACGACCGACGTTACCAACGTTCAGATGTCGTATATGATGCTTATTAGAATCGCGGTGCGCAGCCCGCTTATGTTTATCTTTTCGATAATTATGGCGTATGTGATGGGCGGTGCGCTTGCGACGACCTTCGTTATCGTCGTACCCGTGCTTGTTTTTGGTCTTATTATGATAGCGCGCAAGGCGATGCCTGCATTCAGACGAGTTTTTAAGAAGTATGACCGCCTTAACGAATCCATTGAGGAAAACGTGCGCGGTATGCGCGTTGTAAAGGGCTTCTCGCGCGAGGAGTATGAAAAGGAAAAGTTCTTTGCTGCATCCGACGATATTCGCCGCGACTTTACCAAGGCGGAGCGTATTATTGCGTTTAACGGTCCGATAATGCAGTTCTGCATGAGCTTCAATATGATATTCGTTTTGCTCGTTGGCTCGAAGATGGTAATCGAGAGCGGCGGCGAGGCGATTTACGTCGGACAGATGTCCGCTATGCTGACATACGGTATGCAGATACTTATGTCGCTTATGACGCTTTCGATGATATACGTTATGCTTACGATGTCGGCGGAATCCGTTAAGCGTATATGCGAGGTTCTTGATGAGGTTCCCGCGCTTAAGAATCCCGAGAACGCTCTTATGAGTGTTAGTGACGGATCGATCGATTTCAAGAACGTAAGCTTCAAGTATTCCAAAGAGGCTGAAAAATATTCGCTTTCCGACGTTGATTTGCATATAGAGTCCGGCATGACTGTGGGTATTCTTGGTGGTACCGGCTCAAGTAAATCCACGCTCGTACAGCTTATCCCACGTCTTTACGACGTGAGTGAGGGAAGCGTGCTCGTTGGCGGTGTTGACGTTCGCGAGTACGACCTTGACACGCTTCGCGGATCGGTTGCGATGGTGCTTCAGAAGAATCTTCTGTTCTCCGGAACGATAAAGGAAAATCTTCGTTGGGGTAACAATGATGCTACCGATGAGGAGCTCGCAGAGGCTTGCCGTCTTGCGCAGGCAGACGAGTTTATCCGCTCTTTCCCCGATGGGTACGACACAAAGATAGAGCAGGGCGGTACAAACGTATCGGGCGGACAGAAGCAGCGACTTTGCATTGCACGCGCACTTCTTAAAAAACCGAAGATACTTATTCTCGACGACTCCACGAGCGCGGTCGATACCAAGACCGATATGCTCATTCGCGAGGGATTCAAAAAGTACATTCCCGAAACCACGAAGATTATTATCGCGCAGAGAGTTGCATCCGTGCAGGATGCGGATCTTATCGTGGTAATGGAGAACGGCAAGATATCCGCTGCGGGTACTCACGACGAACTTCTTGCTTCAAGTGATATCTACCGCGAGGTTTATACTCAGCAGACAAAGGCAGGTGACGAAAATGAGTAAGCCAATGGGTGAAATGAAGCCTCCAAAGCGTAAGCTCGATTTCGGCACACTCGGACGCGTTATGAAGCTGCTTTTCGGCTACTATCCGAAGCTTGTTCCGATAACTATCGGCTGTATTCTTTTCGCCGCTGTTGTATCAGCAGTACCGGCGCTGTTCCAGCAAAGAGTCCTTGCCGCTGTTGAAGCGTGGTATCAGACACGCGACTGGGCGGGTGCAAGTAAAGAGATTATCCCGATGGTGATCATTCTTGTTGTACTTTACATCCTTTCGCTGACCGCATCCACGGTGTTCAATCAGCTTATGGCGTATATCACGCAGGGATTTTTGTCAAAGATGCGAATCAGGATGTTTGACGGAATGCAGAACCTTCCGATACGCTATTTTGATACGCACAAGCACGGCGATATTATGAGCCATTATACGAACGATATCGACACGCTTCGCCAGCTCGTATCGCAGTCGATGCCCACGATGCTTCAGGCGCTTGTAGTCGTTACCGTAGTATTCTGCATTATGCTGTGGTACAGCATACCGCTCACGCTTCTCGTGCTGCTTGGAGTTGGAGCGATGCTTTTCGTATCGAAAAAGATCGGCGGCGGCTCGGCGAAGTACTTCATCCGTCAGCAGATGGCGGTCGGTAAGACCGAAGGATTTGTTCAGGAGATGATGAACGGGCAGAAGGTCATCAAGGTGTTCTGTCACGAGGACGAGAGCAATGCCGACTTCGATAACATAAACGGCGCTCTTTATGAGGACAGCTACCGCGCGAATGCGTATGCAAACACGATGGGACCGATCATTATGAACATCGGTAACACGCTGTACGTTCTTATCGCGACAGTTGGCGCGCTACTTCTTCTTTCCGGCGCACCTAACTTCAGCATTTCCGGAATGGCATTCAGTATCAGTATCGTAGTGCCGTTCCTTAATATGACCAAGCAGTTCACGGGTAATATTAACCAGGTGTCCCAGCAGTTTAACTCTATTGCTATGGCGGGTGCCGGCGCGAAGCGTATATTCGACCTTATGGACGAGATCGCAGAGGCTGACGACGGATACGTAACGCTTGTCAATGCGAAGATAGACGAAAACGGAAATATCACCGAAACTACCGAGCGTACGGGTAAGTGGGCGTGGCGTCATCCTCACAGCGACGGCACGATCACATACACCGAGCTTCGCGGCGACGTTCGACTTGTTGACGTTGACTTTGCTTACAACGAGGATAAGCCCGTTCTTCACAACGTGTCGGTATATGCAGAGCCCGGTCAGAAGGTGGCGTTCGTCGGCGCGACGGGCGCAGGTAAGACGACCATCACAAACCTTATCAACCGCTTCTATGACATCGCGGACGGTAAGATCCGCTACGACGGCATAAATATCAACAAGATAAAGAAGTCCGATCTTCGCCGCTCGCTCGGCATCGTATTGCAGGAAACCAACCTCTTTACGGGAACGGTTATGGATAATATCCGTTACGGACGTCTTGACGCGACGGACGA
>JAZQZL010000043.1:0-3430 GCA_045634005.1 Candidatus Flemingiibacterium sp. | reverse complement strand
CGACATCGTGCACGATGCGGACGGATTCCTGCCGCTTAGCGAGGTGCTTGAAAGCGTTCCCGAGGACGCGTACGATGAGTGTGCACTCGTGCTTGCGAACACCGATTTCGGTAAGTATTTCAACGGTATAAACGATCTTCCCGAGGATACGCTTATCTGTGTTCGCCGCCTTTCGACGATGGCGAAATTCAAGGGTGAGGCGAAAACAAGAAAGGCTCACGAGGCGAATCTGGAGCTGTTCCGTCAGGTGGTAGCGTTTGAAGCGCCCGAGGATTTTGTGGCACCCGATAAAGAGGCGGATACAACGCCTGTTGTTACCGTAACCGCTATAATTGACCGCACCAAGGCGGAGCCGCTTGTAACTGCTGACGCTCTTGAGGGCTTTTATGCGGACAGCGAGTATACGTATTATTTTCCGAGTATCAAAAGCCAGTACATCGACGTTTTCTACAGCGACGGTACGAGCGAAAATATTAAAGATGCTATCAGCGCAGGCCGTGTGACGGTAGCCGACCTTGATGCGTTTGACATAGGTTACTACAAAATGCCTATAGGCGAAAACGAATAATAACAAAAAGACTGTCCCTAAGGACAGTCTTTTTTATGTGATTACATTCCAAACTTGACCATATTGCGGTCCTCGGTGAAGTTTTCCGCGTTGTAGAGAATTACGATATCGTCAACGAGCGTGCCCTCTGCCTCAAGCTGTGCAACGTAGCTCATAACGCCTATGTTGAGGTGGCGAAGATCCATAAGCACGATGCGCTCGTAGTGAGCGGTGAGCATCGGAACCATACAGTGGGAGTAGGAGTCCTTGACGAGAAGAAGCGTTTTGCCGTTCTTAACGCTCGTTTCAACGTCAACGAGCGGCTGATTGCCGTCAAGGAAGGCCGAGTACTTGTCGCGTCCCGAAAGATAGCTCTCCTCGTAAAGCGTGTCGCTTATCTTCTGTCCGCCGTTGTAGCGAACGGTAACGGTAACGCCGTCGGGCTCAAGCGTGAATATCTCATCGAGGGTTGTGTTCATATTGACCTTGTTTGCAAGAGTTCCCTGAAAATCGTTCGCGAGCACGCGCACCTTAAAATCCTCAAGTGCGTACGGCTCGATACCGAGCGAGGTGCAAAGCTCCGTGTAGGCGTAATATGCGCCGAGCGTGGTCCAATGGTGGTCAGCGTGATAGTAGATCTGCTCGGAGCTATGCTCGGTTAGCACGTCGCGGCAGTCGACAAAATTGCCGAGTGCCTCAAGTCTGTCAAGCAGAGCCGACTGATCCCAAACGGGAGCGTATGCGGGGAGCTTGTCCGAGAGAATCAGGGAAGCGGTCGGTGCTATAAGCACGCGAGTGTTGTAGTCCTTTGTGCCCTCGAGGAATGCTTTAAGGTAGGCGATGTTTTTCTCGAGCTGCTCGCTCACTACATCGTGCTTTTCTATAAGATAGCCGTCACTACCGAAGTAAACACCGTTTGATTCCTTCTTGCCGAGCAAACGCTCTGCGTAGGTCTTGAGAGTTATCCATGCATCGCGTGCAACAAACTGATCGGTGATAAATTCCTCGTATTTGAGAGTGAACTTATCGTCGTCCTTATCAGCGAAAAGCGCCTCAAGACTGAACTCCGGCATTTGCGCGAGGTTGCGGTTTTCCGTTGCGGAAAACTCTCTGACGGGGTTTACCATACTCGCGACGGTAAGTGCGAGAATGACGGTACAGAAGACAACGGTGGTTACAATATTTGAAGTTTTCTTTTTCATAATATCAACCTCCCGTTAAAATCTGAAGTAGAGGAACGGGTTGTAGGACGCGTCTACGAGATATGCCGTTGAGAGCACGAGTATAGCGACGAACGCCACGTTCTTGATAACTGTACCGGTGGGGGTTTCGCCGAGCTTTGTGAGAAGCTTTCCGGCGAGCATTTTGGGCGCGGGAGTTGCCGCGAGTGTGAGTATCGCGAACAGCAGCGCATTGGTGAGTAAGAGATACATAGACGTGCTGTCTGCGAAGCTGCCGCCTCTGCCGAACATCGCGCCGAGGAATTTGCCAAGCACCGTCATATCCTCGATAGCAAAGATAGCCCAGCTTATTACGACGAGGAACAGCGTGTAAATATGAGAAACAAATTCCGGAAGCTTTTTAAGAAGCTTCATAAGGAAGAATTTTTCGAGTATCAGAAGGGCACCGAAGTAGACGCCCCAAAGTATAAAGTTCCAGTTAGCTCCGTGCCATACGCCCGTTAAGAACCATACGATGCAGATATTGATTATATGCTTTGCAGGACCCTTACGGTTACCGCCGAGCGGTATATAAACGTAGTCGCGGAACCACGATCCGAGCGAGATGTGCCAACGGCGCCAAAACTCGGTTATACTCTTTGAAATATAAGGATAGTTGAAGTTTTCAAGGAAGTGGAAGCCGAACATCTTTCCAAGACCGATCGCCATATCGGAGTAACCCGAGAAGTCGAAGTAGATCTGGAAGGAGTAGGCTAAAATTCCGATCCACGCTGTGAGGACGGGAAGGCTATCGAGATTTGATGCGAGCACCGTATCCCAGATGATACCTGCGTTGTTCGCGAGAAGCACCTTTTTACCAAGACCCATCATAAAGCGAGTAATGCCCTCGGAGAAATCGTCAAAGTTCTCGCGGCGGTTGTCGAGCTGTTCAGCTATAGTCTTGAACTGTACTATCGGGCCGGCGATAAGCTGTGGGAACAGTGCAACGTATGCACCGAAGCTGATTATATTCTTTTGTACCTTGGCATCTCCGCGGTAAACGTCGACGGTGTAGGACATCGTCTGGAAGGTATAGAATGAGATACCGATAGGCAAGGGAAGATTGAGAAGCGGTATCGCCAGACCGAAAATGCCGTTTACGTTGGATATCAAAAAGTCAGAATACTTAAAGAATCCGAGAAGCGCGAGGTTTATTATCATAGACGACGCGACTACCCAGCGTGCAGCGCGCATTCTGCCTTGATTTTTAAAGCGGTCGACGAGCATACCGTGAGTATAGTCGACGATCGTCGAGAAGATCATCAGCGTGACGTATACCGGTTCACCCCACGCGTAGAAGATAAGGCTCGATATAAATAGGAGCGCATTTCTGAACTTCCTTGGCAGGATGAAATAGAGTATCATCACGATGGGCAGAAACCTGAATAAGAACAGCAGACTGCTGAATACCATTGTAAGTAACCCTTTCGTTTAAAACAGTTATGGCGGCTCAACACGTGGTGGAGCCGCCATATAATGTGTTGTTTAGAGCCAATTATTCGCCGAATACAGCGTTGATAGCGTCGATAGCCTTCTGGTTGTTAGCCATAGCCTCGTTGTACTGTACGGTTGCGATCTCCTCAGCGGTACCCTCAGCGTAGAGAGCATCGTCAGAAAGCATACCGAGCATGATGAAGAATACGTAGTCGCCCTTTGCGAATAC
>JAZQZL010000042.1:0-5079 GCA_045634005.1 Candidatus Flemingiibacterium sp. | reverse complement strand
TGCCCTCGTTCGTTATTTCGTTGTCCTGAAATTCAAATCCGTCGATGCCGTGTGCCTTAAGCTGCGGAAATACGCGGTCGTAGTCGTGATCCCACGGTTCTTCTGTGGCACGGATGTTGCAGAAAAATATTCCTTTGTTCATATATGCTCCAATCCGGTTTGCGTGTGGTGTCCTATTAGCATTGTATCATAAATTTAGCATAAATTCCATACGTTTTGAAAATTTAGATGCAAAATGTTGTAAAAATGGGTATTGATTTCGCGGAGCGAGGGCGTTTATAATGAAATGTGCCGAAATTTTGCAAAAGGTATTGCAAAATGAAAGATAGTGGTGTATAATAGGCTTTGCAAATATGTCGGATGAAGTATTCGGGAAAAAGCGCGCACTGCGACGCTTGCCGAAGGAGTAACGCTCTCAGGTAAAACGACCGGGTACGGACGACACTCTGGAGAAGCTCATTATTGGGTGCCGAAGGTGTTAAATGCTCTCAGGCAAAAGGACAGAGAAAATTATTTTTCTTTTTCTGCGGTGGCGGAATTTTTTTCTGCTATCCTCAATTTGTGCTTCCTTTGGAGTCAACTTGCGTTGGCTCCTTTTTTGTTTCGGTACTAAAGCCACTAAGCTTTACAAGGTTATCCATCTCATAACCATTCTTCTCGGCGCCCTCCTTACATCTTCGCTCGCTTGGGATATTTCTGATACGTTTAACGGTCTTATGATGATTCCGAACCTTATCGGTGTTCTCGCTTGCTCCGGTATAGTTTTGAAGATCACCAACAACTACAGAAGACGCAAGCTTGCTGAAAACAAAGAAGATATAGAGCCGATGCTTTCCGCTTTCCCTGAAATTCAGGCGGAGCAGGTTCAGGCTATGAAGAATGACGGCGAGCTGTAATCGCCAAACAAAAACACGACTTCATTTGAAGTCGTGTTTTTTTTATGCTTATTTCGCTGCTTCACAAACGCGCTGGATTCGCTTTACTGCGTCGTCGAACTGCTCGGGTGTAAGTGACTGCGGCCCGTCGCACAGGGCGTGCGCGGGATCGTTGTGTACCTCGATCATAAGTCCGTTTGCGCCGCACGCGGCCGCCGCCATAGACATCGGCAGAACGAGGTTGGCCTTGCCGCACGCGTGGCTCGGGTCGACGATCACGGGAAGGTGCGACAGCTCGTGCAGAACCGATACCGCGGAAATGTCGAGCGTATTACGCGTCTGTGTTTCGAAGGTGCGGATGCCGCGCTCGCAGAGGATAACGTTTTCGTTGCCACCTGCCATAATGTATTCGGCACTCATAATAAGCTCCTCGATGGTATTTGCGAGGCCGCGCTTTAAAAGAATGGGCTTTCTTGAATGGCCAAGCTCCTTGAGAAGCTCGAAGTTCTGCATATTTCTTGCGCCGACCTGTATTATGTCAACGTCCGCGAAAAGCTCAAGGTGTGCGGCGTTCATTATCTCGGTGACGATAGGCATACCCGTGGCCTTTTTTGCCTCAAGAAGCAGCTTGATGCCGTCGTCGCGAAGACCTTGGAAAGCATAGGGAGAGGTACGAGGCTTGAATGCGCCGCCGCGAAGCAGTTGTGCGCCCGACTTTTTGACCGCCTCTGCGACTGCGATGATCTGCGCCTCGCTCTCGATCGAGCACGGACCTGCGATGAACACAAACTCCTCACCTATCTTTATATCGCCGTTTGCGCTTGGGATAGTTATAACGCTGTCATCCGGATGAAACTTACGGTTGGCGTTTTTGTACGGCTCGCTTATACGCTTGACCGCTTCAACTATCTCGAGGCCGGATACGGTGTCTATATTGATACTGCTCGTATCACCTACAAGACCGAGTATAGTCTGGAAGTGTCCGCGCGTTTCGTGAACGTTCACGCCTTGCGCCTTGAGCCGTTCGACAAGCTGTGTGAGTTTTTCTTCGCTTGCTCCGGGTTTGATTACTACTACCATAATTTTTCTCCTTAATATGCGTATTGTTATTTTTACATATAAAAACAAAAACTCCTCAGTGACTTTCACTGAGGAGTCGGTTTACATTTTCCGAAACGAATTTCGGTGACGCTCTCTTTTTGCAGCAAAAATCACTATTACCTTTTCTTCGTAAAGTAAAAGTAATAGAAAAAGTATGCAAATGCAAAATTGCGAGCGATCATTTTAGTTTACCTCTTGTTTCATACGGAACCGTACAGTATCGGTTTCGTTCATTATATCACTAAAGTGCGCGGATGTCAACGAGCAATTTTTGCCGAAATTCCAGCTTTACTGGGTTTGCACTTTGTGAAATTACTCAACTTTCATGCCTTCAAGCGTTTCAATAACCGAGTGAAGCTCCTCGATATACATACGGTCAAGCTCAGACAGACGGTAGGACTTCGGGTAAACTATCATATCCTTATAGTTGTAGTCCGCATCGGAAACACATCTTTGGACGAGCCCGTAACGGTCGAGTATTTTTTGCGGAATCGTTGATACCCACATAAACGAGCCCGGAATGTTCGAAAGCAGCTCCATCTGGCTTCCGCGTTCGAAAACGTAGATGCGCTTGTTGGAGTTCTCGATGTTTTCCATTCGTTTGGCTTCGATCGTGGGGAGCGTGGGAACGGTGTTGTCGCTGTGGAGGATCTCGATAGAGTCCGCGAGGTCGGCGCAAGTAAGCACGGGCTTATTTGCAAGCGGGTGATCCTTCGACATAAGTGCTATGTATCTGAAGCGCCACAACAGCTCGCTCTTTAGCTCCTTCTCGCGCAGTAATCGCGTGAAGTACTGCTCGAATACGTCGCGGTATCGAATTATAGCAAGGTTGTAGTTCGACTGAACGATATTCGAGATAGCCTCGACGGAGTTGGTTTCCTTATAATAGATCTCTATCTCCTTATTCATATCGAGGAGTCTCACAAAATTAGTGAAGCCGTAAGCCATATAGCTTCCGCGTGGGATAGAGATGCTGAAGGATTGTTTTTCGTCGTGACTTTTATTGTAAATATGCTCGAGCTCGTCGATCTGTGCGAGGATACGCTTTGCGTAAACGAGGAATTCCTCGCCCTTCTGTGTGGTTATTATACCCTTCGAGGTGCGTTTGAAAATTGTGATGCCGAGATTTTCCTCAAGCTCGCGTATTGCCTTGCTGAGGTTCGGCTGTCCCATAAATAAGTTTTCTGCGGCTTGGGTGATAGAGCCCGTTTTCGATACCTCAACGGCATATTTCAGATGCATAATATTCATAGTAACGCCTTTGCCTTTCGCGATTATTTCGAAAAGTAACTCTTTATGGCTTCGGTGATATAAACAGATGCCTTTCCGTCACCGTAAGGATTCTTGGCGCGCGACATGCGGTCGAATTCCTCTTTGTTGGTAAGGAGTATTTCAGCTTCGGCGACAACACGCTCGAAGTCTGTGCCGATGACCTTGACGGTTCCTGCCTCGGCTGCCTCGGGACGCTCGGTTTCGGTGCGAAGAACGAGTACGGGCTTGTGGAAGGAAGGAGCTTCCTCCTGGATTCCGCCGGAGTCAGACATAATGAAGTAGGATTTTGAGAGAAGGTTGTGCATATCCGCGACGTCAACGGGATCTGTGAGGATGATGCGCGGATGGTTATCGAGCAGCGGAAATACAACGTTACGAACCGCAGGGCTTAAATGTACGGGATAGATGAATTTAAGCTCGGGGTGACGCTCGGAAAGCTCGAGTATCGCACGGCAGATATTCTCGATGCCGCCGTTCTGATTTTCTCTTCTGTGCGCGGTTACGGTGATTATCTTTTCGTTATCGAAGTCGATTGCGCGGAGTGCCTCGTTTTCGAATACGTAATCGGGCTTTACGGTGTACTGGAACGCGTCGAGTGCGGTGTTGCCCGTAACAAATACGTTCTTCGTGACGTTTTCACGCTCAAGCTGCGTACGGTTGAGCTTGGTCGGCGCGAAGTGAAGCGTAGCTATCTTTGTGGTGAGATTGCGGTTTATCTCCTCGGGAAACGGGGAGTAGATATCGTATGTGCGCAGTCCTGCCTCGACGTGGCCTACGGGGATTTGTGCGTAGAACGCTGCGAGGGCGGCTGCAAAGCTTGTGGTCGTGTCGCCGTGAACGAGTACGATATCGGGTGCTGCAGCTTTCATCACGTCCTCAAGACCGATGATAACATCGGCGGTGATGCCGGTGAGGGTCTGCCCTTTCTTCATTATATTAAGGTCGTAATCGGGCTTGACGCCGAAAAAGTCAAGTGCATCGTCAAGCATTTCGCGATGCTGCGCGGTAACGCAGACGATGCTTTCGATAGCTTCGTCTGCCTCGAGTGCTTTGACGAGCGGGCACATTTTGATTGCTTCGGGGCGCGTACCGAAGACGGACATAACCTTTATCATAGCTGTTCTCCTTGGTGTTATTTCGCCGTATTCGGCGCATTCTTTATTTCTGATTCTAAATTTTTCATAACGTCGGCGTACGCGATTTTGAAAAGCTCGCTCGCTCTGTCTTGCTGGTCTGTGAGATCAAGATAAGCGAAAAGAGCCTCCATTCCGGTTGCGCGCCGGTACTCGCGTGCAGATGCGCTTTTGGGGATTGCGATACCGTTGGCGTTGCGTCCGCGCTTGTAAACGTATTCCTCGTCCTCGGTCAATATAGGTAAAATCTTATCCATACCTGTGCTTTGTGCGGTGGCGCGAACAAAATTCAGGGCTAAATGAGAAAGAGTGCCGCCGTTTGCGACGCCAAGCGAAACGAGATATTTGCGTACGAGAACCTCAAGCACAGCGTCGCCGAGATAGGCGAGCGTTGCGCCGTTCATAAGTTTTGCATCCATAAACTGTCACTTTCAAAATGAATTCAATATAATCTTCCATTATTATAACACATATTCGGCGTATAATCAAGATGTTGGTCGAAAATACTTGTTTTTAACGGCGTTGAAAAGAAAAATAAAAAAATTTCAAAAAACCCCTTGACAAACAAAAAGGTATATGCTATACTAATAAAGCTGTCGCCCGAGAGGGAACCGAAAGAAAAAACGAAAAAGTTTTGAAAAAGGTATTGACAAGGGCGCACAGATGTGATATAATAATCAAGTCGCCGCAAAAAGCAG
>JAZQZL010000041.1:0-63436 GCA_045634005.1 Candidatus Flemingiibacterium sp. | reverse complement strand
CCAGAGATTTTTCCATGGATATCTACTTTGTTTGTAAGTGAAGATTACCGTGGCAACAGAATCAGCGGAAAACTTATCGATTTTGCCAATCAATATGCCAAAAGCATTGGCTTCGATAAGACCTATATCCCAACAGAATTTATTGGATTGTATGAAAAATATGGCTATTGTTATGTAAAAGACATAGTAAACTACGGAAATGGAATTGACCGTTTGTATGTCAGAGAAATAAAATAGACTATTCATTAAATTCCAATTTATCGAACAGTTGTGGTCTGTGAGCATACTTCCCTCCGTCATTTCGACGAAGGGAGGTTGTTTATTGGCTAAATCAGTCCAAACGGTAAAAGGGAACTTACTTTACGCAGATTTTACAAGGATTTACTATCAAGCAACACATTGAAATGTTATTATATATGATAACGTTATGTAAAAAATACAGATAAACGCCCTTTACGTATACGGCGGTGATACCGCGCAGGGCGATGCCAATATCTTTGGCAAGGAGGTTTTATGATTTTCATTGTAGAGGACGACGAAAACATCCGCGAAATGGAGGGCTACGCCCTCAAAAACAGTGGGTATGACGTTCGCGGCTTCGAGGACGGGGACTCGGTTATGGCGGCACTTGAAGCTGAAATCCCAGAGCTCATACTGCTTGACATAATGCTCCCCGGTGATGACGGACTTACCATTCTCCGCAAGATTCGCGAAAACGAGCATACCAAGCAGGTGCCTATAATGATGGTGACCGCAAAGACGACAGAGCTTGATAAGGTGCGTGGACTCGATATGGGCGCGGACGACTATCTCGCGAAGCCGTTTGGTATTATGGAGCTTGTTTCACGCGTTAAGGCGCTGCTTCGCCGCACGGCAAAACCGCAGAACGTAACAGCCGATGACAAGCACGACCTTTCGTTCGGTACGATAAAAATGGACGACTCTGCAAGACGTGTTACCGCCGATGGCGCGGACGTTGACCTTACTTACAAGGAGTACGAACTTCTCAAGTTTTTGCTCCTCAACGCGAATATAGTAATGTCGCGTGACCGCATTCTCTCTGAGGTGTGGGGCTTTGACTACGAGGGTGAATCGAGAACGGTGGATATGCATATCAAAACGCTCCGACAGAAGCTTGGAGAGGCGGGCGGTGTTATCAAAACAATACGCAGCGTCGGATACAAGCTCGGTGACTGATAGATGAAGAAACATCTTGAAAAAGTGCTGTTCGGTGTAGTCGAGATAGGGGCTTTGATTGGCTTTATCTGCATGGCTCTCTTAATAGCAGCGTCTTTCCTTAAATGGGGCTTGATATATATAATTGCTATAGCTATTATTTCTATAGTGTTTGAATTTTGCACTTGTTTAGCGGTTCAGTTGTTTGCAAAACGCGTGCTGCGAAAGATTTCCGCAGAGTATAGATACGTTGCAAAGCCGGACGTAGAGTGTGCTGAGGATTACCCGGAGCTTGCGCCGTTTTTTGAAATGATGAACGCGCAGCAGCGTGAGATAGAGCATCAGCTCACTCGCGTTGCAAAAGAGAAAAACCGCCTCTCAACCATAATCAACAATATGGACGAGGGACTTATCATACTCGACAACGACCTTCGCGTTATTATGCTCAACGAGAGCGCGTACTCGTGGCTCGGAACCGATATACCTCAAAGCGAATGCTCGGGCAGACGCATCGGCGAGATATGCACGAGCGCGCAGATATGCGACTGCATAGAGAGCGCGGACAGCGCAAACCTTACGATCGACGGCAGACACTTGCAGCTTCACGTAAACCACGTGGTTTCTTCGGCGGAGCAGGTCGGTAGAATCGGTCTTATGCTTGACGTTACCGAGCGCTCTGAAATCGACCGCATCAAGCAGGAGTTCACGGCGAACGTTTCGCACGAGCTCAAAACTCCGCTCACGTCCATTTCGGGCTACGCGGAAATAATCGAGTCCGGAATGGCGCAGGGTGACGACACCACTGTGTTCGCAGGGCGTATACGAAGGGAAAGTCAGCGTATGCTTGCCCTTATATCTGATATAATCAAGCTCTCAAAGCTTGACGAAGCGCCTGACGGAGAAAACCTCGAGCGCGTTGATATATTAAGGGTGGCAAGCGAGTGCCGCGATATGCTCGAAATGAGCGCGGACAAGCACGAGGTCAAGGTTAACGTCAGCGGTGAGGCGAGCATCGTGCTCGGTGTACCGAGCGAGCTTACCGAGCTTGTCTACAACCTTATTGATAACGGTATCCGCTACAACCGCGCGGGCGGTGAGGTGAACGTCAAGGTAACGGCTCCCGCTCACGCATCTGGTGATCCGATCGTCATACTTACTGTATCCGATACGGGTATCGGCGTTGCAAAGGAGCATCAGTCGCGCATATTTGAACGCTTTTACCGCGTTGACAAGTCGCGCTCAAAGGCAACGGGCGGTACGGGACTCGGCCTTGCGATAGTTAAGCACGTTGCCGAACGTCACAATGCGAAGATAGACGTCGACAGCCGAGAGGGAGAGGGAACCACTATCCGCGTTACATTTTATGAGATGAATGACGAAGAATGATATATTTTAGGAGATAAATATGTTTGGAAGAATTTTTTCAAAGCGTGTCGCAGCAATTCTGACGGCGATGCTTCTGATCGCTTGCTGTACGGTATGCGTTTATGCAGGTGACGGAGCGGCGCAGGACGGTAAGCTTTCAATCTTTAATTTTATGTCGCTTTTCGGCGGTATTGCGATGTTCCTTTTCGGTATGGACTATATGGGCAAGGGACTCGAAAAGAGTGCGGGCGGTTCGCTTGAGCGTATTCTTGAAAAGCTCACGAGCAACCCTATAAAGGGCGTTATCCTCGGTGCTGTCGTTACCGCGGTTATTCAGTCGTCGGGTGCTACGACGGTTATGGTTGTCGGCTTCGTTAACTCCGGCATTATGAAGCTCACCCAGGCTATCGGTATCATAATGGGTGCCAACATCGGTACGACCGCAACGGCGTGGATACTCGCGCTTGCAGGCGGTAGCTCCAGCGGCGGCGGTGCCGTAATGGATTTCTTCAAGGCGAACAACCTCGCTGCAATATCTGCATTTGTCGGCATACTTCTCATTATGTTTGCTAAAAGCGGACGTAAAAAGGATATCGGCGGCATTTTCATAGGCTTTGCGGTGCTTATGTTCGGTATGAACACGATGACCGAGGCGCTTTCGCCGCTCAAGTATAACGAGCAGTTTGCAGAAATTCTCGCGCTCTTTACAAATCCCATACTCGGTCTTATTGCCGGTGCGGTTATTACGACTATTATGCAGTCCTCGTCCGCGTCCGTCGGTATTATGCAGGCGATCTCGGCAACGGGTGCACTTCCGTTCGGTGCGGCTATTCCTATGATAATGGGTCAGAACATCGGTAGTACGACCACCGCGATGATCTCGACCATCGGTGCAGGAAAGAACGCGAAGCGTACCGCAGCTGTGCATTTCTACTTTAACGTGATCGGAACTGTGATTTTCCTTGTTGCATACTATGCGCTCGATGCAATATTCGATTTCGGACTTGATAAGGTAGACGTAACCTCTACGACGATCGCTATAACCCATACTGTGTTCAATATATCCACGACAGTACTCCTTCTCCCGTTCTACAAGCTTCTCGGCAAGCTTGCGGAGCTTACCATCAAGGATTCTGCCAAAACAAGCCCTGCTATCGAGGAGCAGCCGCTTCTTGACGAGCGTTTCCTTGCAACGCCCGCGTTCGCACTTGAGCAGTGCGTGAACGTTATGAGCAAAATGGCGGAGCTTTCAATAAACAGCATCAACAGCGCTATGGATCTCGTTGACAAATATTCCGACGGCATCGCCGAGGAAATACGCGAGATCGAGGGCGAGGTAGATAAGTACGAGGACAGACTCGGAACTTACATCGTAAAGCTGTCCTCACGCAACCTTTCCGTTGACGACTCCAAGACCGCAACAAGGCTTCTCCACAATATAGGCGACCTCGAGCGTATCAGCGACCACGCTGTAAACATTCAGGAAGCCGCAAAGGAGATGACGGAAAAGGGAATTACCTTCTCCACTGAGGCACAGAAGGAGCTTAAGGTAATTTCTATGGCGGTAAGCGAAATTCTCCAGCTCACCTACGATGCGCTTATCTCGAAGGATCTGCACGCGGCAACTCACATCGAGCCGCTCGAGCAGGTAATTGACGATCTCAAGGAGCAGATCAGAGAAAAGCACATCGACCGTCTTCAGGGCGGCAAGTGCACCATTGAGCTCGGATTTATCCTCTCCGATCTGCTTACCAACTACGAGCGCGTTTCCGACCACTGCTCGAATATCGCTGCTTGTATGATCAGAGCGGCAGAGCAGTCGTACGACACGCACAAGTACTTGGCACAGCTCAAGACGGAGCACTCGTTTATGGACGAGTACAAGGCTTGCTCGGAAAAGTATTCACTCAACTAATCTCCATATAACAGCTCGGAAACGGTTACGAACTCGTAGCCGTTTCTTTTTAGTTCGGGAATAAACTTTAAAAGGGCATCCGGGGTCGGACTTACTCCGCCGACAAAATCGTGGCATAGGATTATCGAGCCTGATTCGGTATTATCAAGCACGTTTCTTGCGATCGTATCACTCGGAGTGTGCGCCCAATCAAGTGTATCGACGGTCCATAAAATCACCTCGTAGTCCATTTCAGCCGCAACACGAAGCACGTTCTCGGGACATTTGCCCTCGGGCGGACGAAACAGCCTCGGTCGGTATTCCGCGAGCTCGTACAGAAACTCCTCGGTGACTGTAAGCTCGTTTTCGAGCGCGGCTTTGGATATCATATTAAGATGAGGGTGTGACCACGTGTGACTTGCGATCTCGTGCCCGTCAGACAGCTCGCGAAGAATAAGCTCGGGGTATTTTTCTGCAAGAGATCCGACGACGAAGAAGGTTGCCCGAACGTCGTACTCGGCTAAAATATCGAGTATTTCCGCGGTGTACTTGTAATGCGGACCGTCGTCGAAGGTGAGCGCAATACGCTTATCATCGCATTTGCAGGAAAAATAGACGTCTGCGAGCGCACCGTCATCGGCACCCACGGGAAGAAGACCGAGAACGAGCGCGAACGTGAGACAGATCAGACGCCGCATAACTCGGTGAGTGAGCCGATGCGGTACCCCTCGGCTTCAAGGTGTGTCAGAAATTCATCAAGGATCGCAGCGTTTGTTGCCGAGGTAGGATGAAGGAGCAGTATTTCGCCGTTGTGAAGACGCGAGGTCAGCTTTTCCATAGCGGCATCTGGAGAGGGCTGGTTTTTGTTGTCCCAATCGGCGTACGCACAGCTCCAGAATACGGTCTTGTAGCCCATATCTGCGAGGATTTTCATGTTATTTTCGGAAAAGCATCCTTCGGGCGGACGGTAAAGCTTTGCCATTGTGTCACCCGTCAAATCGGTGCATAGCTTTTCAAGACCGTACAGCTCTTTTTCAAATGTCGCACGGTCAGCCGTTGCCATATTACGGTGCGTCATCGTGTGGTTGGCAACCGTGTGTCCTTCATCAAACATACGCTTCACGAGCGCGGTTTCTTTTGTAATAACGTGCTCGAGGACAAAGAACGTGCCCGCTATATTGTGCTTTTTAAGCGTGTCAAGCACCTTTGCGACGTTCCCGTTTTCGTAGCCGACGTCGAAGGTGAGGTAGATGACCTTCTCGTCGCAGGCGTCGCCGTGTGTTCGGTCGAGATACACGCCGCCGTAGCTTTCGATAAACGCAAATTCGCTCGGAAGGGCAGGCTGTATGTGAGTGCTGTTTGGCTTAAAGTACCATCGAAGCTCGCTTTCCGACGCGGTACACACGATTGCGAGCATACAAACCGCAATGAGAGCGACTGAAAATTTTTTAAATATGCAGGTCATATTATTTCCTTTCTGTGAGGTCGTTTTTAAGCCCTCAAAATATTTTGGGCATATAATATTTTTAGCGAGAAATTTAAAAATTCACCTTGATTTTTGCACCAATATAGGCTATAATATATTGTGTTGTAAATTATCTCGCCGCGTGAGAGAATTTATATGCATAAATCTTGTATTATTCATATCAATTATTCGTTTTTATTACATTTAAACAATACTGCTGCGTGAATATTTATACAAGTTATGCATCTGAAGCCTTGAATTTATACAAGGTGCGGCGTATAATATATGTATAAAATAATTTTTCAAAATGAGGTACATATCATGGACAAGAAAAACATCAAAAAAGTAGTGCTTGCTTATTCCGGCGGACTTGATACTTCTATCATCATTCCGTGGCTTAAGGAAAACTATAACAACTGCGAGGTGGTTGCCGTTTCCGGTGACGTTGGACAGGGCACTGAACTCGACGGCCTTGAAGAAAAGGCTATAAAGACCGGCGCTTCCAAGCTCTATATTGAAGACCTCAAGCAGGACTATATTGAAAATTACATCTGGCCTTGCCTCAAGGCTGACGCGAAGTATGAGGATTACCTTCTCGGTACCTCTCACGCTCGTCCCTGCATCGCAAAGCGTCTTGTAGAGATCGCTCTTGCAGAGGGCGCTGATGCTATCTGCCACGGCTGTACCGGTAAGGGTAACGATCAGGTTCGCTTCGAGCTTACTATTAAGGCTTTTGCTCCCGATATGGCTATCATCGCTCCTTGGAGAGAGTGGGATATCAAGTCCCGTGACGAGGAGATCGACTACGCAGAGGCTCACAACATTCCCCTTAAGATCAACCGCGAGACCAACTACTCCAAGGACAAGAACCTCTGGCATCTTTCCCACGAGGGTATGGATCTCGAATCTCCCGCAAACGAGCCGCAGTACAACAAGCCCGGCTTCCTTGAGCTCGGCGTTTCTCCCGAAATGGCTCCCGATAAGCCTACATACGTTAAGATTCATTTTGAAAAGGGTGTCCCGACCGCGCTTGACGGCGTAGAGATGGGGGCTGTTGAGCTTGTAACCAAGCTTAACGAGATTGGTGGTGCAAACGGCATCGGTCTTCTCGACATCGTTGAGAACCGTCTTGTAGGTATGAAGAGCCGCGGCGTTTATGAAACTCCTGCAGGTACTATTCTTTACAAGGCTCACAACGTTCTCGAAACCATCTGCCTTGATAAGGAAACCTTCCACTATATGCAGGCACAGGTTGCTCCCAAGATGGCAGACCTTTGCTACAACGGTCAGTGGTTCACTCCTCTTCGTGAGGCACTTTGCACCTTCGTTGACAAGGTAAACGAAACCGTTACTGGTGACGTTACCCTCAAGCTCTACAAGGGCAATATCATCAACGCAGGCGTTACCTCGCCGTTCACTCTTTACGACGAGCAGACTGCATCCTTCGGTGAGGACGAGGACTACAACCAGGCTGATTCCGCAGGATTCATCAACCTGTTCGGACTTCCGATCAAGGTTAAGGCAAAGCTTGATCAGAAGAGATAAGCGTACCGCTTAATATTTAGGAGTCAGGGCGCTCGCGCCCTGACTGCAGGGGGAAACCAGTATCTCTCTAGCAGGACGGCTATGCCGACCTGCGGTAGTTCGCAAGCGAACTTACCACGCCGATCAGGTTTCCCCCTGCACCCCTTTCCGCTCGGCTGAGCTGATTCCAAAATATAAACCTTTTATGATACTTGGGAGGAGAATTTTCTTCTCCCAAGCATACCTTTTTTATAACACAAACGAAAGGACGCGGTTTTTCCGCGGTAACTGTAATGAAACTCTGGCAAGGACGCTTTAAAAAGGACGTAGACTCGCGCGTTAACGACTTTAACTCCTCGATTTCCTTCGACGGAAGAATGTACGCGCAGGACATAAACGGCTCCATCGCTCACGCGACTATGCTCGGCGAATGCGGAATTATCGAGAAGAGCGAGGCTGACAAGATCGTTGCGGCGCTTCGCGAGATACTCGCGGATATTGAAGCCGGCAAGCTTGAATTTTCCGTCGACGCCGAGGATATTCATATGAATATCGAAACCATACTTACGAGCCGTATCGGCGATACGGGCAAGCGCCTTCACACCGCTCGCTCGCGTAACGATCAGGTCGCGCTCGATATTCGTATGTATCTGCTTGACGAGATCGCACAGGTTAAATCCCGCGTGCTCGATCTTCTCGAGGCTATCAGTGAAAAGGCGAAGCTGCATACTGACACCGTTATGGCAGGCTACACACATCTTCAGCGTGCACAGCCCGTAACCTTCGCGCACTATATTCTCGCTTATGCGCAGATGCTTATGCGCGACTACGACAGACTCTGTGACACCGAGCGCCGTACGCGTGTAATGCCGCTCGGCTCCGGCGCACTTGCTTCGACGACGTATCCGATCAACCGAGAGAGAGTAGCAGAGCTGCTCGGCTTTCCGACGGTTACCGAAAACTCGATCGACGGCGTTTCCGACAGAGATTTCGTTCTGGAGCTTTCCTCCGACCTTTCGCTTCTTATGATGCATATGAGCCGCTTCTCTGAGGAGATCATTCTCTGGTGCTCGTCCGAGTTCGGTTTTATCGTGCTTGACGATGCGTTCTCGACCGGCTCTTCGATCATGCCGCAGAAGAAGAATCCCGACGTTGCCGAGCTTGTACGCGGCAAAACGGGCAGAGTTTACGGCGATATGATCGCGCTTTACTCGATGATGAAGTCGCTTCCGCTTGCATACAACAAGGATATGCAGGAGGACAAGGAGGCAATCTTCGACGCTATCGACAATACGCTTATCAGTCTTGAGGTGTTCACCTCAATGTTCGCAACAATGACCGTACGAGCAGACAGACTTCGCCGTGCGGCAGCACAGGGCTTTATTAACGCGACCGACCTTGCTGACTATCTCGTTAAGAAGGGCATGCCTTTCCGCGATGCTTACAAGGTTTCGGGTACGCTTGTTGCTTACTGCATCGACCACCAAAAGACCCTCGAGGAGCTCTCTCTCGACGAGCTTCGCGACGTATGCGAGATATTCGATAACGACGTTTACGAGGCAATCGACCTTCTTAACTGCGTAAACGGCAGAAACGTACGCGGCGGTCCTGCGAAGGAGTCTGTACTGCGCCAGATCGCAATCGTCGACAAGTTTGTGGGCGACAAGAGATGAAAACCGTACTGATAACGGGCGCGTCGCGCGGAATTGGCAGAGCGTGCGCCGAATATTTTGCAGATAAGGGCTGGCGAGTCGTTGTGAACTATAACAGTAGTGAATCGGCGGCAAACGAGCTTGTTGATGCGATCAGGAATAGCGGCGGCGAAGCGTATGCGTTTCGCGCAGACGTCGGCAAAACGGACGAGTGCAAGGCGCTTGTAGAATACGCCGTCAAGGTTGGCGGCGGAAAGCTCGAGGCACTTGTCAACAATGCGGCTGTTGACGCCTTCGCGCCGTTCGATATGATGAGTGTCGAGGACGAGCGGAGAATGTTCGACGTAAACCTCTTTGGCGCGATGGACTGTACAAGATACGCGCTTCCCTCTATGGTGCGCGAGCGCGAGGGAAGTATAGTAAACGTTTCTTCTATATGGGGACGGGTCGGCGCTTCCTGCGAGGTACAGTATTCCACGACGAAGGCTGCGCTTATCGGTTTTACAAGGGCACTCTCCAAGGAAGTTAGCGTCTCGGGCGTCAGAGTGAACTCTGTTGCTCCGGGTATCATCGATACCGATATGAACTCGTCACTTTCAAGGGAAGAGATCGACGAATTTCTCAAAACGGTGCCGATGGGCAGAATGGGTACACCGCGTGAGGTTGCACAGTGTGTTTACTTCCTGTGCGAGGCAACGTACGTTACCGGTCAGGTGCTAGGCATCGACGGCGGATATATTTGATAAATTTGATGTTACAGAAAGGAATACAATATTATGATGAACGATCTTCTTAAAATGGCAGACCTCAACAAAGAGGAAATTAACGACATTTTAAATCTCGCAACCCAGCTTAAGTATGAGACCAAGAACGGTATCGAGCACAAGCTTCTCAAGGGTCAGACCCTCGGTATGATCTTCCAGAAGGCTTCGACGAGAACCCGTGTTTCCTTCGAGGTTGGTATGTACCAGCTCGGCGGCCAGGCACTTTTCCTCTCCTCGCGCGACCTTCAGATCGGCCGCGGCGAGCCTGTTGAGGACACCGCACGCGTTCTTTCACGTTACCTTGACGGTATCATGATCCGTACCTTCGAGCAGAAGGAGGTTGAGGATCTTGCAAAGTATGCAAGCATTCCGATAATCAACGGTCTTACCGACTACTGCCATCCTTGCCAGGTGCTCGCAGACCTTCTCACCATCCGTGAGTTCAAGGGCGGCTTCGACGGCCTTAAGATGTGCTACATCGGCGATGGCAACAATATGGCAAACTCACTCATCGTCGGCGGTCTTACCGCAGGTATGAAGGTGTCCGCCGCTTGCCCTAAGGCATACAGCCCCGACGCGCAGGTGCTTGATTTCGCAAAGCCTTACGCTGATATGTTCACTCTCACCGATAACGTTCTCGAGGCTGCAAAGGACGCTGACGTTATCTTCACTGACGTTTGGGCATCAATGGGTCAGGAGGATGAGGCAGAGAAGCGCAGAATCGCGTTCAAGGGTTATCAGATCAACGACGAGGTTATGAGCGTTGCCGCAAAGGATGCTATGGTTCAGCACTGTCTGCCTGCTCACCGTGAGGAGGAGATCACAACTAAGGTATTCGAGGCTCACGCAAACGAGATCTTCGAGGAAGCAGAGAACAGACTCCATGCTCAAAAAGCCGTAATGGTTAAGCTTATGCAGAAGAGATAACAACGATAGGCTTTTTGGTGAGCCACGCGAAGCGTTGCTCTAACAAAACAGCCGTAATGGTTAAGCTTATGCAGAAGAAATAACAACAGTAAAAGCCACCCTTCGGGTGGCTTTTTTACGAAAAAATTTCAAATTTTGATAAGGATATTGCATTATCATTTTTTGTGTGCTATTATACTACTGTAATTACATCAAACGGAGGATGTTATAATGAAATTTTTTCTTTTTGCTGACTTTCACTTCAGCCCGAAGGGCTACTTAAACCCCGAGATTGAGGGCCTTCATAAATTCCAGCGTATCGCAGAGGAAAAAAAGTGCGATATGATGCTCCACCTCGGAGATTTTTGTCACGGCCCTTCTGCAGTTATGGACTTCGTTGAGGAATACAACAACTTCCATATTCCGTCATATCACTGTCTTGGTAATCACGACGTTCAGGAGGATCCTCGCGACGTTGTTGTAAAAGCGTACAGAATGCCCGATCATCACTATATTCTTGACAAGGGCGGATACAGATTTATTATCGCGGACACTAACTTTATGTACGACGACAAAAAGGGTGAGTTCGTTCCTTACGACGGCACTAACTATTACGGTGTCGAGGGACGTGAAACGCTGCCACCCGAGGAGATCGAATGGATCAAAGAATCCATCGAAACCTCGCCGTATCCGTGTATCCTTTGCTCGCACGCAAGCTTCGAGCGCTACGACTGTGTTAAAAACGGTGAGGTGGTCAGAAAAATCATCGACGATGCTAACAAAAAGAAGCCGCACAGTGTAATTATGGTTATGAACGGACATCATCACAAGGACCACGTTACGATAATCAACAACGTCGTTTATTTCGACGTTACGTCCCCTGCATTCGACTGCGCGGGATGCCCTCCTATGCCGCCTCACGACAAGTATCCGAAGGAGGTTTACGAGAAAAAGAAACTTGCAGGGTGGATCATCGCGCCGAACGATCCTCTTTACTACGTTGTAACTCTTGAGGGCAACACGATCGATATCGAGGGCTGTGAGCCGACGACGATGTTCTGCGGCGTAGGTCACAAGGAACTCGGAATGGACGAGTATGATAATATGGGCAGAAAGTACACGCCGTACGTGTCGAGCGCGAGGATAACGCTCGGTTGATCGAGGTAAAATCAAGCAACTTTAGCCACCCTTTTCGGGTGGCTTTTTCTTATGAAAAAATCCCTTAAAAAACTTTTGCATTTCCTATTGACTTTGATAGTGTTGTGTGCTATAATGTGCGCGAATGGAGGCGATATTATGGCAGCTAAAAAGAGGGACGTTGATATGCTGAACGGCCCACTGTTTAAAAGTATTATCAGATTTTCCGTTCCGGTTATGCTCTCTAATTTGCTCGGAGTGTTTTATCACGCCGCAGACGTCATCGTCGTGGGTAAATTCGGAAGCTCCGATGCGCTTGCCGGCGTTGGAGCTTCCGGTCCCATTGTCGGACTTTTAACCGCTCTGTTCACAGGGCTCTCCGTTGGAGTACAGGTCGTCGTTGCCAAGTCGCTTGGTGTGGGCGACAAAAAGCGTACGGAAAAGCTCGTGCACACCTCTATGCTTCTGTCGCTTATTTGCGGAGCTATAATCACCATTGTAGGTCTCGCTATTACAGATTCGCTTCTTTTGGGAATGAACGTCCCCGAGGACGGAAACGTTTTTATTCAGGCAAAGATCTATCTGCAGATAACCTTCCTCTCCAGATTCCCGACAATGATATATAACTTCGGTTCAGGAATAGTAAGTGCGAAGGGCGACTCAAAAACGCCGATGTATATTATAATGGTATCCGGCGCTGTAAACGTAATTCTCAATCTTATATTTGTTATTGCGTTTGGTATGGAGGCGGCAGGTGTTGCTCTTGCAACGCTTATTTCGCTGATAGTCTGTGCGGTATGGATACTTGTCGTCCTGTTTCGCGCAGAAGAACCGACACGCTTGTTCCTGAAAAAGCTGAAAATGCACAAGGATTGCCTCTTTGAAATTATTAAGGTCGGTGTCCCCTCGGGACTTCAAAACATTTCCTTTCAGCTGCCCAACGTAATCGTTCAGAGCAGTATCAACAGCTTTGGCGGCGCATATATCGCAGGCGACACCGCGGCTTCGAGCGTTGGCAACCTATTCTATGCGGTGATCAGTATGTTTTTAACCGCCTGCGCTGTGTTCACGAGCCAGAATTACGGCGCAAAGAATTATAAGCGTGTGAGTAAGACTGTTCTTTACTGTCTTCTTTCAACGGGCGCTTTGTGGATAGTTGATGTTTTAGCCGTTTTTTTGCTTGGTAAGCCGATGCTTGGATTGTACGCATCGACCGACGCCTCTGCCATAGAGCAAGCCGAGATAATCTCGCACGGCTTTGTAAGGCTTATTTGGGTGGTTGGCTTCTACGGTGTCAATATGATCTCTGAAATTTTTGCGACCACGCTCCGTTCAATGGGGTATCCTATGCGAAGCCTTTTAAGCTCGCTTATCGGCGTTTGCGTGGTCAGAATTATATGGATATATACGGCGTTCAGATATCTTGGGACGTTTGAGAGCATTTATATGTGCTTTCCCATCTCGTGGGCGTGCTCGCTCGTTTTGAGCGGTGTGATGCTTCTTATGGCAAGGCGAAAGCTTGTTAAATCGTCAGATGCGCTTCTCGCGTAAGGATGATAGGAAATGTCTAAAAGCAAAAACATTGATATGCTCGAGGGACCGATTTTTCGTGACCTGATACGCTTTTCGCTCCCTGCGATCGCTATCGGTATAGTTTCAACGCTCTACAACGCGGCGGACGTAGCAGTGCTCGGCATATTCGGCGGAACCGAGGCTATGCGTACAATCGAGCGTAAACGGTCTTGGCGATGCCGCTATCGCAGGCAATACCTCGGGCGGCAGCGTTTCAAACTTCTTCTATACTGCACTTAACGCCATAGCCGCCGCATCAACGGCGTTCATAAGCCAGAACGTTGGTGCAGGAAAGCTTGACAGAGTTAAAAAGATTATGCTTCACTCTGTTCAGATCACGTTCATCATCTGGGCAGTTGAAGCTGTTGTGGCGGTGCTGTTCGGACGCCAACTCGTTTGGGCATACACGCCGACGGACGCTGCGGCAATCGAATGCGGCTTCCAAAAGGTTATTTGGGTAGGTGCGTTCTACGGGTTGTGCGGATTTACAGAGATATTCACAGGTGCGGCACGTGCTATCGGATATAACGTCAGCCCTACTGTCGTTTCGATAGCAGGCGTGTGCGGACTTCGAATTTTGTGGGTATACACCGTGTTTGATAAGGTTGGCACGCTTCCGAATCTCTTCCTGTCCTATCCGATGTCGTGGCTTGCCACTACGGTCGCATCAACAGTCGTATTTGTTATCGAGTTTAAGAGGCTTATGAAGAAGGATTTATCAAACGAGGAAATTTGATCGTTTTTCAAAAAACTATTGCATTTTAATATCTATGCGCTCCGACAAAAGCTGGCGGGGCGCTTTTTCTGCCTTGAGGTGCTGTAACAATATTTTTCTGTTTATATACCGAAAATTTTATATCCATTTTGGCACAGCAAAGATAGCAACGATTTCTTTTAAATTGTGTTGCAAAAAATCCATATAAATTCAAATTTTCTATTTACATATTTTTATATGGTGGTATAATATTAGGTACAAGAGGAGTTGATGACAGTGACAAAAGCCAAAAGCAGTATTGATATGACCGAAGGGCGAATTTTGCCAAACATGATTCGTTTTTTACTGCCGATTATGCTTACAGCGATGATTCAAAAATTTTACCACGCTGCAGATAGTGCCGTTGTCGGTCGGTTTGCAGGAGAAGCTGCGCTTGCCGGTGTCGGAGCCACCGGCGCTATTACAAATCTGATACATAATCTCTTCTTTGGCGGCGCAGGCGGCGTGGCGCTTGTGCTTGGATGGTCACTTGGAGCAAACGATAAGGAAGAAATTAAAAAGGTGGTGCATACCGCTTTTGCAATGGCACTCACTTTTGGTGCGGTTATTTCTTTGATTGGCGTTGTTTTTGCTGAATATTTTTTGGCTTTCACAAACGTAAATGCAGAGATAATGCCGCACGCAAAGATATATATGCAGATTATCTTTGTTGGCAAAATCCCTTCGATAATTTATAATTTTGGTGCTGCCATGCTTCGCGCTAAGGGCGATTCAGAGCGCCCTCTCAGAATAATAACCGTATCCGGAATTATGAATATAGTGCTGAATATTATATTTGTAGTATGCTTCGATATGGGAGCTGCCGGTGTCGGAGTTGCAACTGTTATCTCACAGCTTTATTCTGCAATAGTGGTTCTGGCGATATTTCTTCGTGACGAGGACGTAACCCGTCTTGAGATTCAAAAGCTTCGCTTTCACAAAAAACAATTTTTTGAAATAATGCACGTTGGTATTCCTTCCGGAATGCAAAGTGTGCTCGTTTCGGCTGCAAATGTAACAGTACAGTCAAGTATAAATACGTTCTCAACAGTAATGGTTGCGGGAAATTCCGCGGCAAACACAGTGGGGCAGTTTTATTACTCAGCAGTGCACAGCACATTTCTTGCCACAGGACCGTTTCTCAACAGAAATATCGGTGCAAAAAAATACGACCGTGTCAAAAAAATCATTGGATCCGCATTTCTCTGTTCAACTATAATCGGTCTTATATCGGTTATGATAACACTTCTGTTTGGCAGAACACTCATCTCCGCTTTTCTGTCGGAGGATGCGGCTACGTCTATACAAGCTATAGAGCAAGCGGTTGAAGCCGGATATGCCCGTCTGCTGATTGTGGGATGCTTCTATACAATCTGTGGATATATGGAAATAATGAGCGCGTCCATTCGCTCTCTCGGATACTCAATTCTCAGTATGGTAACTGCAGGTGTGGGTATGTGCGGTACACGCATTTTGTGGGTAATAACTGTATTCGCAGCCGTGCATTCGTATGAACTGCTTCTTGTTTCTTTCCCGGTTTCCTGGGTGATTACGCTTCTGATAAATGCCGTTATATTTTGTATACTTTACAAGCGTAAAAAAAGAGAAATTAAACTTTGATGAAATTTCAAAAAACTATTGCAATTTCTGTGATTGTATGATATAATATTGTCAGATAATTAACAATATTTGCCGAGAGGGAGGATATACCGACCTCGAGGCGACATTACATACCGCTTCTGCCGCGAAGGGCATACCGACGCTAAAGAGTAACGATATACCATAGCTATATCTATGCGCTCCGACAGAAGCTGTCGGGGCGCTTTTTGTGTCCCGTAAAGTTGGAGGTTAGTATGAACAAACGTGTTGCACTCGTCGGCATCGTGGTCGAGGACAAATCCGCCACGCCGCGCCTTAACGAGCTGCTCAGTATTTACGGCGACTATATAATCGGCAGAATGGGAGTTCCGCACAAACAGCGCGGCATTTCCGTTATAAGCGTGGTTATGGATGCGCCGCAGGACGTCATCTCCGCGCTGTCGGGAAAGCTCGGCGCAATACCCGGCGTTACGTCCAAGACGATATATTCAAAGGTCGGTGACGCGAGTGAATGATACACTCTCAAAGATAATCGGCGGCGAGATACCGAATAGAGAGGCGCTCACGGCGCTGATCGACGAGTTTAAGCTTGGCGGCGATAATGCGGCAAAGCTTTACGAGGACGCTCGCTCTCACGCCGAGGCGCTTCGCGACAAGCATTACGGCAGACGGATATTCCTTCGCGGACTTATCGAGTTTACCTCATACTGCAAAAACGATTGCCTTTACTGCGGTCTGCGCCGCTCAAACAGATGCGCAGAGCGTTACCGCCTCTCCGAGGAGGAAATTTTAGAGTGCTGCGACTACGGTGCATCGCTCGGATTTCGTACCTTCGTTTTGCAGGGCGGTGAGGATGCATACTTCACAGATGAGCGACTTTGCGGTATCGTTCGTAAAATCAAGACGGCGCATCCCGAGTGTGCGGTGACGCTGTCGGTCGGAGAGCGCTCGTACGAGTCCTATAAGGCGCTTCGAGAGGCTGGGGCTGACCGATACCTACTTCGTCACGAAAGCGCAACAGACGTGCATTATGCGCGGCTGCACCTAAGTGAGCTCACGCTTGAGAAGCGAAAGAATTGCCTACACGATTTAAAATCGCTTGGCTATCAGGTCGGCGCGGGGTTTATGGTCGGCTCGCCGTATCAGACGAGCGAAAATCTTGCAAACGATCTCTTATTCCTCTGTAAGCTTAAGCCGCAGATGGTCGGTATAGGACCGTTTATACCGCACCGCGATACGCCGTTTGGCGAGTTTGCACCGGGCTCGCTTGAGCTGACGCTCTTTATGCTTGCGCTCACGCGGCTTTTACTCCCGAAGGTGCTCTTGCCTGCGACGACGGCACTCGGTACTATCGCGCCCGACGGGCGTGAGAGAGGAGTGCTTGCAGGCGCAAACGTGGTCATGCCTAACCTCTCACCCGTCAGTGTGAGAAAGAAATATTTACTCTACAACGACAAGCTTTGCTCGGGGGAAGAAACCGCAGAGCATATAAAAGAGCTTGGTGAAAGATTTAAGAAAATAGACTGCGTGCTTGATTTTTCACGCGGTGACTCAATGAATATATAAAGGAGATTATTATGTACGACATCAAATCACTTAAGGCCGAAGAATTTATATCTGATGAAGAAATAAAGGCCACCCTTGCTTATGCCGACGAGCATAAGAACGATATGGCGCTTATCGACGAAATTTTAAACAAGGCTCGTGAGCTCAAGGGACTTAATCACCGTGAGGCGTCTGTGCTTCTCGCGTGTGAGGACGAGGGCAAGATCAATGAAATGTACGCACTCGCCGAGCAGATCAAGAAGGATTTCTACGGCAACCGTATCGTAATGTTCGCGCCGCTTTATCTGTCCAACTACTGCGTAAACGGCTGTGTTTACTGCCCGTACCACCTCAAGAATAAGTGCATCACGAGAAAAAAGCTCACTCAGGAGGAGATCGAGAAGGAGGTAATCGCCCTTCAGGATATGGGACACAAGCGCCTTGCAATCGAGGCAGGCGAGGATCCCGTAAACAATCCGCTTGAGTACATTCTCGAGTCGATCAAGACCATTTACTCGATCAAGCACAAGAACGGCGCGATCCGCCGCGTTAACGTAAACATCGCCGCAACGACAGTCGAGAACTACAAGAAGCTCGCTGAAGCAGGCATCGGCACGTACATCCTTTTCCAGGAAACCTACCACAAGGAAAGCTACGAAAAGCTCCATCCCACGGGACCCAAGCACGACTACTGCTATCACACCGAGGCGATGGACCGCGCTATGGAGGGCGGCATCGACGACGTTGGACTTGGCGTACTCTTCGGACTTGAGCTTTACCGCTACGAGTTCGCGGGACTTCTTATGCACGCCGAGCATCTTGAGGCTGTGCACGGTGTCGGACCGCACACCATCTCTGTGCCGCGTATCAAGAAGGCGCAGGACATCGACCCCTCTGCTTTCGACAATTCCATCTCCGACGATATTTTCGCGAAGATCTGCGCGCTTATCCGCATCTCCGTTCCTTACACGGGTATGATCATCTCCACACGCGAATCCAAGGAGGTTCGAGAGCGCGTATTAAAGCTTGGCGTTTCGCAGATTTCGGGCGCATCGCGTACGAGCGTCGGCGGCTACGCAGAGCCTATGCCCGAGGAGGAGAACACCGAGCAGTTCGACGTGTCGGACAACCGTACGCTTGACGAGGTGGTAAACTGGCTTATCAAGCTTGGCTACATTCCGAGCTTCTGCACCGCTTGCTACCGCGAGGGCAGAACAGGCGACAGATTTATGGATCTCTGCAAGTCGAAGCAGATACAGAACTGCTGCCACCCGAACGCGCTTCTTACTCTCAAGGAATATCTTGCGGACTACGCTTCGCTCGACACAAAGGTTGTCGGCACGGACCTTATTATACGTGAGCTTGCAAATATCCCGAACGAAAAGGTCAGAAAGCTCGTTATCCAGCATCTCAAGGATATCCGTAACGGTCAGCGCGACTTCAGATTTTAAGGAGTAAATATGTCAGAACTTAACCAAACACCGTCGGGCGAGCGCGTACACATCGGTATATTCGGGCGGCGTAACGCGGGTAAATCTGCACTTATAAACGCGCTTACCGGTCAGTCGCTCGCAATCGTATCGGACGTTGCCGGAACAACTACAGACCCTGTTTCGAAGGCAATGGAGCTTCTGCCGCTCGGACCCGTTATGATAACGGACACTCCCGGACTTGATGACGTCGGCGAGCTTGGCGAGCTGCGCGTTGAAAAAACGCGTGCGGTGCTTGCAAAGACGGACATCGCGGTAATCGTTATCGATGCCTCGCGCGGCAAGACTCCCGTTGAGGATTCGCTTATCGAGGACGTTCGAGCGCGTGCAGTGCCGCACGTTGTTGTCTACAACAAGTGCGACATAAAAATGCCCGAGTCAGCGGACGGAATATGCGTCAGCGCCGCTACGGGACAGGGAATCGACACTTTAAAAGAAAAGCTTGCATCGTTTGCCGCCAAAGAGGATGAGGCGCGCCTTATTGGCGACCTCGTAGCGAGAGGTGATGCGGTGATACTCGTAACACCTATCGATGCTTCCGCACCGAAGGGAAGGCTTATTCTGCCGCAACAGCAGGTCATACGCGATCTTCTGGAGGCAGGCGCGATGCCGCTTGTGTGCCGCGAGAGCGAGCTTGAGTCGGCACTTGACAAGCTTACGCCGAAGATGGTCGTTACCGACTCGCAGGTGTTCGGGCTTGTGTCGGGCATTGTTCCCGAGGGAATACCGCTCACGTCATTCTCGATGCTTATGGCGCGCTACAAGGGCAATTTCGCCGACGCTGTAAGCGGAGCAAAGGCACTTGATACGGTTAAAACGGGTGATAAAATACTCATTTCAGAGGGATGCACGCATCACCGCCAATGCGAGGACATCGGCACGGTAAAGCTTCCGATGTGGATCAAAAAGCATACGGGCGCAGAGGTCGAATACGTCTTTACGTCGGGCACTGAATTTCCGCGCGATCTTTCGGATTACAAAATGGTCATCCACTGCGGAGGCTGTACGCTCAATGCGCGCGAGCTTCGCTACCGCTACGCTATGGCGAAGGCGGCAGGCGTTCCGATAACCAACTACGGCGTTGCGATAGCGCACATGCACGGCATACTCGACCGTGCGGCAAAGCCGCTTTTATAAAATAAAAAATCACGGACAACCAAACGGTTGTCCGTGAATCTTTTTTGTATGAGAATTACTTAAGCATTCCTTCAACGATAGAGGGAACAGCTGCAACTGCATCAGCGAGCTTCGATGCATCAGCAGCACCCGCCATTGCGCTGTCAGGACGTCCGCCGCCCTTACCGCCTGCGATAGCCGCTGCCGCGCCTACGATCTTGCCTGCCATTGCGCCTGCTGCAACTGCAGCCTTACCGCATCCGCAAACGAGATTAAGCTTGCCGTCGATGTTAGTTGCAAGGAGAACAACGATAGCATCGTCCTTTGCCTTGAGATCGTCGATAACCTGACGTGCCGCGTCGGGAGTCATACCCTCGGTGAGCGAAGCAACAACGGTAACTGCGCCAACCTTAACTGCACCGTCCATAATGTCAGCGGTCTTGGAAGCCGCAATCTTTGCGTTAAGTGCATCGATCTCGTTCTTTGCGCTCCTTAATTCCTCGGTGAGCTGGGTTGCGCGCTTAACGATCTCTGCGGGATTAGTCTTCATTTCGCGAGCGGTATCTGTGATAGTCTTTTCCTGTGCCTTGATATGCGCGAGCACGCCAAGACCGGTAATAGCCTCGATACGGCGTACGCCAGCCGCAACGGAGGATTCGCCGACGATCTTGAAAAGACCAACCTTCGCGGTGTTGTCAAGGTGTGTACCGCCGCAAAGCTCGGTGGAGAACACGCCCATCTTTACCATACGAACTACTGCACCGTACTTCTCGCCGAAGAGTGCCATAGCCCCCTCGCTTCTTGCGGTGTCGATATCGGTTTCCTTGGTTACGATGGTTTCGCCAAGGAGGATGTGTGCGTTTACAAGAGCCTCAACCTTCTGGATTTCCTCTGCGGTAAGTGCCGCGAAGTGAGTGAAGTCGAAGCGGCAATGCTGCTCGTCAACAAAGGAGCCTGCCTGCTCAACGTGAGAGCCAAGCACCTGACGGAGAGCCGCCTGAAGAAGATGTGCTGCGGAGTGGTTGCGCATAATTGCCGAACGGCGTGCGCTGTCAACCTCTGCGCGAACGGTATCGCCTACCTTTACAGAGCCGTTTACTGCAGTGCAGAGGTGGATATAAACGCCGTCGGACTTTTTGGTATCGGTGACGCTGATCATTGTGTCGGCGTCGTAAATAGTACCGGTGTCGCCTACCTGACCGCCGCCTTCACCGTAGAAGGGAGTTTTGTCAAGGATAAGGGTGAAGTCGCCCTCAGTAACAGTGTCAACGCTCTCGTCGTCAACGATGATTGCGAGAACCTTTGCTCCGTCGGTTACAGTTTCAGTATAGCCGGTGAACTCGGTCTTTGCAAGACCGTCGAGAAGCAGCTTCGAGCTGTCGCTCCAGCCGCTGATGTTGCCGCGAGCGTCTCTTGCGCGCTTCTTCTGATCGTCCATAAGCTTTGTGAAGGTTTCTTCATCGATGTTAAGGTTCTGTTCAGCCGCGATCTCACGGGTGAGGTCGATCGGGAAGCCGAAGGTGTCGTAAAGCTTGAACACCTCGTCGCCGGAGATGGTATCAGCACCGTCGGTCAGAGCACGCTTGATGAGGTTCGAGAGAATAGAAAGACCTGCGTCGATGGTAGCGTCGAAGCGCTCCTCCTCCATAGAGATAACCTTGATGATGTAGTCGTGCTTTTCAACGAGCTCGGGATATCCTGCCTTGTTGGTTTCAACAACCACCTCGCAAAGCTCGGTAAGGAACGGACGGTTGATGCCAAGAAGCTTACCGTGACGAGCTGCGCGGCGAAGGATTCTGCGAAGAACGTAGCCGCGACCCTCGTTGGAGGGAATAACGCCGTCGGAAATCATAAACGTAGCCGAACGGATGTGGTCGGTTACAACGCGGATGGAAACGTCGGTGTCGCCGCCGTTACCGTAGGTCTTGCCTGCGATCTTACATACGGTATCGAGTACGCTTCTTACGGTGTCAACCTCGAAAAGGTTGTCAACGCCCTGCATTACGCAAGCAAGACGCTCAAGACCCATACCGGTGTCGATATTCTTCTGTGAAAGCTCGGTGTAGTTGCCGTTGCCGTCATTGTTGAACTGCGAGAATACGTTGTTCCAAATTTCCATATATCTGTCGCAGTCGCAGCCGGGCTTGCAGTCAGCAGAACCGCAGCCATACTTTTCGCCGCGGTCGAAGTAGATCTCGGAGCAAGGACCGCAAGGACCGGAGCCGTGCTCCCAGAAGTTGTCCGCCTTACCAAGACGAACTACGTGAGCGGGATTTACGCCGATCTTGTTTACCCAGATATCATATGCCTCGTCGTCGTTCTCATAGATGGACGGCCAAAGAAGATCGCCCGGAATTTCGAGAGTAACAGTGAGAAACTCCCACGCCCATGCGATAGCCTCTTCCTTGAAGTAGTCACCGAAGGAGAAGTTACCGAGCATTTCGAAGTAAGTACCGTGACGCGCGGTCTTACCAACGCGCTCAAGGTCGGGAGTACGGATACACTTTTGGCAGGTGGTGACTCTGCGGCGCGGAGGCTCAACCTCACCCGTGAAGAACTTCTTCATCGGCGCCATACCCGAGTTGATAAGCAGAAGCGATTTGTCGTTGTTGGGAACGAGCGAAAAGCTGGGAAGTCTAAGATGATCCTTCGACTCAAAGAAGGAAAGATACTTCTCGCGAAGCTCGTTAAGTCCTGTCCATTTCATTATTATAGATCCTCCAAAGAAATTTGTTTTAACATCAATATAAAATTATATCACAACCGAGTGTGGTTGTCAATATTTTAGCGAGAAAAGGGAATAAAGGGAAATTTTTTTCGGATGCTGTCAAGCTTTTCGCTTCCTGCAACGATTTTGTACACCTCATTGAGCGCAAGCGTCAGAAGCGACACCACAGCCGAGGCTGTTATTGTGGGCAGTGAGAGCGGTACTATTCCGAAAATCGAACCGAGCGACGGGATAAGCATCGCGACGGCTATAAAAGCAACGATACCTGCGCCGAACAGCGTATAGCTTGCAGATACGCGCATTCCCGGTCTGAAGATACTCTTTTCGGAAGCAAGCGAAGCGAAATTGATAAGCTGGCAGACTGTGAACGTGATAAATGCGGCAGAGGAAAATTCCGCGGCGCTGAGCGCGAATCCGAGCCCGTTCAGGACAGGATACACGATAAGCATCAAAAGCGCCTGCACCAGCGCAAATAGCGCTATACGAACGTTCATCATAAGCGGCCGCTCAAGCGATTGCTCTGCGGTATCCTTAATGGCAAGCACGTTGTGTGACGGTCTTGCGAAAGCAGATGCAAGTATTGCCGCAAGGTCTATGATAAGACCGCTGAATATAAGCTGTACGGGAGTCAGCGCCGTAACGCCCACAACAAGCGAGCCGAGCGTTATGAACACGCGTGCTAGCTGCGAGGTCGTTAAGTATCTGACCATCCGAAGTATATTTTTGTAGATCGTACGCGAATACTCGAGTGCCGATACCATAGCGGAAAATCCGCCTCCGCCCTGATCGTCTGCGTCGGAAATAACGACGTCGGATATGAGCTTTAATGCCTCGGACTCAAAGCTTCCGCGACCTGCAATACGCGAGTAGGCAGGTGTCTGATGCGAGCGGATATCTATTCCGGAGCGCTTTGCCTTGGGAGAGATAGTGACGCTTTGCGTGAAGCCGACGTCGGAATTCTTCAAAAGAAGTGCGCCGCCTATACCGCCCGTTAAAAGTCCCACGCGCTCTCCGTCGTCCTGCATCATCTTTACGATTCTTGAAAGCTGAGGCTTTGATACTCCAACGTACATTCCGTAGAGAGGAATGTTTGTGCGAAGAAGATTCTCATGCATCGTGTCAGCCTGTGCGCCCGAGAGTATTCCGCTCTCGTTTTCGATGATACCGACGGACATCGCGATGTACCTGTCGTTTTCGGCATAGTTGTCGGTCGTCATAATCACGCGTATTCCTGCGCTCTTAAGACGCGATATTGTCTGTGCAATACCGGCGCCCAACGGCTCGCGTACAGCAAGGAAGCCCTCGAAGGTAAGATCTGACTGTATTGAACCGATCCGCTGCAGGTTGTTGTAGCCTGTAACGCCCGTACCCATCGCGACAACGCGGTAGGAGCTTTTGGTAAGACTTGTCGCAACGCTCAAAAATTCGAGTCTGTCCTCGGTGGTCATTTTGAAAATGCGACCGTTTTCCACGTAGTATTCGCACGCATTAAGTATGGCCTCGGCGTCACCGCGGCAGACCGCGAGATAGCGTGTGTCAGAGTCGACCGTGAGTGTTGTTTCAAACTTTGAAGCGCCGCCCGACGGCATATGCTCGATTATCGGGTGGGAACGGTCGATGTTGCTGTTGTATAGCCCGAGCGACTGTGCGACGTCGATTATCGCTTCCTCCTCGGGGGTTATTTTGCGCGAGCTTTCCGAAAGCGAGGTAAGCCCGGCGCCGTATATGCCCGTGGAGATAACGCCGGCGAGCACTGCGCTGCGTATGCGTTCTACACGGTCAACGTCGGTAGCGCTGTAAAGCGTGCGCGAGGTGTATATCTTATCAACAACGGAGTGTGAGCTTGTGATAACGCCGTCCTTTGGAACGATCAGCGTGGTCAGTTCCTTAAGATCTGCAATCTTTTCTGCGTTCTTTATTATAGCTCCGATATTTACGTCGCGGCGACGCTTCATAGCGCCGAACACGCCGCATCCAACGATTATGTATCCAAACGTGACGTAAAGCTCACTCATCGCAGCAACTGCAAGTGAAATACCGGTTAAGAACGCGCCGAATACGCCCGAGCTGTTCGGTACAAACAGATTGATAAGTGTAATAAGGAACACAAGTGCAAGCATCGACAGCGACCACGCGGAGCAGTATTTCTTCAGCGTGCGAAGAATCCTTAAGTTTTCGTGCGTTGCGAGCGGCTTCACCTTATCAAGCATTCGCGCCGCGGTTTTGTCGCCCGTCGCGACTACAATCGCGCGTGCAGTGCCTGCGGTGACTATAGTTGTCGCGAACGCCATATTCTTTTGATTATCTATCGAGAGCGTTTCCGTAAAGTGCGTGAAATCCGCATCCTTAAATACGGACGATCTGGCACCCGTCAGCGGTGACTCGTTAATGTAAAGACCGTCAGACGAGGTAAGACGGCAATCGGCAGGCACAACGTCACCTGCACCGAGGCATACGACGTCACCCGGCACAAGCGCTCGCATATCAACGAGCATCAGCTTTCCGTCGCGTACGACCTTTGCCGTGGGCAGGGAATATTCAACCATACCGTCAAGCACCTTTTGTGCTTTGAAATATGTGAATATCGCCGCCGCGTAGTTGATAATGAGCATAAAGAGTATGGCACTGGTTGCAAGAGGAACGTCAAACACCGATGCGGCTATAAGCGCGACTATAAGCAGCAAGGCGGCATAATCTGTGGGAATAAGCTTTTTTAAATCGCCGCTTTGCTTTGTGTAAACGTTATTTTTGCCGTGCTCGCGCCGCGATTTTGCGTATGCTGCGCGCGTAAGTCCGCGTCCGCGGTCGGTGTCGAAGCGTTTTTCAGCCTGCTCAATGGACTGATTGTACCACGCCTCGACTGTTTCGTTTATCTTCATACGAGATCAAACGCGAGTGAACCGTCGCGCACAGTAAGGGCAGCAACAGAGAGCGGAGCATCGTACTTCGAGATAATCTCAGCGGCAAGCTTATCCTCAACCTCGGTCTGGATATAGCGGCGAAGGTTGCGTGCGCCGTATTTGCGCGAGTAGGAATTCTTTGCAATGAGTGCGGCGGCTTCTTCAGTCCAGGTGAACTTCATATCGCGCTCTGCGAGTGCATCACGAAGCTCGCCGAGCATAATTGCGGCGATGCGCGCGAAGTCTGTTTGTTCAAGTGCGCGGAAGGTGATGATCTCGTCGATTCGGTTGATAAACTCGGGACGGAGGAATTCCGAGAGGGATTTTTCCGTCTTGTTTTCGGCAAGGGAAGCATTCTCCGCGCCGCCAAATCCTGCGCGGGCAGATCCTACGGACGAGCCTGCGTTCGTCGTCATAACGAGTATCGTGTTAGAGAAGTCAACTACGCGTCCGTGAGAATCGGTTATCTTGCCGTCGTCGAGTATCTGAAGAAGAATGTTTAAGACGTCAGGGTGCGCCTTTTCGATCTCGTCGAGAAGCACAACAGAGTAGGGGTGACGGCGTATCTTCTCAGTAAGCTGTCCTGCCTCGTCAAAGCCGACGTAGCCGGGAGGTGAGCCAATGATCTTTGACACAGCGTGCTTTTCCATATATTCGGACATATCTATGCGAATAAGCGCGTCGGGAGTATTAAAGAGGTCGCGCGCGATTGTCTTTACAAGTTCGGTCTTACCGACGCCCGTCGGACCTGCGAATATAAAGGAAACGGGCTTGCGCTTGCTTGTAACGCCTGCGCGTCCGCGCTTTATCGCACGTACGACAGCGGATACAGCCGCGTCCTGACCGATGATGTGCTCCTTGATGCGCGCCTCAAGCCTGTCAAGGCGTAAAAACTCGTTCTCGGTGATGCTTGTTGCCGGAATACCGGTCCATATCTCAATAACGTCAGCTAAATGCTCGTTTGTAACCTCGGGACGCTTTTCTGCCGCGGGGCGAAGCTCCTCAACGCGCTTTGCAAGGCGCATTTCCTCGGTCTTAAGCTCTGCTATCTGACGGTAGCGCTCCTCGTCGGGAAGCTCATCGCTGTGAGTTTCAAGCGCTTCGATCTGCGAACGCTTTTCGTCAAGGTCGTTTGAGCATACGTTGAAATCGTCGAGCAGCACGTTTGCGAGCGAAACGTGAGCCGATGCCTCGTCAATAAGGTCTATCGCCTTATCGGGAAGGAAACGGTCGGTGATGTATCGCTCTGCGAGCGTGACGGCGCGCTTTGCGATGTCGTCGCTGATAGTAACGCCGTGGTAGTCCTCGTAGTAATGCTTGATGCCGCGGATTATCTCATAGGATTCCTCAACCGACGGCTCGTTAACCATAACGGGCTGGAATCGGCGCTCGAGCGCGGAATCCTTTTCGATGTGCTTGCGGTACTCGTTCATAGTGGTAGCTCCGATGACCTGAATTTCACCGCGCGAGAGGGCAGGCTTCATTATATTTGCGGCGTTCATCGCGCCCTCGGCTTCGCCTGCGCCGACTATATTGTGAACCTCGTCGATAACGAGGATAACGTTGCCTTGCTCCTTGACCTCTGTGATAAGGCCCTGTATGCGCGACTCGAACTGTCCGCGGAACTGTGTTCCTGCAACAAGGGCGGTGAGATCAACGAGATATACCTGCTTGTCACGCAGGCGCGTGGGAATATTGCCCTCGGCTATTTTAAGTGCGAGCGCCTCTGCTATTGCGGTCTTGCCGACACCGGGCTCGCCGATAAGGCAGGGGTTGTTCTTTTGACGGCGCGAGAGAATCTGTATAACGCGGTCAAGCTCACGCTCGCGTCCTACGATACGGTCAAGCTTTCCCTCTGCGGCAGATGCCGTGAGGTTCTTACAGTAGTTGGTGAGATATTTGAGCTTGCTCGGCGCACCCTTCGGCTTGCCGTCCTGCTTTTTGTCGGATTTGCCCTCCTCGTTTTTGGGGGCAGGCTTACCAAAGCCGTAGCTACCGAAAAGCTCGGACAGATTTATCGACGGTGCGCGTCCCTCGCCGCCCTCCTCGGGCTCTGCGGCGACAAGCTCGGTCATCTGCTCTGCCATATTTTCAAGCTCCGCATCAAGCTCGTCTATAGAATCGGCAGGCACGCCCATCTTTTCAAGAATATCGTTTACAGGCTTGATGCCAAGCTCCTTGGCGCACTTCAGGCAAATGCCCTCGGTTACGGTTTCACCGTTTTCAATTTTAGTGACGTATACCACAGCGACACGCTTGTGGCATCTTGCACACATTTCCATTTACAAAGGTTCCTTTCTGGTTTAGCGAGTGGTTTGTACTTGTTTTCGGTTTTTAGAATAATATCAGGCTGTTGTCAACGAAGAATCTTAAAATGAACGAGCCTGTGATAACAGCTTCGTTGAAAATATCGGGGCGTATTGTCTGTAGCGCATTAATGAGTCCTGCGGCGATATTGGCAATTGCCCACGAGGCGAGCAGTGCGCTTCCGACGCCGAACAGTCCTCCGAGAAGCTTATTGAGCTGCTTTAAAACGGGAAGCTTGCACAGAAGCTCCAAAAGCCAAGCGATGATGGCGCACACTATCAGAGTCGCAACAAAAACTATTACGGCGGCGCATACAGTGCTTATAGCGCTTGAGGTTGGGGCGGCGATCTTCTCGGACAGAGCCTCGAGTGCATCGGACTGTGTCAGGTTAGCCAGAAAATCGTTATAGTAGCTTTCGATGTCGGAAATATCGAACTTAAAGCGTTCGGCAAAATTGGAAAGCGCTTCGGGACGGTCGGAGAGAACCTCCTCAATATCAAGGCGTTCCGCGCCCGCATTTACGATTGAAAAGAGAGTTTCCTCTGTCACATCCGAAACGTGCTCTTTAACAAATGTGTCCTCGAGCCACACGGAAACGGGTGCGGTAAAGCTGAACGCGCAAACGAGCGCGATAATTATAGAGGCAAAGCGCATACCGGATTTGACAAATCCCTTGGCAATGCCGTGCCATACCGCAGTAACTGCGACGGCTATTATAATGAGGTCGATAACAAAACTCATTCTGATCTCCTTGTTTTTTTACTTACTCTGAGTCGTTCGACTCTCTGTCGAAATAGTGCTCCTCAAAGCCTGTGAGAGAATACGTCAGCGCGTAATTCTTAAGCGCGACGAGTACCGTTTGCTGATCGGATACGAGCAGGTCTATAGCTTCGCTCTCAACGGGGAGAGTGCCGATCTTTCTGTTGATAAGATTGACGCGCGAGAGTGTATTTCCCGTAAGAATAAACACGTAGTCGCCGCTTGCGTCGGAGTCAACGCCAACAAGCTTTCCGTCAAACGAGCCCTCGTAAGCCATGCGGCCGTTTGCATCAAAAACGCGCATAACGTAGCTTTTGCCGATAACGCCGTCGGAATATACGGCGATAAGATATTTTGCAGAGGTATCGGTCAGTGCAAGCTGTGCGGTGTGCTCGACGGTCGATTTCAGATTAAGCTCTGCATCGAAGAAATAAACGGCTTCATCGGTTACGGCTGCTATTGAGTCGGCAAGGTAGTAGAGGGAATAGCCGAGACCGTCGATTATTGCGGTGTGAAGCGGAGCGCTCTCGCCCGGAACGATAAGCTCGATTTTGGTGTAGAAGCTGCCGCCGTCCGCGCCTGCGGTCATAACGGCGATCTTTGATGCGTCGGGCATATATTCGAGCGACATAAGGTGATCGTTCTTGTAAACTTTCGAAACAGCCTCAAAGTCGGAATTGTAGACCGTGATCGCGGTGCGGTATTCGCGTGACGAGGAGGCGATCGCAAAGCTTCCGTCGTTGGCTATAGTAGCGTCGGTTATAGGGAACTCTGACGAGCCCTCGAAAAGCATTGTGAAGGTGTTGAGTATCGAGTATTCGAGACCGTTGAGATCGTAGCAAAGAGCAAAGCCGTCGCTTGTTTTGAGCACGGGAGAAGCATAGCTGATCTGCTCGGACATTATTTGGTTGCCCTGCGAATCGTAAAGGGCATAGCCTGACGGAGAGAGCGTGCAAAGGTCGCCGATGAAGAGCTCGAGGCGGTTGGGATCTCCCGAGGCGTAATTTATCTTGGGTGCGGTTATAGAGGTTTCGGTATTAGTAAAGCTGATGAATTTGAGCAGATAGCGCAAATTCTCGAGCGTGATATCGTTTCGAAGGAAGGTGAAAGAGAAGATCACGAAAACAACCAAAAGGACGATGCTTATATATTTGGCGATGCGGTAACCAAGACTCACAGAGGAATAGTATTCGTCAAGCTTCGGTGTGCTTTTCGCATCGTTGTCTTGCTTTTTAGGGGCTGTTGGAGGCGCGGCGTTATGTTTTACGGGCGTATGCGGCATACAAACTCTCCTTTCGTGAAAATACTATAAATATAACTTTAATATTATACCACATTTCTTCGTACATAATAGCGTATATACTATGACTTAAATGTGAATGAAGTGTTAATATTGTCGGTGCGGTAAAATATTTCAAAAATGTGGTGACAAAACATTTGTTTTGTGTTATAATTAAATGTGAATATACACCCTATGGAAGCGAGGAAGCATCAATGAAAAGGTTTCTCATTGTAGACGGAAACAGTATACTCAACCGAGCGTTTTACGGCATACGTCCGCTCACCAACAAGGACGGACTGCATACTAACGCCGTATACGGCTTCGTGAACATATTAAAACGCAATTTTGACGTGGTAGAGCCGGACGGCTTCGCGGTAGCGTTCGATCTTCGTGCACCAACGTTCAGACACAAGGGATTTGACGGCTACAAGGCAACTCGAAAGGGGATGCCCGAGGAGCTTGCCGAGCAGCTGCCGTACGCTAAAGAGGCGGCGGAGTATCTCGGCGCGAGAGTTCTTACGCTCGAGGGCTTTGAGGCGGACGATATTCTCGGAACGGTTGCCCAAATGGCATCCGACGAGGGCGCACACGCATACGTCCTGACGGGTGACCGCGACTCACTTCAGCTTATCGGCGAAAACACGACCGTACTTCTCGCGACCAACAGCGACACGGTACCGTTCGACACGGCGAAATTCACTGAAACTTACGGCATCACGCCCGACCGATTTGTTGACGTAAAAGCCCTTATGGGCGACTCGTCAGACAATATACCCGGCGTGCCCGGAATCGGCGAAAAGTCCGCGTTTAGCCTCGTTGCACAGTTCGGTTCGATCGACGGCGTTTATGAAAATATCGACGCACCTTCCATTAAAGCGGGACAGCGTCAGAAGCTTATCGACGGCAAGGAGCTTGCGTACACGTCAAAGTGGCTTGCGACGATAGTGCGCGATGCTCCGATAGGACTAACACTTGCCGAAATCGACGGCACTGCCGAGCGTGCGAGTATAGCTCGTCCGAGCCTGCGCATGCTCTTTGAAAAGCTCGAGTTTTCGGCACTTATAAAGCGCTTTGAGCTTGACGCGCCCGAGGCGGACAAAAGCTGCGAATGTTCCCGTAATTCCAAGTGTATTACCGAATGCAAGGATGCAAAAGACGCGGCAAACTGCGCGCTTGAGGGCGGCGCGGAGCGCATCGCCGTAATGCTCGGCGAAACGGTGTCGTTTGCCACCGATGCAGCGCACGTTTACACCTGTCCTGATGACAGTATGCGCGACACGCTTCTGCTACTAAAATCGCGCGGTGTTAAGTTGTGCGTTTACGACTCAAAGACGGCGTACGCGCGTTATCAGCTCGCGGATGAACTGCTGTTTGATTTTGACGTAATGCTCGGCGCATACGTCGTCGATCCTACGGACAATCATCTCGAACCGGAACGTGTAAAGCTTCGCTATATCGGCGATTCGTCCATAGGATTTGATGCGGCAGATCTGCTTTTGGTAGCGGATGAGCTTATGAAAATTATAACCGCGCGGGAGCAAACCTCGCTACTATACGATATTGAAATTCCGCTTGCGGCTGTGCTCGCGAGAATGGAGTCGGCAGGCTTTAAGATAGACGTTGCGGGAGTGACTGATTTTGCCGTGGTACTCGGTAGTGCCGCAGAGCAGCTTGCCGAGCGCATATATTTCCTCGCAGGAAGCGAGTTTAACATTAAATCGCCCCTGCAGCTGTCCGAGGTCCTTTTCGAGCGTCTTGGACTTCCGCACGGCAAGAAAAACAAGAACGGAAGCTACTCAACGAGTGCGGATATTCTCGAAAAATTGGCGCCGTATCACGAGATCGTCGCCGATATTTTAGAGTACCGTCAGCTTGAAAAGCTCCGCTCGACCTACGGCGAGGGACTCACCAAGGCGGCGGATGAAAACGGTTTTATTCACTCGACATTTAATCAGGCTGTGACGGCTACGGGCAGACTTTCCTCGACCGAGCCAAATCTTCAGAACATCCCCGTTCGCACCGATCTTGGACGCGAGCTTCGCCGCTTCTTCATAGCAAACGGCGACGGACGTGTGCTTATCGACGCGGACTACTCGCAGATCGAGCTTCGTCTGCTCGCTCACATCTCGGGCGACGAAACTATGATAAACGCGTTCAAAAATGAGATTGACATTCACACGGTTACCGCTTCACAGGCGTTCGGCGTGCCGATAGAGGCGGTGACGGGTGAAATGCGTAAGCGTGCGAAGGCGGTAAACTTCGGTATCGTCTACGGAATCTCCGATTTCTCGCTTGCACAGGACATCGGCGTTACGAAAAAGCAGGCGGCGGAATATATCGAGTCCTATCTCGCAAGCTATCCAAAGGTTGCGGCTTATCTTGAAAATATCGTCAAGCAGGCAACGGCTGACGGCTTTGTTACAACGATGTTCGGGCGCAGACGCGACATTCCCGAGCTGTCGTCGGGCAAGCATATGCTAAAGCAGTTTGGCGAGCGCGTGGCGATGAACAGTCCTATACAGGGAAGCGCTGCGGACATTATCAAGATCGCGATGGTGCACGTTGACAAGGCGCTTCGTGAGAGCGGTCTTGATGCAAGACTTATCCTTCAGGTGCACGACGAGCTTATCGTCGAAGCTGCCGAAACGGACGCCGAAGCGGCAAAGGCGCTCCTTATTCGCGAGATGGAAAACTGCGTGTCGCTTTCAGTACCGCTCACGGTATCTGTGGCAGTGGGCAAGACGTGGTTTGACTGCAAGGATTAACAGAACACGTACAGCGAAAGCCTCTCTTTTCAAAGGGAGGCTTTTTTACATAAGTTATTCTCTACAGAGATTGACAATGTGAGTTATTTATGATATAATAGTATAATAATATATTAATGCGCGAGGTTTGAAGCTATGATAATTCTCGGTATAGACCCGGGTATCGCAATCGTCGGATACGGCATAATCGAATACAAAAATTCGCGTTTCACGACGCTCGCGCACGGTTCCATTCAAACGCCGGCACACACCGACGTTGAGCTTCGCCTTGAGATGATATATAACGAGCTCGACGCGCTCATCAAAATGTATCACCCTGACGAGATGGCGATAGAGGAGCTGTTCTTTAACACCAACCAGAAGACGATGGTGCCCGTCGCAGAGGCGCGCGGGGTTATTTTGCTCTGTGCAAAGCAGAACGGACTTAACATCAGCGAGTACACGCCGCTTCAGGTAAAGCAGTCGGTCGTTGGATACGGACGAGCCGTCAAAAAGCAGGTGATGAGTATGGTCGCGCTTCTCTTAAAGCTTGAAAATGCCCCGAAGCTCGACGACACCTGCGATGCGCTTGCTATCGCTATTTGCCACGCGAACACGGGCAATTCCAAAATGCGCGGCTACTTCAATCAGAATTACTACACCAACAGAACGAAATAAAGCGAGGGATGGAATATGTACTATCACGTTAACGGAGAACTTTGTCATACAGAAGCTCACACGGCGGTCATCGACTGCGGCGGTGTGGGATACAAGCTTACCGTTTCGGGCACGACGCTTGCCGCTATCGGTCAGAAGCTCGGTCAGAAGGTCAAGCTTTATACGTACCTTGCCGTGCGCGAGGATGCAATGGAGCTGTTCGGATTCTATACCGAATCGGAGCACTCCGCGTTTTGTCAGCTTATAACCGTTTCGGGAGTTGGTCCGAAGGCGGCTATATCTATTCTTTCTACGCTCACACCCGAGCAGTTCGCGGCGGCTGTATGCTCGTCCGACACAAAGGCACTTGGCAGAGCAAACGGTATCGGTGTAAAGACCGCGGCGAGAATTGTGCTCGAATTAAAGGACAAGATAGCGAAGGAGTTCGGCTCTGATGCAGCGAGTGCCGTGCCGACTGTGGTTGCTGCCACAGGCAAGCTCTCCGATGCAGTGAATGCGCTGATGGTGCTTGGCTACTCCAAGGCTGAAGCAACCAAGGCGTTGTCTGAGATCGACACGACGAATATGCCGCTTGAGGCGCTCATAACGGCAGCGCTCAAGCGTTTGATGAAATAAAGAAAAGGAGGGAAGCACGTGAATTATTTTGACGAGGAAAACGAGTTTGAAAACAGACTGATGGACACCTCTTACACGCCCGAGGATGCGGACAGCGACAGAAGTTTGCGCCCGACGACGCTTGAAGAGTACGTTGGACAGTCGAAGGCAAAGGAAAACCTTAAAATAAGCATAGATGCCGCAAGAATGCGTGACGATACACTCGACCACGTGCTGCTTTACGGCCCTCCCGGACTCGGTAAGACCACGCTTTCGAACATTATCGCAAATGAGCTTGGCGTAAACATCCGAGTAACGAGCGGCCCTGCTATCGAAAAGCAGGGTGATCTTGTTGCACTGCTTACGAACCTGAACGAAAAGGACGTACTGTTTATCGATGAGATACACCGTCTGCCGCGTCAGGTTGAGGAAATACTTTATCCTGCGATGGAGGACTATGCCGTTGACATAATCATCGGTAAGGGACCGTCCGCGCAGAGCATTCATCTGCCGCTTCCGCGCTTTACGCTTATCGGCGCGACTACGCGTGCAGGTCAGCTTACCACGCCGCTTCGCGACCGCTTTGGCGTATTACTCCGCCTTGAGCTCTACACGGTCGAGGAGCTTGCGTTTATCGTGCGCCGCTCTGCATCGATACTTGGCGTTCAAATCGACGAGGACGGTGCGCTTGAGCTTGCATCACGTTCGCGCGGTACACCGCGTATCGCCAACCGTCTTTTAAAGCGTGTTCGCGACTTCGCACAGGTGCGCGGCGACGGCAAGATAGACCAAAAGACCGCTTCGGCGGCACTCAATATGATGGAGATAGACGAGCTTGGACTCGATAACATCGACCGTAGAATGCTCGAAACGATCATCACCTTCTACGGCGGCGGACCTGTCGGACTTGAAACCCTCGCGGCTACAGTCGGCGAGGAGGCGATAACGCTCGAGGACGTGTACGAGCCGTATCTTATGCAGATCGGATTCCTTTCGCGTACACCTCGCGGAAGATGTGCGACACGCCTTGCATACGAGCATCTCGGCATCTCCTACACCGACGCAAAGGCGAACGCGAACGTCGAGCAGATAGACATCTTCTCGCAGTCGCTCGCTTCGGACGACGATAACAAATAACTGAGGGTAAAAAACATGTGGAAAACGGAATATTGGCAAGACTATGAGCTTCTCGACACCTCGGACGGTGAGCGTCTTGAGCGTTGGGGAAAATATATACTGATCCGTCCCGACCCGCAGGTCATCTGGCACGGACAGAGAAAGCATAAAATGTGGAAGCAGGCTGACGCCGTTTACCGCCGTTCATCGGCAGGCGGCGGCGCTTGGAAGGAAAACAAGCTCCCCGGTGAGTGGAAGCTTGGATACGAGCATCTCGGACTTAACTTTATCATTCGACCGATGGGCTTTAAGCATACGGGACTGTTTCCCGAGCAGGCGGTCAACTGGGATTGGTTCTCGCGTCTGATTGCTGAAGCCGGCAGACCGATAAAGGTTTTAAATCTTTTCGGCTACACGGGCGGCGCAACCGTTGCGGCGGCTAAAGCCGGCGCGGCTGTATGCCACGTCGATGCGGCGAAGGGGATGGTTGCACAGTGTAAGGAGAACGCGCGCCTTTCGGGACTCGCAGACGCTCCGATACGCTATATCGTTGACGACTGCAAGAAGTTTGTCGAGCGCGAGATACGCCGCGGCAACAAGTATGATGCCGTTATAATGGACCCGCCAAGCTACGGTCGAGGACCGTCGGGCGAGGTATGGAAGCTGGAAGAAAACATTGACGATCTCGTTGCGCTTACAACGCAGGTGCTTTCCGATAAGCCGCTGTTTTTCCTCTTAAACTCCTACACAACGGGACTTTCTGCGTCCACTACAGGCTATCTTTTGAACCTGCACGTCGGCGCTAGATACGGCGGCAAGGTAACTGCAGACGAGATAGGACTTCCCGTAACACAGACGGGGGCCGTGCTACCGTGCGGTTCAAGCGCACGTTGGCAGGCGTGAATCTAAACTGATAAAGAAGGCGATCAGAGTGAAGGAACTGCAAAAATGCCGCGAGGAGATCGATGCCATTGACTCCGAGCTGTTAGTTCTTCTTGAAAAACGCATACGCGTTGCGGAGCGTGTGGCAAAATATAAGCTTGCAAATGATATGAAGGTGTTTGACGAGGTGCGTGAGCGCGCGGTGCTCGATAAAATCGGTGAGCGCTCGCCCGCGGACGTGCGCGAAAAACTCGTTGGCACGTACGACGGCATTATGAATATGTCGAAGCTTCATCAGTATGAATTAAAGAGCGAGTTTTCGCCAAATCGCGCGCTTTTTGATGCCGCTATCGAGGCAGGGCGCGACGCTCCTACCTCGTTTGAGGGAGTAAGGGTCGGCGCGCAGGGCGTTGACGGCGCGTTCTCGTCAAAGGCAGCGCGTGCGATGTATAATGGCGCGACTATAGTTTTTTACCCGAGCTTTGCGCAAATTTTTGCGGCGCTTCACAAGGGGGAGATAGATTACGGCGTTTTGCCCGTCGAAAATTCCACGTACGGCTCCGTAACGGACGTTTACCGCCTCATTATGGATAACGACGCTTACATCTGTGCATCTTACCGCTTGCCGATCGAGCATTCGCTTCTCGGTAAAAAGGGAACGAACGTGTCGGATATTAGCGAGATACTCTCGCATCCGCAGGCGATAGGTCAGTGCTCGGAGTTCCTCGCATCGCACAATATCATACCCACTCAGGCTCCGAATACCGCTATGGCAGCGGAGGCTGTTTCAAAGTCGGAGCGTGCTGATCTTGCGGCTATCGCATCAAGTGACTGCGCCGAGCTCTACGGCTTGGACGTGCTTCGGGAGGGTATACAGAATGAAAAGGCGAACACCACTCGCTTTGCAGCAATATCGCGCGAGCTCGCTTTTACGCCCGACGCGGATAAGATAAGCATACAGTTCTCTCTGGCACACCGCGAGGGTACGCTTTCGCGCATACTCGGATACTTTTCAGCGCTCGGACTTAGCCTTACCAAGATCGAAAGCAGTCCGATCCCCTCGAAGCCGTTTGAATACCGCTTTCACCTTGATTTCAACGGCAGTATGCGTGACAAGCACACATTCAATCTGATATGCGCACTTTCCGACGAGCTTTCCGAGTTCAGATTCCTCGGAAACTATGCCGAAAACTAATACAAACGAAAGAAGAAGCAAATGAAGGATCCGTTTATCAAAATAGAAAATTTGACCTTTGCGTATACGGAGGACAACGGAAGCGGCGAGGTCGTGCTCGATGGACTGAATCTCGAAATTGAGCAGGGCTCACTTGTTGCCGTGCTTGGGCATAACGGCTCTGGCAAGTCCACGCTTGCAAAGCTTATAAATCTCGTCCTCACGCCGACGTCGGGCAAGATAACCGTTGACGGGCTTGAGATCACAAAGCCCGATCTAACCGAGGATGAGCTTTTTGAAAACCGCCGCAACGTCGGTATGGTGTTTCAAAATCCCGACAATCAGCTCGTTGCGACTATCGTCGAGGAGGACGTTGCGTTCGGTCCGGAGAATCTCGGTGTTGAGCCGAGCGAGATCAGACGGCGCGTTGACGAAGCGCTTGCGACGGTCGGTATGAGCGAGTTTGCGCGCCATTCGCCGCATCAGCTCTCGGGCGGACAGAAGCAGCGTATTGCAATTGCAGGCATTATCGCGATGATGCCGAGATGTATTATTTTCGACGAGTCCACCGCGATGCTCGATCCGTCCGGCAGACGCGAGGTTATGGAAACTATAATACGCTTAAATCGCGAGCACGGCATTACCGTGCTTCACATAACGCACAATATGGATGAGGCGGCGATGTGTGACCGTGTTATCGTAATAAATGACGGAAAAATCGAGCTTGACGGAAGCCCTGCCGAGGTCTTTACAAAGGTTGAGCTTCTCGAAAAAATGGGACTTGACGTACCGCAGACCGTTGATCTGCTTTATGCACTCCGCTGCGATGGTGTCGACCTGCCGCTTGATAAGCTCTCCGTTGACGAATGCGCCGATACACTGATGAAGCTCTTTTCGGAGGAAAAATGATAGCTCTCGAACTTAAAAACGTATCATACGTATATTCACCGCACACACCGTTCTGCAAGGTCGCGCTTGACGACGTTTCGCTTACGGTAAATGCGGGCGTTATAACGGGTCTGATGGGACATACCGGCTCTGGCAAGTCTACACTTGTCCAGCTCTTTAACGGTCTTGCGCGTCCCTCGTCAGGACAGGTGCTTGTCGGTGGCGAGGACATTTGGGCGGAGCCTAAAAAGATAAGCCGCTTCCGCTACAAGGTCGGACTTGTTTTTCAGTATCCCGAATATCAGCTTTTTGAGGAAACCGTACGCAAGGATATTGCGTTCGGTCCTACGAATATGGGGCTTGATGCAGAGGAGATCAACCGCCGTGTAACAGCCGCGGCGAGATTTTGCGGTATTTCCGACGAGCTTTTTGAAAAGTCGCCGTTCGACCTTTCGGGCGGACAGAAGCGCCGCGTTGCGATTGCCGGCGTTATGGCTATGGAACCCGAGGTCCTCATTCTCGACGAGCCTGCAGCGGGACTTGATCCGCGCGGCCGTGAGGAGATACTCGGCGGTATTCGCGCGTATCAGCGCGAGCGCCAAAGCTCGGTCATTATCGTGTCGCACTCGATGGAGGATATGGCGAAATATTCCGACGAAATAATCGTTATGAACAAGTCCAAGATATATATGCAGGGAAGCACTGCTGACGTTTTTTCGCGCGCAGACGAGCTTGCCGGCGTTGGTCTTAACGTGCCGCAGATAACCGAGCTTGTAAGTAAGCTTCGCGAGCGCGGCGCAGATATTCCGAACGGTATTTACACCGTAGCAGATGCAAAAGCGGCGATACTCGCCGCGTTAGGAGGGAAGAAATGATCAAGGATATTACACTCGGTCAGTTTTTCCCGGGAAATACCGTCGTTCATAGGCTCGATCCGCGAATGAAGATCATTCTCACAGTCGCGTACATCGTGGCGATATTTCTCGCAAAAAACGTTTATTCCTTTGCTCTTGTTGCACTTAGTGCGATACTGCTCGTTATAATTTCGGGCATCTCGTGGAAAACGATACTAAAGAGCCTGAAGCCGCTTATTTTCGTGCTCGCGTTTACGACGTTTTTCAACCTTTTCTGGACGACGGGCGACGTGCTCCTTGTGTCTTTCTGGAAGATAAATATCTACCTCGAGGGCGTTGTATTTTCGCTTATGATGATACTTCGCATAACCTCGCTTCTCGTTGGCACGACGGTGCTGCTCACTTATACGACCTCTCCGATTATGCTTACCGATGCGCTTGAACGACTTCTCTCGCCGCTTCGCAAGATAAAGGTGCCCGTCCACGAGTTTTCGATGATGATGACTATCGCGCTTCGCTTTATCCCGACGCTTGTTGAGGAAACGGACAAGATAATGTCCGCGCAGAAGGCAAGAGGCGCCGACTTTGAGTCGGGCAGCCTTATGAAGCGCGCCAAAGCACTTGTTCCGATACTCATACCGCTCTTTATTTCCGCATTCAGACGGGCGGATGACCTCGCGACGGCTATGGAGTGCCGCTGTTACCGCGGCGGCGACGGACGTACGCGTATGACGCGCCTTAAGCTTGCTGCGCGCGATTTCGGCGCGATTGCCGTCATGGCGCTCTTTACCGCGGCTATCGTCTTACTCAATATGCTGCCTACGGCAATAGCTTTGTGATTATGAAAATATTACTTGAGATTTCTTACGTCGGCGATGGGTTTGCAGGCTATCAGGTGCAGCCCAATAAGCACACTGTGCAGTCCGCGATTCAGGACGCGATTGAGTCGATTTACGGCGAACGCTATGCTGTGAAGGGCTGCTCGCGTACCGATGCAGGCGTACACGCGCTGCAGTACTTCGCAACGTTCGATACAGACAAAAATATACCCGTCGAGAGTATTCCAAGCGCGCTCAACAGTGCACTTGACAAGCGCATTGCAGTATTGACGGCTCGCGTTGTGGGCGATGAGTTTCACGTGCGCCACGACGTGCTTTACAAGGAGTATGAATACGTTATTCTCGCACGACGCACGCCCGATCCGTTCCTTACGGCGCGTGCGTGGCATTTCCCGAAGCCGATGCGTTCCGATGCAATCGCGCTTATGCGTGAGGCGGCAACTGCTTTTATCGGCACGCACGATTTTGCGGGATTTATGTCCGCCGGCTCGTCGGTTGCCGATACCGTGCGCACAGTAAAGTATCTTAACATTATCGACGAGGGAGATATTATCCGCGTTCGTATAGCGGCGGACGGCTTTCTTTACAACATGGTTCGTATCATTGTAGGCACACTCGTCGAGGTCGGTCTTGGCAAGATCGCGCCGTCTGATATGACGGAGATCATCGCCTCGTGCGACCGTTCGCGAGCGGGTATGACTGCGCCGCCCGACGGACTTTATCTTCGCCTCGTAGAGTTTAAGTAAATACCGCTTGACATAACCTTTTTTGTGTTGTATAATGTTGGTATATATAACTCTGTTATAAAACCATAACACGCGGAGGCCGCTATGAATTATACCGAAAAAGCAAAAAAATCACTCGAAGAGGCAATCAGGCTTATTCGCGAAAAGCCCGTAAACAGCACGCTTGTTGAGAGATGTTTTCTTCTTTACGAGGCGTGGTATAGGTTTGAGGGAGTGCCGCAGCAGATTGTTCAGGGCGCGGGACTTCACTACGTTCTCGAGCGCGCATCGCTTCCTATCAGGGAATACGACCTCCTTGTCGGACGCTTTGACGATCACGTTCCGACTCCGGAGGAGGAGGCGCGGCTTAACGAGCTTTGGGATAAAAGAGATCCGGACGAGAATCCTATAGTCATACACAACCCCGGTCACATAACGCTTGTCCTTGAGCCTATTATCAAGGACGGTCTTGTGGGCACAATTGCAAAATGCGAGGCGCGTATTGAAAAGGCGAAGCGTGACAATGAACCGGAGGATGCGCGACTGTTCCTCGACGGTATGCTGCTCGTTTATAAGGCGATAATTATGTATATCGGACGCTACGGTGATGCCGCAAGAGCTGTCGGCAATACCGAATGCGCAGCGGTTTGTGATGCGCTTTGTAAACGTGCGCCTGAAACCTTCCGCGAGGCGCTGCAGCTTTTACTTTTTATTTACAACACCTATATTATTTACGCATCGAAGTGGGTTGCCTGCCTGAATCTCGGACGCCTTGACGATATGCTTTTGCCTCTTTATGAGAGCGATATTAAAAAGGGTGTCAGCGAGGACGAGCTTGGCGCATACATCGACGATTTTTCCGCGAAGATGAGCTTGCATCTCGGTCGCGGTGAGCATCAGATGGCGGGACTTGATCCCGACGGTGAGGTTACCGGATGGCGTCGCAATCCCGTTTACGATTCGCCCGGATACATAATCATCGGCGGCTACAGCAATACTAACGATCAGAAGAACAATCCGCTCTCGCTTCTGTTTGCAAGACATATTCATCCGCTTCTTAAAAATCCTATCTATATGTGTCGCTACACGGCTGACACATACGAGGAGCTTTGGGACATAATCTGCGAAAAGATAGTTCAGAATTCTTCCGTATTTCTCTATAACGACGAAACTGAAATTCCTGCGCATCTTTATATAGGAGCCGACAAAGAGGATGCCTACAACTATTCGACGCATCCGTGCAACTGGGCTGATATGGGCGGCGGCTCCGTCGGTATCGGTCTTATGGACGAGGGAATGGTTACGCTCCTCAACGATGCGTTGCATTCCGACGCGCAGCTTAACTCGGTCGACGACGTTATAGCGGCACTTTGTGAGCGCTACACGGTAGGACTTAAGAAGGCAATAGCCGCGCACAAGAAGATACTTAACGGCGGCTCTATTTACGGTAACGCGCTGTCGGTTGGCGACTGCTTTATGGGCGCGCCGCTTGAGCGTGCTCGCGGACTGCGTAACGGCGGCGCAAAATATCCGGTAGTGTATTGCTGTCTGCGAGCGATCGGAACAGCAACGGATATGGTTTGTGCCATTGACGAGCTTGTTTTCAAAAAGAAGGTTTGCACGCTTTCGGAGCTTGTAAAAATCGCGGACAACGATTTTGTCGGCTATGGGGACATACACAAAATGTGCCGCAAAGCGCCGAAATACGGCACCGGCAACGATATTGCCGACGGTATAGCAGTGCGCATAATGAATGCGCTTCTCGACGTCATCGACCGCGAAACCACGAACGAGCATGGCGAGCGTGAGGTGTATCCGATGAACGTCACTATCAACGACTCGCATCATATTTATATTGGAAGACAGTATCCGTCAACCGTTGACGGCAGACTTCGCGGTACCGCGTTCAGCGAAAACCTTTCGCCGACGGTAGGCTGCGCGACGGGCGTTACCTCGCTTCTTGGTTCCGTGTCAAAGCTGCCGTTTGAGCGCATCCATTCCGGTACGCTTAATATTCGTCTGTCGCGCAGTGCAGTACGCGGCGAGAATGCGCCGGCATACGTGAAGGCGCTTATTAAGTCCTACTTTGGTAGCGGCGGTATGCAGCTTCAGTTTTCTATCGCCGACACGGACGAGCTTCGTCGTGCGCAGGAGAATCCGAACGAGTACCGCGACCTTATGGTCCGCATCACCGGATACAGCGCGGTGTTTGTAGACATATCGAAGCCCGGCCAGGAAGAGTTTATTCGCAGGGAAGAAATGTAAAATAAAAAAACAGCGAAGTGAATCTCACTTCGCTGTTTTATTAAGTATAAATTATTCTTCGAAGGTAGCTTCGCCGATAACGGGCTGCCATCTAACAGCACCGAGAGTCATAATGTATGCGCTGAACATAAGTACAAACCACTGGAAGTAGAAAGCAAAGGATGCAAACGCGAGCAGGATCTGCTGGCTGAAAATGGTGGGCAGACATACGAAATAGATGATCGCCTGAGTTGCGTGAGCAACGCCGTCCTTCTGGGAGTCAAGCCAACGCTGTAAGTAGTCAACCGGAGCAGCAAAGCCCTTGAAGAAGAACCAAGTGAGCCAATATATGAGTCTTGCAAAGAAGAACATTAAACGCGGAATAGCAAAAACAATTGTAAAAATAATTCTGAGAACAATGTTCATGCTCTTGTATTTGGTTTTTCCCGCCTCAAGAAATTCCTTCTTTAATCCTTATTAAAAGCTTTAAGTAATCCATTTCTAAATGCTCCTTTTATAAAAATGATTTGGATTGTTTATCCATATTCGATTTTAGCACATTTGTCGGATTTTGTCAATAGTTTAAAAAAATGGACACATTTTCGACATATTAGTTGCTTTTTCACTGATATGCATACGTAAAACGGGAGTAGCACGTGTTTTGCGAGATCAGTGATGCAAAAAACTCAAATAAATGAACAAACCGTTGAAATTTCAAAATAAATATGATATAATTAACTGATCGCCTATACAAAATTTTTCATCAAGTATAAATCCCCACGTTTTACAGATACTATTGCCGTAGCATTTGTTTACAAAGGAGATTTATATATGAAAGCAACCGGAATTGTCAGACGCATCGACGACCTCGGACGTGTCGTTATACCAAAGGAGATACGCCGCACGATGCGCATCCGCGAGGGTGACCCTCTGGAAATTTTCACCGATCGCGAGGGCGAGGTCATTTTTAAAAAATATTCACCCATAGGCGAGCTTAACGCTTTTGCCGCGCAGTACGCTGACACGCTTTACCGTATCGCGGGAATGGCGGTAGTTATCTGTGACCGCGACGCAGTTATTGCCTGCGCGGGACTTCCCAAAAAGGAATATCTCGACAAAAAGCTTTCGCCCCAGCTTGAGGAAGTAATGGAGGGACGCGGTAATTACCGCTATCTTGAGGGATCTGCGCCCATTGGCATAACTGCCGATGCAACAAGCGCGGCCGTATCCTGCGCTATGCCGATAATCGCCGACGGCGATCTGATCGGATGCGTGGCATCTGTGCATCTTTCTGATACCGAGTCTGTCGAGGGTGACGTCGAAAACAAGCTCATCGGTACCGCTGCGGCATTTCTCGCAAAGCAGATCGAGGCGTGAACTATGAACAATAACAAGCCTAAAACAAGAATACTTCGTGCACAGGACGAGAATTTCATCGGCGCGTACCCACTCCCGTTCGATGCACAGTTTCCCGAAAAATATCCCTGCGAGGATATGTTCCTTCACACGTCCGTTGCAAGCGCTAACGACTGCACCGGTATTGCGGTTGTGCAGCCGTATACCGATGAGGAAGCGAACTCGCTTCGCGATATACGCGATGTGCCGATAACGAGCGTTGAGGGCGACGGCAAGATCGATTACGACCACATCTGAATAAGAACGCATACGGCTTCGTATGCGTTTACATATGTAATTTAAATACAAGGAGTACATAAAATGAGGCTGACCTACAAGCACACACTCGTGTCGTGCTACATTTGCTTTTTCGTGCAGGCGATAATCAATAACTTTTCGCCGCTTCTGTTTGTAACGTATTCGACGCAGTTCGATATATCGCTCGATCAGATAACGCTGCTTATATCGTATAACTTCATCGTGCAGATGCTCGTCGATATGATCGGCGTCAAGTACGCGCACCGCATCGGACACCGTCGCGGTATGATAATCGCGCACTTTACGTCATTTATCGGTATGTCAGGACTTGCGGTCTTTACCGCGATAATGCCGCCCTTTATCGGCCTTTTCCTTGCGACTACGTTCTGTGCGCTCGGAAGCGGATTTATCGAGGTTATCGCAAGCCCTGTTGTCGAGGCTCTGCCGCTTGGCGAAAAGAGCTCCGCGATGAGCTTACTCCATTCCGCGTACTGTTGGGGATGCCTTATTATAATCGTCGCAACAACTGCATTTTTCGAGTTTGTCGGCGTTGAAAATTGGAAGCTCCTTTCCGTTTTCTGGTCGCTTATTCCGCTTGTCAACGGCATTATGTTCATCTTCGTCCCTATGGGCAGACTTGAGGGCGACAAAGCAGAGCAGGGCTCGTTCTTGAAGCTGTTCAGGCTCAAAAGCTTTCCGCTGTTCCTCGTGTTGATGATATGCGCCGGCGCTATGGAGATCGGTCTTGCACAGTGGTCGTCGCTCTTTGCCGAGCGCGGTCTTCAGGTGTCTAAAACTATGGGCGACCTGCTCGGTCCGTGTATGTACGCCCTTATGATGGCAATCGCGCGCACGTTCTACGGCATCGTCGGCGGTAAGATAGACATTATGAAATTCCTCACGTACTGCTACGTGGCTATCTTTGGCGGCTACTTGCTCTGCGTGTTCGCGCCGCACCCCATCCTTTCGCTCGTCGGATGCGCTATCGCAGGACTTGGCGTTGGCGTTACCTGGCCGGGCACTTTAAGCTCGGCGGCAGGACGGGTACCGCTCGGCGGTACGACGATGTTCGCGGTGCTTGCGCTTGCAGGCGACGTCGGCTGCTCGTCGGGCCCCGGTCTTATCGGTACGGTTGCTAATTTAGCAGGCGGTGAGTCGGGACTCAAGCTCGGTATCCTCTCTGCGACGGTATTCCCGATAACCGCGTTTGTTGTGATAAACGTGCTTCGCAGACGCGACAAAAAGGCAAAAACGTAAACATAATGTAAACTCACGCGTTTTATGGAACAAACGCGTGAGTTTTTTCGTCTAAAGAGCAAAAGACCTTGGAGGTGTGTTATGAAAAAGATTTTTGCACTTGTTTTGACCGTGCTTGTACTTATGAGCGCGACGTCCTGCTCGTGGTGGTTTACCACGCCAATTGAAGATGATCGCTTGCCAGACACGCTTGAGGGCGCCGGGGATGGCACAACGGCACCGACAGACGAAGCATACCAACTTGACGATATGCCGTCGCCCGATGATACAGATGCATTTTCGCATCTTGGCGGCAACCTTGCATTTTACCACGCCGATACGGGCGACTGCGTTATAGTGATCGGCGACGACGGAGCGTGGGCGTTTGACTACGAGCTTAACAAGGTAACGCCGCTTGTTGACTTCGATGCTATGTTTGCCGAGGCTGACCAAACGGGACGCGGCAAGGAGTATTTTGAGGACGTAGAAATGACCGTCGGATGCAAAACAATAGAAAGCCGCGAGATAATGCTTATATTTCACGTGCGCTCCAACACGGCAGATGCTTCCTACGAAGTGTCGGCGTATTATGTGTTAAACGATGAGATCTCGCCGTATACGAGAGGCGACGTGAGAGGGTATTATCGCTGGGGCGTTACCAATTATCCCGGAGTCAGCGAGTCTATCGTTATAACCGACATCGGTGAATGGGGCGAGCTTATCGGGTATTCGTACGATCATACCGACACTTGGCTTTACAAAATCGCAAAAGCCTTTTTAGAGGTTGATGTACCGGTGCTTGAGGAGATAATGAGCGTTCAGAGCGGCACGCTCAAATCGTGGGAAAATGCAGTTATCTCCGATTACACGATAGTGCGAAACAATCCCGTGGGCGAATATTTTGAAGAAGTGACGATAAACTTCACGCTTGCCGAAGGATCGCTCGGACGCTGGCACAGCAACTGGGCAGGCGGTGAATACGTGCTGGAAATCTTCGAGGGTCCCGGACAGTATATGCGCCTTTACCCCGCAGACGGCGCCGCGCAAGAACCTGATGCATTCGCTATTCAGAGCTTTGTTAGTGGTTGGGTATCCCACCGCGGCGGCTGGTATCCTATCGAGGAGCAGGTGGTTGAGAACGGCGGATATATGCACCATCTCATTGACTTTTATCTTGGACGCAACAACTTTGAACACGCTGACTATGAGGAGTTCATTGATTTCTGCGAGGAAACTTTCGGACTTGAAAATGTAGCGGCACACGTATCACGCGACGAGGTTGAAAACCACGGCGGACACGGCAGCACGACCGCGCTGTGCGACGTGGAGCTTGTGGCATCCTCGGGCAACAACTACATTTTCGAGGTGACCTTCTGGGCGGACGTTACCGAAACGGTGGCGGCGAAGTATTACGAAATACACGTCACCGACAGAGGCGACGGGGAATATACGGTAGAGAAGGTCGAGTGTACGCTTAACAACGGATTTGAGGTTTATACTTGGGGAATGTAACAGTTTTTGGGACGGCATTTGCCGTCCCTTTTTTTTATGCAATATTTTTGTCTAACCACTTGTAATTTTGGTTTCGATGATGTATAATAATACTGTATAACTATGTCATTACGATATAAGGAGATTTTCTTATGATCAACAATATGCGCGTGATAGGACTCACAGGAGGTACGGGCGCAGGCAAGGGCGAGGTTTCGCTCTGCTTTATGACACAGGGTGTCAAGTGTCTTGATGCGGATAAGGTTTCACGTGAAGTGTCGAGGCCTGGTAAGCCCTGCCTTGCAGAGCTTGTCGAATATTTCGGCGATGGCATCTTAAACTCCGACGGTACGCTTGACAGAAAAGGTCTTGCCGCACTTGTTTTCGGTGAGGAAAATGCCGAAAAGCGCGAAGTTAAGCAGGCGGCGCTCAACCGCATCACACACAAGCACATTATCGACGCGATGAACGCGTGGCTCGTAGCGCGTGAGCGCGATGGCGATACTCTTGCCGTAATCGATGCACCGCAGCTTTTCGAGTCCGGATTCGACCGTCACTGTGACTACACGATCGGCGTTATAGCAGACGAAAAGGTGCGTATCAGACGCATCACCTCGCGCGACAACATCAGCGCGGAAACGGCAGAAAAGCGTATCAGAGCGCAGAAATCCGATCAGTTTTTCATCGACACCTGCGATTTTATCGTTTACAACAATGCCGGTGTAGATATGCTCGGACATCAGGTGGAGAATATCCTTGAGAAGATCAATTATTTTGCGTAGTACTGTCGTAGCGGTAAGCATTATCGCCACTGTCTTACTCGCGGTGTGGTTCTTCTGGGACAGCTTTGCCAAGGAACAGCTTGAGCTTCAAAGGCACCCGATTGAGTATAGCGACATAGTCGCGGCTTGCTCGGCGGAGTTTGGTGTACCCGAGGAGATGATCTATGCGGTCATACATACCGAGAGCAATTTCGATCCCGAGGCGGTATCGCGCGCAGGTGCAAAGGGACTTATGCAGATAGTCGAGCCGACCAACGAGTGGATAGCGTTCCGTATGGGCGAGGAGCCGATGAACGAGCGCCTTTTCGAGCCGGAGTTCAGCATACGCCGCGGAACTTGGCTGCTTTCCTACACCTACAATAAGTACGGCTCGTGGGAGGTGGCACTCGCCGCGTACAACGCAGGTATAGGAAATGCAAACAAGTGGCTCGAAAATCCCGATTACAGCTCCGACGCCGTGACGCTTGACGTTATCCCGTTTGCTGAAACGCGTGAATATATAAAGCGCGTAATGGAAGCGGCAGAGAAGTACCGCGAGTTATATTTTGAAAATAATAAATAAGGAGATAAAACAATGAGCGAAAAGACCAAGGGCGAGCTTCTTTCCGAACAGCTCGTTTACAAGAACAAGAGCGGCTTTGACACGAAGAACGCCGACAAGGCTACCGTCGCAGAGTATTGCGAGGGCTACAAGAAGTACCTCGACAATTCGAAAACCGAGCGCGAGGCTGTTACCACCTCGATCGAGATGATCAAGGCGCAGGGCTACAAAGAATACAAGCTCGGCGACAAGCTTGAGCGCGGCGGAAAATACTATCTCAACAACAGAAACAAGAGTATGTTTATGTTCCGCCTCGGCACCGAGTCTATCGAGAACGGTATCCGCATCACCGCATCGCATATCGACTCTCCGCGAGTTGATTTCAAGCCCCAGCCCGTATTTGAGGACAGCGAGCTTTGCTTCTTCAAGACACATTACTACGGCGGTATCAAGAAGTATCAGTGGGTTGCAACTCCTCTTTCGCTTCACGGCGTTATCTGCAAGCCCGACGGCGACGTAACCGTATGTGTTGGTGAGGATGAGAGCGATCCTGTATTCTACATCACCGACCTCGCACCGCATATCTCCCAGCTTCAGTATCAGAAGAACGTCGGCGATGCTATAGCGGGTGAGCAGCTCAACATTCTCGCAGCAAGCGAGCCCTTTGATGACGAGAAGGTTTCCGACAAGGTAAAGCTTACCGTTCTTTCTATGCTTAACGAAAAGTACGGCTGCACCGAGGCGGATCTTATCAGCTCCGAGCTTTGCGCAGTTCCTGCAATGAAGGCGCGCGACATCGGATTTGACCGCTCGATGATCGGCTCCTACGGTCACGACGACCGCGTTTGTGCATATCCCTCCATCACCGCTATGCTTGAGTCCGAGGACTCCGAGCACACTCTTCTCAACATCATCGCTGATAAGGAAGAGGTTGGCTCTGACGGCGTTTCAGGCATGCAGTGTGCACTCCTTGCCGACCTTATCGAAGAGATCGCGCTTGCACTCGGAGGCAATCCGAGAGTGGTTCGCCAGAACTCCAAGTGCCTCTCTGCTGACGTAAACGTAGCGTACGATCCTAATTTCCCCGAGGTGTTCGAGCGCCGCAACACTGCGTTCATCAATCACGGCGTTGTGCTTTCCAAGTACACGGGCGCACGCGGCAAGTCCGGCACGTCCGACGCTTCCGCAGAGATGGTTTCGTTTGTTACCAAGACCTTCGACGAGAACGGTGTTGACTGGCAGATGGCAGAGCTTGGCAAGGTTGACCTTGGCGGCGGCGGTACCGTTGCAAAGTTCATCGCGAACAACAACATCGACGTTATCGACCTCGGCGTACCGGTGCTTTCGATGCACGCTCCCTACGAGCTTGTTTCTAAGTATGACGTTTATATGACTCACAAGGCTATCAAGGCTTTCTATAAATAATAGCGTGAAGGTTTATTCGGCGTAAACTAAGAATAACTGTTCACGCACCGAAATTCAAATTAAAAATGGGTCCCGTCCCATTTTTGTTTGCAAAGCAAACCCATTTAAATTTCATATAGTATTTGTGCCGCCGCTATGTCGGCGGAATGGAGGAAATTAATAATGAACGAGATTCTTAAGAAAATTGGTCTTTACGGAATCGTGCCCGTAGTTAAGATTGACGATATCGAACAGGCTGTACCGCTTGCACGTGCACTTTGCAAGGGCGGCCTGCCCGTAGCGGAGATCACCTTCCGCACTGCTTGTGCTGCTGAAGCTATCAAGCGCATCACCACCGAGTTTCCGAATATGCTCGTTGGTGCCGGCACCGTACTTACTCCCGAGCAGGCTGACGCTGCAGTTGCAGCAGGCGCGAAGTTTATCGTTTCGCCCGGACTCAACCCGAAGGTTGTTAAGCACTGCATCGAGATCGGCGTGCCGATAACCCCCGGCTGTGCAAACCCCTCCGATATTGAGGCAGCTCTTGAGCTCGGACTCGACGTTGTCAAGTTCTTCCCGGCAGAGGCTGCGGGCGGACTTCCTATGATCAAGGCTATGAGCGCTCCTTACGGCGGTCTTAAGTTTATGCCTACCGGCGGTCTTAACGAGGGTAATATCCTCTCTTACTTAAAGTTTAACAAGATCCTCGCGTGCGGCGGCAGCTATATGGTATCGGCTGACCTTATGAACGCGGGAGAATGGGACAAGATCACCGAGCTTACGAGAAACGCTGTTATGCAGATGCTCGGCTTTGAGGTAAAGCACATCGGTATCAACTGCGATAACAAGGACGAGGCTAACAAGTCCCTCGCTCTTATTGAAACGATGTTCGGCTTTGCAGGCAAGCCCGGCAACAGCAGCGCATTCGCAGACACCGGCATCGAGCTTATGTACGAGCCTTACCTCGGCAAGAACGGTCACATCGCTATCGGCACGAACTTTATCGAGCGCGCGATATTCTACTTCGAGAATATGGGCGTTAAGTTTAACGAAGCCTCGAAGAAGGTCGACGCGAAGGGCAACCTCGTTGCGATCTACTTTGCAGACGAGATCGCAGGCTTTGCCTTCCACCTCGTGCAGACCAAGTAAAAGAAACACCCGTCACGAAACCGTGACGGGTGAATTTTTATGCCTTATAATTCTTTTCGATGAACTCGACCACGGGTGTCGGATCCTCGAGCGAGTGCGGATGGTGACCGCCGCCGGGCTTGAAGATTATCTGTGCCTTGCCGCCTGCCGCCTCGAGCCGCTCGACAAATATACCGCCGTGCTCGTTCCAGACGCATTCAACGTCCGCGTCACCCTGAACGATGATTATCGGGATATCCTTGACGAGATGCGCGCGAGTCAGAGGATAGCCGTCATACGTCGCGACCTCGGATTTTGTGATACCGAGCCACTTAAAGAGAAGCAGCTGCTCGCGACCACCGTCGTACTTGTCGCCACCGGGCCAATAGTGGTTAGAAAGGCAGGGCGCATCGAGGTACATCGTTCCGACGGAATTCGGATGCTTTGCCGCATAGTTGACGGCGTAAAGCGCTCCGCGTGAGAAACCGAACAGCACCGGCTTTTTCGAGAGATTAAACGTCTGCTCCATAAAATCGTAGAACTCGCGCATCATTACGAGCGATTCGGGACAGCCGTACATATCGCTTACCTTGTGGTAAACGATGAACCAGCCGCGCTCGAGCATCGCGCGGTCAACGCTGTCAAACGCGCCGAAAAACTCTGTGCGCCAAACGGTCGGATTGCCGCTTGCAGGCTTATCGGGACGGACGACTATAGTCTGTCTGCCGTTGAGTAAAAACGTGAGCTTCGTCGATGTGTCCGTGTAACGCTCGGACGAGATAAATTCATATGTCATAGGGGTTTTCTCCTGAATATTGAGTTATACTAAAATTATAGCACACGTGCCGCTCGGTGTCAATATAAATTCTCGAAAAGTGCGCTTTGCGTATTGACAAAGAGGGCGCGCTGTTGTATAATATTAGATGCATTATCCAAGAGGAGATGGTAAAATGGCACAGAGAAAAGGTAACCTTATGAGCGTGCGTGACGACGTCAAGGTTTTTGACGCTACGCTTCGCGACGGAGGACTTTGCAACAATTTTAACTTCACAGACGAATTTGTACGCGAGCTCTACAAGACTAACGTAAAGAGCGGCGTTGACTATATGGAGTTCGGCTACAAGGCCGATCCCGATCTCTTTGATACAAACGAATACGGTCCGTGGAAATTCTGCCGTGAGGAGGACATCCGCGCTATCGTCGGCGAGAACGTTTCCGATATGAAGATCGCCGTTATGGCGGACGTAGGACGCTGTAATTTCAGACGCGATTTTCTCCCGAAATCCGAGTCGGTCATAGATATGGTACGCGTTGCGTGCTATATTCACCAGATACCTGCGGCGCTTGAGATGATCGAGTATCTTCACGCACTCGGCTACGAAACCGCGTGCAACATTATGGCGGTAACACAGGCGGGCGGCAATCAGATCGAGGAAGTGCTCGAAATGATCGTTGCATCGAACGTTGACGTTATCTATCTCGTTGACAGCTACGGCTCGCTCTATCCCGAGAATGCATCCTCGCTTGCACAGCAGTATATCGAGGCAACTGATAAGGTTGGCAAGAAGGTTGGCTTCCACGCGCACAACAATCAAAATCTCGCTTTCGCGAACACGATAGACACCCTCTCTCGCGGTGTAAGCTTCCTTGATGTCACCGTGCAGGGAATGGGACGCGGCGCCGGCAACTGCGCGACGGAGCTTTTGCTCGGCTTCCTTAAAAATCCGAAATACAACCTCTACAGTATGCTTACGTTTATCGAAAAGTATATGATACCGCTTCGCGAGTCGGGCGTTGTATGGGGCTTCGATCTTCAGTATATGTTCACGGGTCTTTTAAACCGTCATCCGCGCGAGGCGATGACGTTCACCGCAGAAAACCGCGGCGACTACTGCACCTTCTACAAGGAGCTTCTCGATCACGAATAATAAAAAACCGCTATGCCGTACGGCGTAGCGGTTTTTGTTTGGAAGGATATCACTGCGTGTGCTCCGCAAACGGAGCGTCGAGGACGCCGGTCCCTACAAATATGAGGGCGGAGCAGAACTATGCAAAAAAAGGACGGGCAACAAAAGTTACCCGTCCAAATTAACTTATACAAATCAAAGAGCCTTAACGATAGCTTCTGTATCGGATGCGATAACAAGCTCCTCGTTGGTGGGAAGAACCCAAACCTGAACCTTGGAGTTGTCGGTGGAGAGCTTAACGTTGTTGGGCTGACGGAGAGTCTTTGCATTGAGCTCGTTGTCGATCTCGATGCCGAGGAAGTCCATAGCGGTGCAAGCACGCTCACGAAGCTCGGGGTTGTTCTCACCCATACCTGCGGTGAATACAACAGCGTCGAGGCCGGTCATTGCTGCAGCGTACATACCGATGTACTTCTTAACCTGATATGCGAGAATGTTAGCAGCGAGAGCAGCACGATCGTTACCCTCAAGGATAGCAGCCTCGATGTCGCGGGAGTCGGAGGAGATACCGGATACGCCGAGGAAGCCGCACTTCTTGTTCATATAGTCGCTCATTTCGCTGGGAGTAAGACCCTCGTGCTCCATAATGAAGGTTACGATAGCAGGGTCGATAGAACCGCAACGGGTACCCATCTCAACACCGTCAAGGGGAGTGAAGCCCATCGAGGTATCGATAACCTTGCCGTCCTTAACAGCGGAGATCGAGGAACCGTTACCGATGTGGCAGGTTACGATCTTGGTGCCCTCGGTCTTGCCGAGGATCTTGCACATCTCGCCTGCAACGAAGCGGTGAGAGGTACCGTGTGCACCGTAGCGGCGGATGGAGTACTTCTCATACATTTCGTAGGGAATAGCGTACATCCAAGCGTAGTCGGGCATAGTCTGATGGAAAGCGGTGTCGAATACGAGAACCTGGGGAACGCCGGGAAGCTCGTTGGTGATACCCTCGATACCCATAAGGTGTGCAGGAGTGTGAAGGGGAGCAAGGTCGATGCACTTGTTGAGCTTTTCGATAACTTCAGGAGTTACGAGAACGGACTCGGAGAAGTATGCGCCGCCGTGAACGACACGGTGACCAACTGCTTCGATCTCGCTCATAGACTCAAGGCAGCCGTATTCCTTGGACACGAGAGTGTCAACGAGGATCTTGGTTGCAACAGAGTGGTTAGGCATTGCGATGTCAGCAACGTAGTTATCGCGGCCGGGCATCTTGTGGGTGATCTTACCGTCGATACCGATTCTCTCGCAGATACCCTTTGCTACTACGTCATAGGTAGTGGTGTCGAAAAGCTGATACTTAAGCGACGAGCTACCTGCGTTTACAACTAAAACTTTCATTGTTTTTCCTCCATTGAATATTGCATTTTTGATTATTTTATGGTAAAATAAAAATATACAGTTTATTATAACACAGATTTTCCCACTTTTCAATAGCTATTCGCAAATTTTTTAACGATTTTTTAGTTTCGGAGTGCCAATAATGAAAATTTACGCCGTAATTTCCGAATTCAATCCGTTTCACAGCGGACATAAATATCTTGTTGACACGCTAAAGGCGGACGGCTCGGCTGTCGTCGCCGTTATGAGCGGCAGCTTTGTCGAGCGCGGCGACGTTGCGATAATCGACAAGTACGCGCGCGCAGAGGCGGCGGTACACTGCGGAGTTGACCTCGTTCTCGAGCTGCCGGCGCCGTGGTGCTTTGCCGGAGCGGAGTTTTTCGCGCTCGGTGGCGTAGCCGTTGCGAACGGACTTGGCGTTGTTGATACGCTCGCGTTCGGCAGTGAGTCGGGCGATATTGATTCGCTTTGTGAGTGCGCCGCGCGGCTGTCCTCGGCGGAATTTGCCGACGCGCTTGCGAGCGCACGCGAGAAGCATCGCGACAAGGGTATAGCGGCGCTTCGCGCGGACGTCTATCGCGAGCTTTACGGCGCATCGTCGCACTTTGAAGGCTCGAACGATCTTTTGGGGCTCGAATATATCCGCGCGCTTCGTAAGCTTGACAGCGATATTGAGCCAGCCACCGTGAAGCGTATCGGCGAGGTTTACAACTCCGAACAGCTTTGCGAGATATGCTCGGCAACGGCTATTCGTTTGGCACTCGCGCCCGACGCACGCGATTTCTCGCGGCGCGACCTGTCGCGCTATATGCCAAAGGCGTCGTACGACATTCTGATGCGCGAACTTGAGGGCGGACGAAGATACGATCTCTCACGCCTTGACGCGGCTGTGATCGCCGGACTTCGCGCGGCTTCTCCGAGTGACGTAAAGGGCGCTATGGAGATGTCGGACGGTATGGAAAACCGCCTTATCGAGCTTTCAAACGAGTGCCGTACTATCGGTGGGCTCGTGGAAGCGGCGAAATCAAGGCACTATTCCGCATCGCGCGTACGACGCGCGCTCATAGCGTCGCTTATCGGCGTTACGATGCGTGACGTTGAAGCCGCGCCGCTCTTTACGAGCGTGCTTGCCGCAAACGAGCGCGGACGCGAGCTTTTGTCAGCCGCACGCAAAAAGGCAAGTATTGCGATACTCTCGAAAATGTCCGGTGCGAAGGCGCTTTCGGGCAAAGCGGCAGAGCAGTATGCGCTCCACCAAAAAGCGGAACGGATAGCGGAGCTTTGCTGTAATGGAGAGGTGCGCAAGGTCGGCGCGTTAATGTTGTAAGTGCGCGCAAAGCGATTGACATTGGCGGTTGGTTGTGGTATAATTATTTCAAAATATCCTATCAGGAGATAAAAATGCTTAACGTAACAGTAGTACAGCCTTCATATTTCGCAGGCGATAAGCCCGATGAGGCTATAGCGGACTTTCTCATCGAGCAGCTTAAAGCCGTTCCCGAAGGTGGACTTATCGTGCTGCCCGAATATTCAAACGCCGGCGGCATATCCGATCCCGAGGCGGAGATCGCGGCATTACCGCGCGCCAATATGATGCTCGAGGCGGCATCAAAAACAGCCAAAGAGAAGGGCGCGTACGTTGCTGTAAACGTCCTTGAGCGCCGCGGCGGTAAGATCAAGAACAGCACCTATCTCTACAACAAAAAAGGTGAGGTCGCGTACATATACGACAAGCAGCATCTGCCGCCGTCTGAGGTGAAGCTCGGCGTCGAGGCAGGCAACGAAACGGGCAAGTGCAAGTGTGTGTGCGATCTCGACGGCATAAGATTTGCTTTTATGACCTGCTATGACGTTTATTTCAACGAGCAGATCGAGTTTATCGCGCGCCACAAGCCCGACGTTATCCTCGTTCCCGGCTATCAGCGCGGTGAGCGTACGGATATCATTCGCGCGCAGGCGAAGCTTACCGCATTCAGATGCAACGCGTTCCTTGCGCGCTCGTCCTTCTCGATGAACGACGACGGACACGGTGGCTGCTCGATGATAGTTGCGCCCGACGGTCAGATTATAACTGACATCGGGAAGGGTATCGGCTCCGTTTCGGCGGAAATTGATCCGAAGGAAAAGTATATGCGCGCGGCGGGCTTTGGCGGAAATACAGTCAGAAATGACGACTTTATCGCCGACGGACTTTGCCCCGAAGCGTTTTAAGGATGGTAAAAAGTGAAGTATAACACGTATTTATTTGATTTCGACGGAACGCTCGTCGACTCGATGCCAACCTTTGCGGCGGTTATGCTCTGCATTCTCGATGAGAACGGCATAGCGTACGGCGATGACATCGTAAAGATAATCACGCCGCTCGGATACCTCGGAACGGCGAAATATTTCAAAACGCTCGGTCTTGAGGGGGACGAGAGTGAGATCGTTACTACTATGAAGGCATACGCTCTCGCTGAATACGAAAACACGGTTCCCGCTAAAGAAACGGTCATCGAAACGCTTACAAAGCTCAAAGAAAACGGTGCAAGCCTTAACATTCTGACGGCAAGTCCGCACCCGATGCTTGATCCGTGCCTAAAGAGGCTCGGTATATACGACCTTTTTGATAACGTCTGGTCGTGCGACGATTTCGGCACGAACAAGGCGGACCCAAACATCTACAAGATGGCGGCAGAGAAGCTCGGCGCAAGTGTTGACAAGGTGCTTTTTCTCGACGACAACAGTGGTGCGCTCGGCACTGCAAAGACTGCGGGAATGCGCGTGTGCGGTGTCTACGATCCCACATCCGCGGACTGCAAGGATGCAATAAAAAAAGAAGCAGACCATTACGTAGACCGCATGGCAGAGCTTCTCGAAATATAATTGTAAAAAACAATATGGAGGATAAAACAATGAAAAAAGTAGCAGTTATTATGGGCAGTGATTCCGATCTGCCGGTAGTTAAGAAATGTATCGATCAGCTTGCGGCTTTCGGTATTCCTTACGAGGCGCACGTTATCAGCGCGCATAGAACCCCCCGTCAGGCAGAGCAGTTTGCGTCGAACGCAAAGGCTAACGGCTTTGGTGTTATCATCGCGGCGGCAGGTAAGGCGGCTCACCTTGGCGGCGTTATCGCGGCGTACACTACGCTTCCTGTTATCGGTATTCCGATAAAGTCCTCGACTATGGACGGTCTTGACTCGCTTCTTTCTATGGTACAGATGCCCGGCGGTATCCCCGTGGCTACTGTTGCTATTGACGGCGCACAGAACGCGGCTATTCTCGCGGCACAGATGCTCGCGCTTTCCGACGACGCTCTCGCGGACAGACTCGAGAGCTTCAAGACCGAAATGGAAGCAGGCGTTATCGCGAAGGACGCAAAGCTTCAGTCCGAGCTTATATAAAGGAGCGCGTGATGAAGAAAATTGCGGTTTTGGTGTCTGGTGGAGGTACAAACCTTCAGGCGATACTCGACGCCATTGATAGTGGCGTCATCAAAAGCGGAAAGGTAGACGTGGTCGTTTCCTCGAAGGAGGGGGCGTTTGCGCTTGAGCGTGCGAAAAATCACGGCGTCGACGGCATCGTGATTCCAAAGAAGGATTACCCCGACAGAAGCGAATACACCAAAAAGCTTATCGAGGCGCTGACAGCGCGTGGCATTGACCTTGTTGTGCTCGCAGGCTTTATGATAATACTCGACGGTGAGTTCACGCGTACGTTTGAAAACCGCGTGATAAACGTTCATCCGGCGCTTATTCCGAGCTTTTGCGGCGAGGGCTTCTACGGACTTCACGTTCACGAGGCGGCGCTTGCAAAGGGTGTTAAGCTTTCAGGCGCGACCGTACACTTTGTAAACGAAGTGTGCGACGGAGGACCGATCATCGCACAGAAGGCGGTTGCAATCGAGGAGGGTGACACTCCCGAAACGCTTCAGAGAAGAATTATGGAGCAGGCGGAGTGGAGGATACTCCCCGAGGCTATAGAGCTTTTCTGTGCGGACAGGCTTACAGTCGTTGATAATATCGTACACATAAAATAAAAGAAACGGTGCAGGGAAACTGCACCGTTTTTATTATGCCGCTTTCATAAGCGATTTTGCGTTTTCGTCATAGCGCTTTGACTTTATGTGAATGAGCAATTCCTCAACGGCCGCCGCTGCCGCGATTGAGCAGACTATGATGCACACGACCTTACCAACGGGGAGCTTTATAAAATAGGGGACGGTAAACATTGCGACTCCCGTGAGCTTGTTGAGGTAGGTGTGAAGCGAGGCGAAGCGGTGATACTTGAACGCCGCCAGAATATACGTTGCAATACGCACGAGAAGCACCGACGCTACAGCTATCCATACGCCCGACGGCAGCTTCTCAAAAAGAAGCGGAGCAATCTTAAAAAGCATAACCGTGTAAAAAAGCAGGTCGGCGATGCTGTCAAGCACCGAGCCGAGTCTTGACATAGCACCGAGCTTCCTCGCGATCCAACCGTCAAGCGCATCGCTTATGCCCGATAGCGTGTATATTATGAAAAACGCAAGCGTCAGCGGCTCGGTAAATATCAGCAAGGTTCCGCCGACTATGCGCAGGGAAGTTATTATGTTCGGTATGATACTCATTAAAATCACTCCAACCTTTATTGTTGTAAATCAATTATAACATAGTATTTACCACTTTTCAATAAATTCAACAGTTTTTTTACAAAATAATATCAATCTTTCTATAAATAAATATTCGACAAAGGTATTGACGGGCTGTTTTCAAATGTGGTATAATATACCCATAAGAATACTTCTATGCTGTGGAGGAATAACGCTCCTCCAAAAAACGAAAGGGAAAACAAAATGAAAACTGACATCCAAATCGCACAGGAAGCTAAAATGCTTCCCATCGGCAAGATTGCCGAAAAGCTCGGTGTTACCGAGGACGAACTCGAGTACTACGGTAAGTACAAGGCGAAGATCACCGATGATTTCATCAAGCGCACCGCAAACAAGCCAAACGGCAAGCTCATTCTCGTAACCGCTATCAACCCGACTCCCGCAGGTGAGGGTAAGACCACCACTACCGTAGGTCTTGGTATGGCTATGGAGAAGATTGGCAAGAACGCTGTAATCGCGCTTCGCGAGCCCTCTCTCGGACCGGTATTCGGCGTTAAGGGCGGCGCTGCAGGCGGCGGATATGCACAGGTCGTTCCTATGGAGGACATCAACCTTCATTTCACCGGTGACTTCCACGCGATCACCGCAGCTAACAACCTTCTTTGCGCTATTCTTGACAACCACATCTTCCAGGGCAACGAGCTTGGCATAGACCCTCGCCGTGTAGTTGTTATCCGTTGTACCGACACCAACGACCGCGCACTCCGTAACTGTGTAATCGGTATGGGCGGTAAGATGAGCGGTGTTGTTCGTGAGGATCACTTCCAGATCACCGTTGCTTCCGAGGTTATGGCTATCCTCTGCCTTGCAGAGTCCATTTCCGACCTCAAGAAGCGCCTTGGCAACATCCTCGTTGCATACAAGTACGACGGTACTCCCGTTTACGCTCGCGACATCAAGGCTGAAGGCTCGATGACCGCACTCCTCAAGGACGCTATCAAGCCGAACCTCGTTCAGACTCTCGAAAATACTCCCGCTATCATTCACGGCGGTCCTTTCGCTAATATCGCACACGGTTGCAACTCCGTTCGTGCAACCAAGCTTGCTATGAAGCTTGCTGACTACTGCATCACTGAGGCAGGATTTGGCGCTGACCTTGGCGCAGAAAAGTTCCTTGACATCAAGTGCCGCAAGGCGGGTCTTGCACCGAACGCTATCGTTCTCGTTGCAACTGTTCGCGCACTTAAGTATAACGGCGGCGTACCCAAGGCCGAGCTCAAGAACGAAAATCTCGCAGCTCTCGAAAAGGGTATCGTAAACCTCGAGGCTCACATCGACAACCTCACCAAGTACGGTGTACCGGTAGTAGTTGCACTCAATCGCTTCGACACCGACACTGATGCCGAGCTCGACTTCATCCGCAAGGCTTGCGAGGCTCGCGGCGCAACTCTCGCGCTCTCCGAGGTGTTCGCAAAGGGCGGCGACGGCGGCGTTGAGCTTGCTAACAAGGTCGTTGAGGCTTGCGAAAAGACATCGAACTTCAAGGTGCTCTATCCCGACGAAATGTCCATCAAGGACAAGATCGCAACCGTTGCAAAGGAAATCTACGGCGCAGACGGCGTAGTTTACGAGGCTGCAGCTGAAAAGCAGCTTTCCGAGATTCTTGCACTCGACGAGAAGTATGCAAAGTTCCCCGTATGTATGGCGAAGACGCAGTACTCGCTTTCTGACGATCCTGCAAAGCTCGGACGTCCGAAGAATTTCACAGTTACCGTTCGCGAGGTAAGACTCTCCGCAGGTGCTGAATTTATCGTAGCACTCACCGGTACCATCCTCACGATGCCGGGACTTCCCAAGGTTCCTGCCGCATACAACATTGACGTTGATGATGAAGGCAAGATCGACGGTCTGTTCTAATGCAGATACTGAATAAAGTTACAAGTTGCGCCGACGACACAGAGCTCGTCGGCGCAATCCTTGCGAAATACATCCTCGAAAATAAGCTCGATTTTGTCGCGCTTTACGGCGATCTCGGAGCAGGTAAGACAGCGTTCACACGCGGCTTTGCAAGCGTGATCGCGCCTGAGGCGGACGTTTGCTCGCCGACGTACACGATAGTCAACGAATACGAGGGAACAGTACCGCTTTTTCACTTTGATATGTACCGTATCGAGGATGAGGATGCGCTCGATTCTATCGGATTTTACGATTATCTCGGCCGCGGAGTTATTATAACCGAGTGGAGCGAGAACATTCCTTACGCGCTTCCGAGTAAATACGTTCGCGTTACCATTGAAAAGCTCGGCGACGACGAGCGCCGTATAACCGCAGAAACAGTGGAGAAATAATATGCTGATTTTGGCCATTGACACAAGTGCAAATACCGCAACCTGCGCACTATCGTGCGACGGCTCGCTTCTCGCGCTTTATACAGTGAACGGTCTGCTTACTCATAGCGAAACCATGCTCCCGATGATCGAAAATATGCTCGCGAAGGCGGCGCTGACAATTGACGACGTCGATGCTTTCGCGGTGTCCGAGGGACCCGGATCTTTTACGGGGGTTCGTATCGGTGTGTCGCTTATAAAGGGACTCGCGTTTGATAAGAATAAGCCCTGCATCGGCGTTTCAACGCTTGATGCACTTGCGCTTAACCTCGACGGAATCGGCGGTTGCGTCGTTCCCGTGATGGATGCACGCCGAGAGCAGGTTTACACCGCTATATTTAAGGACGGCGAGCGACTTTCAGAGGATATGCTCGTGCCGATATCCGAGCTTCGTGACAAGCTTACAGAGCTTGGCGCGACACAGATTCGTCTTTGTGGCGACGGCTATGGCGTGGCAGAGAAGTATTTCGCAGATACGGAGATTGAGGTTCTTCACACACCTGCACTCTTGATACCGCAGAATGCATTTTCTGTAGCGCGAGTGGCAGAAGCACAGTTATCTATGTCAAAAAGCGACCGCGAGCTGACGGCGCGTTACCTGCGTGCTTCGCAGGCCGAACGCGAACGTGAGGAGCGACTTGCTTCAAAATAAATTTCGGAGGAGTAATTTGTATGGAGAAAATTCTTGCTATCGCCTGCGATCACGGCGGATTTGAGCTTAAGGGTCAGATCATCGAGCATCTTAAAGAGCGTGGTATCGCGTACCGCGATTTCGGTTCTTACACGCCTCAGAGCGTAAATTATCCCGACTATGCGGGTGTGCTCTGTAAGTCTATCCAGAGTGGCGAGTGCTATCGCGGTATTCTCGTTTGCGGTACCGGCATCGGTATGTCTATGGCTGCTAATAAGCATCACGGCATTCGCGCGGCCTGTGCTTCCGACACCTTCTCGGTTAAGTTCACGCGCCTTCACAATGATGCGAACGTGCTTTGCCTTGGCGGCAGAGTAGTCGGCACGGGACTTGCGCTTGAGCTTGTTGACCTTTTCGTTGACACTGAGTTCGAGGGCGGCCGTCATCAGACTCGCGTAGATATGATTATGGCAATCGAAAAGAGCGAGGCAAACAAGTAAAATAGAAGCGACAGCCGGTCGGCTGTCGCTTTTTGATTTTGTGTGACGTGTATGCACTTGGAAAAAAATACCCCATAATCAATTTTTTTGTATTTTATACTCTATTTTTTTATAAAAACCTCTTGAAATCGAAGCTGTTTTGTGCTATCATAATAAAGTAAGAATAAATGGGTCCGCAAGCTTGCGGACTACCAATAAAACGGAGGATATTATATGAGCAACGTACGTCCCGAATCTATGGCACGCATCGATTCCCGTGAGCTTGCAGACAAGTTCATCGAGGAGCAGGTAGCAGAGGTCCGCGCGCAGGTTGGCGACAAGAAGGTTCTTCTTGCACTTTCCGGCGGTGTTGACAGCTCTGTTGTAGCAGCACTTCTTATCAAGGCTATCGGAAAGCAGCTCGTCTGCGTTCACGTTAACCACGGTCTTATGAGAAAAGGCGAGAGCGAAAACGTAATCGAGGTATTCAAGAACGGTCTTGATGCTAACCTCATCTACGTTGATGCTACCGACCGTTTCCTTGACCTTCTCGCAGGTGTTGCTGATCCCGAAAAGAAGCGTAAGATCATCGGCGGCGAGTTTATAAAGGTATTCGATGAGGAAGCAAAGAAGCTCGAGGGCATTTCTTTCCTCGCGCAGGGTACTATTTACCCTGACATTCTCGAATCCAATGGCAAGAAGGCTGTCAAGGCTCACCACAACGTTGGCGGACTTCCCGAATATATGACGTTTGAGCTCGTTGAGCCCATCAAGCTTCTCTTTAAGGATGAGGTTCGCGAGGTTGGTCGCGCACTCGGACTTCCTTCCGAGATGGTTGACCGCCAGCCGTTCCCGGGACCCGGCCTTGGTGTACGCTGCCTTGGCGCTATCACCCGCGACAGACTCCATGCACTCCGCGAGGCTGACGCTATCCTTCGCGAGGAGTTCGACAAGAGCGGTCTTGCAAAGCACGTATGGCAGTTCTTCATCTCGATGCCCGATATGAAGAGCGTTGGCGTACGCAACCACGAGCGTTACGAGGGATGGCCTGCAATCATCCGCGCCGTTAACTCGAAGGACGCTATGACCGCAACTATCGAGGAGATTCCGTATCCCGTGCTTCACACTATCACGAATAGAATCATCACCG
>JAZQZL010000040.1:0-47690 GCA_045634005.1 Candidatus Flemingiibacterium sp. | reverse complement strand
TACGATGAACTTGTTGGTGCGAGCCTTCTTATTTCTGGTCTTGTAACCGTTGGTGGGCTTGCCCCAAGGAGTTACAGGAGTGGGACGACCGATAGGAGCACGTCCCTCACCACCACCGTGCGGGTGATCGCAGGGGTTCATTACCGAACCGCGTACGTGAGGACGAATGCCCTTATGACGGGTCTTACCAGCCTTACCGAGCTTAACGTTCTCATGCCCGAGGTTGCCGACCTGACCGATGGTAGCCTTGCAGTCGAGGCGAACGAGTCTAACCTCACCGGAAGGAAGTCTTACCTGTGCCATGCCGTTTTCCTTAGCCATGAGCTGTGCTGCAGCGCCCGCAGAGCGAACGAGCTGAGCACCCTTACCGGGATAAAGCTCAACATTGTGGATTACGGTACCAACCGGAATGTTTGCGATAGGAAGGGTGTTACCAACCTTGATATCAGCACCTGCACCGGAGTAGATTACGTCGCCGTCCGTAAGACCGGAGGGAGCGAGAACGTAACTTCTTGTGCCGTCTTCATACTCAACAAGAGCGATATAAGCGGTTCTGTTGGGGTCGTACTCGACACCGATAACCTTTGCTGCAACGTCAAGAGTATTTCTCTTGAAGTCGATGATTCTGTACTTCTGCTTGTTGCCGCCGCCTCTGTGACGAACGGTGATCTTGCCGTAGCTGTTTCTGCCGGCATTCTTCTTAAGAGTAACAGTCAGCTTCTTCTCAGGGCTGAACTTTGTGATTTCAGCGAAGGAAGGATCGCTCATGTGACGTCTTCCGGGAGTAGTGGGTTTGAATTTAGTAGACATTTTAATTCACTCCTCCTTCATTACATCATGCCGTCGAAGAACTCGATGGTCTTGGAGTCGGGCTTAAGAGTAACTATTGCCTTCTTCCACTCAGAGGTGTAACCCTGATGGTAACCGAGTCTCTTGGGCTTCTTCTTCATATTGATGGTGTTAACGTCGAGAACGTCAACCTTGAAAAGCTCTTCAACCGCGTGTGCGATATCAGCCTTGGTCGCGTCAGCCATTACCTTGAAAGTGTACTTCTTGTTCTGAGCAGCATCCATGCTGGCCTCGGTAATGATCGGCTTAATAATAATATCGTGAACCGTTTTCATTATGCGTACACCTCCTCCATCTTCTGTGCCGCAGCCTTAACAACGATGAACTTATCGCAGTTGAGGACGTCGTAAACGTTAAGGGTGTTTACGAGAGCGGTCTTAACGCCGGGAATGTTTGCAACGCTCTTGGTAACAAATGCGTTGTTTTCGTCGAGGACTACGAGAGCCTTCTTTTCGCTGCCGAGAGCCTTGAGCATGTTAACCATGGTCTTGGTCTTGTACTCGGTCATGCTGATTGCATCAACAACGATCATATCGCCTTCAGCAACCTTAGAGGAGAATGCGCTCTGAAGTGCAATTCTCTTAACCTTCTTATTAAGCTCGAAGCGATAGCTTCTGGGCTTCGGACCGAGGGCGATACCGCCGTGAGTCCACTGAGGAGAACGGGTGGAACCCTGTCTTGCGTGACCGGTACCCTTCTGCTTCCAGGGCTTCTTACCGCCGCCGGAAACCTCGGAACGGGTCTTGGTGGACTGAGTACCCTGTCTCTGATTAGCGAGGTAGGATTTAACAGCGAGGTGGAGAACCGCACCGTTTACCTCTGCACCGAATACAGCATCGGATAAGCTGATCTCGCCAACTTCCTTACCTGCCATATCCAAAACTTTCATGTTAGGCATAGTGATGTTTCCTCCTTCCGCTTATGCTTTTACAGAGTCGCGGAGGAATACGATGTTACCGCGGGAACCGGGAACGGCGCCCTTAACTGCGATAATATTCTTTTCCGCGTCAATCTTAACTACTTCGAGGTTCAGAACGGTGGACGTTACGTTACCGTACTGACCAGGCATGTGCTTGTTCTTAAAGATTCTGGAAGGTGTGGAGTTCATACCTACAGAACCGATGTGACGGTGAACAGGACCGTTACCGTGAGTCATACGCATCTGATGCTGACCCCATCTCTTAACTACGCCCGAATAACCGTGGCCCTTGGATGTACCGGTTACATCGACCTTCTCGCCTGCGGCGAAGGTATCGACGGTAATCGCGTCGCCAACGTTCATCGAAGCTGCGTCGTCAAGACGGAACTCCTTGAGATGCTTCTTGTTTTCAACGCCCGCCTTCTTAAAGTGGCCGAGTTCAGCCTTGGTCAGGTGCTTTTCCTTGACTCCACCGAAGCCGAGCTGAACAGCGTCATAGCCGTCGTTCTCTGCGGTCTTCTTCTGAACGACTACGCAGGGACCTGCTTCGATTACGGTTACCGGAATTACATTTCCGATTTCGTCGAAGATCTGAGTCATACCGATCTTCTTGCCGATGAGGGCTTTCTTCATGATTTTTTCCTCCTAAGATTATTGGTTGACGTTTTGGATTTTCGCTTTCGCGATACGCCAACTTGACCTTTGGTTTGTCCTTTCGGACGGTGCTGTGTGGGATTAGAGCTTAATCTCTATCTCAACGCCAGCGGGTAACTCAAGACCCGTAAGAGCTTCAACCGTCTTCTGCGAAGGCTTAACGACGTCGATGAGTCTCTTGTGGGTTCTAAGCTCGAACTGCTCGCGGCTGTCCTTGTACTTGTGAACAGCGCGAAGGATCGTTACGATCTCCTTCTCGGTAGGGAGCGGGATCGGACCGGAAACGGTAGCACCGCTTCTCTTTACGGTCTCAACGATCTTCTGAGCGGCCTGATCCACGAGAGTGTGGTCATAGCTCTTCAGACGAATTCTGATCTTATCCTTGACTGCCATTGCTTTTTCCTCCTTTTCATTGATCGGAGGGCGATTTGGTTCAAACACTGTGTCGGGTGTTTCTTTACCTTCCGTATTAAAACCGCACTTTCACGAAGCGGGAAATGCGGGGTGTACGGTGGCAAGCTTAACTCATCACGGTGTCTGATTGACAACGCCCGGTTAAATATCGGACATACTCCGGCGAAAATTACCCAATTATACGCAGTGCCACACCGCGTAAATTGCAACCTCTCGCCATTAAACGCACGTCAACGCTCATAATTATACTACAAAATCGTCTAAATGTCAATAGATTTGCCCGAATTTGCAAAATTTCATAAAAGAAATATTTAATGAATTTTGTAATAACTTTTTGTGCACTATGCACATTGTTCCCTCCATCGCTTACTATATTCAACTCCATGGGAATATTTTTGAAATCCCTGAGCTTTGTTAACTTACAGTTCATATATCTGCGGTATAATAGTTACGCGGCAGGTTCGCCGCCATAGATGCAAATTTATCTGTTCAAAGGACATTATTATAATATGAAGAAAAGATTCGAAAAAACGTCGCTCACGGTGCTGTTAGCCTCCCTTGCAGCGGCGCTTGTATCAACAGGCGTGCGTTCGGCACTTACACTCACAGTACTCGATGCTCGCTACGGCGTGTACGAGAAAGGCAACGTCCTGCCGACACTCTACCATTCGCTTTTGGCGCTCGCGCTGATCGCGCTCGCCGTTTTTGCCGCACTCAAAGCTCCGAAGCGTGCACCCGATCACACAAGTCCGCACAGCGATCTCGTGGTGTTCGCCTCCTGCGTATGCGCGTTTATGCTTATTGCCAACGCAGGTGTCACTATATATAATATTGTAGCAAACAGCACTCTTCCCAGCACGTTCGACATACTCGAGCTTTGCTTCTCACCGTTTGCCATTATTTATTTCTTCGGGCTTGTACGCCGTGACCAAAAGAAAAGCGCGCCGCTTGCGCTTATGTCGATGCTTGTGATCGCGTGGTGCGCGGTCTGCCTTGTACGTATTTATTTCGACAATTCACTTTTACAGGTCAGCCCGAACAAGATCCTTGGTGAGGTAGCGCTCCTCTCGGCAATGATCTATTTCCTCTCCGAGGCGCGCACACAGCTCGGAGTAGTAAAGCACCGCCTCTATCTTGCGTCTGCACTCGTCGCGCCTGTGCTTCTTACAAGCGCATCTGTGCCAAATCTCCTGTTTTCTAGAGAGCTCTCAATCGGCACGTCCGACAGTTATATGCGCTATGCGGTATGCTTCGCGCTCGCCATCTTCATCTGGGCGCGCCTATATGCGTATACTAAGATCGATAACACAGACGAATAACAAAAAGGTTGCCGCTCGGCAACCTTTTTACTTTACGCATCCGCCTGCTCAATGATCTTGATACCGACGGGGTCTATACCTGCTTCCTCGTAAACGATCTCCTTTATCTGCGAGAGCTCGTTTGGCAAAAGTCCGTCCGAACGCACGATTATGCTCGCGGCACCCTCGCTGATAACAGCGATGCACTCCTCAAAGCCCTTAGACTTGATGAGCGTTTCAATGTTAGCCTCCGCCTCCATTTCCGCAACGATACGGCTGATATCCGCGCTCGCCTGATCCTTGGCTGTCGCGTCCGCGCTTGTGCTCTCAACTACAGTCTGAAGCACCGCGATTGCCTGATCGCGCGCCTGCTTTCGTGAAAGCTGCGCCGAAGCGAAGTATGCCCCCGCCTCACTCTGCTCATTTTCCTCGATTCCCGCACCGAGAAGATCGCCATCGCTGACGGTCGGCTGTGAATTACCGAAAAGCACGAAGTTAAGTATCACCGCAGCCGCGATAAGCACAAGCGATGAAAGCACGACGATATTTCGTGTCCCAATCTTCTTCGCCGCGCCGCGCACCTTAACAAGTCCCCTCTTAAAGCGGCTCTCACTTTCTTCGACGGCAAGCTCCGTACATTCCTCGCTGACGGTTTCATTCATAATATTTTCGTCCATAGTAATCTCCTTTCAAAATATGTACTACATAATTATGACGCACAGCGTACGTTTATGACAAATGCGCTACTTTCCGCCGACAACGCTCACAGCACTTGATGGTATTCCGAAAAGTGCCGTCAGCATTTCTGTAACGGTGAGCCTCACGCTTGCTACGTCTCCGCCACGGCACACCACCGCCACGCCGCGCACCTCGCCCACAGAATCAGTTCGCACCATAACCGATATGTCCGACGCCCCCTCGACGCGCTCGCACAACTTCTCGATGCGCGCTTCGAGCGAGGCGTCGCTCGTTTTGGCACTTCCCGTACCGCCGAAAAGCATCAGGCACACGCCGAGTGCAAGCGCTCCTATGATAAGCCAAAGACTTTTCTTTTCCTTTAAGTATAAGGCGATCCCTCTCACGCCAAGCGTATCATTCATAAAGCTCCACCATTGCCTCTACACCGTACGTGTTCATCACATACAGTTCAATATCACTCGCGAAAAGCCCGACCCTCCGCTTTACGCGAACGCTTATCCCTTCCACGTCGTACGCCACGTCCACCTCATTTTCGCGAAGCGAGAATTTTGAGATAAGGCTATCCTCTATATGCATCGCAACTATGGAATTAGCCCTCGCGAGCGCTTCTACGCTCTCATAGTCGCCCGACGCACCTGCGGCAAGCGACGGAAGCTCGCCCAAAACATCCCGAAGCGGAGCAATGAGCACGAGCAGCACCGTCAGCGACACAAGGTAGCGTACGTATTTTTTCATAGCGCCGTCAGGCACGAAGCCGTCAATAAGCGCCGTTGCCGCCGTCGCGGAAACGAGCGAAAGTATAAACCCCAATATTCTACCCATTTTCTCTCCAAGTAACATCTACGCCGACATCGCCACCGCGCCCTTCGCGAACACCGCAAGCGCGTACACAAACATCAGCGCGGCTATAACGCATATCGCCGCAAGTGAACCAAGCAATCCTGCCATCTCCTCAAGTATACGTTTTTCCCTCTCAAGTCCGAGCACGTCCGCCGCCACCGCCGATACGACAGCACCCATACGAGTGAGAAGCACGTTTATGAGAACGGGCAAGGCAAGCACCGCGATGATTATGACACCGCCCCACCCTACTGTCGCCTTTACCAGCGCAAGACTTTCTGCCACCGCGGATACCGCATCACTCGCAAGCGAGCCGACTACGGGTACGGATTTCGAGGCGGCAAAACGAAGTGCACGCATCGAAAGGCTGTCCGCGCGCGACGCGATCGACGTCTGGAACGTCATCACAGCGGAAATAAGCGCTGTCGTAAGCCCAAGCACCCACACAAATGTGCCGCGTACCGTTTTGGAGATACCGCCAAGTCCGGGTACAGCACCAATGCCCGATGCAACAGAGAGTCCAAAGCAAAGCTGCAATATCGGATACAGCCCCTCCTTTGCGAGCACCTCGACTGCAGAAAGCCCAATCAGCATCGCACCGCCCGACACAGCCGAGGAGCTCACGTTTCCGCCGGCTGTGCCAACAGCAATCGTGACAGGCACCATAGCGTTTACTATATTTGAAAGCTGTGTAAGGTATACCTCTACTGTATCCACGAGCGATGCGGCGTTAGTGTATAGAGTGAGCATTATGCAAAGTCCGGATATAAATTCGAAGGGAACGCCAAGGCTTTTTGACTTTACAGCCCCCCGAAGTGCACACAGAGCGGACGCTACTATAATAAGCCCAAGCGTTTTGCAAAGCATCACAAGAGCAGGCGACAGCGCCGCCGCCACAGCATCCGTAATGAGCCCGACAAAATACTCAAAGGAAAACCGCTCAACAAATCGCTCACTGTCAAATACGCCGCCTTCGGGAAGTCTTGCGCGCACGTCCTCAGGCAGCGAGTCAATTATCTCCGATACGTCAAAATCGTCAGCTGTGTAAACGTCCTCGGCGTACACGGGCAAACAAAGCAGCACCGCGATTATTGCGGCAAGCATTATCCGCGCCGCCCACCTCATTTGGCAAGCTCCCCCGCAAGCGTAATAAGGTCGCGCACGAGCGGCAGACACAAAACGAGTATTTCCGCCTTGCCTACAAGCTCAAGCTTCTCGGCGAGCGCGCCTTCTCCTGCATCGCGGCAAACGTCAGCCGATAGCTGTATGGCAAGCGTAATTCCAAGCGCCTTCGTCAGTACCGAAAGGTATTCGGAAAACCCCGTCCCCTCAACCGCCTCTAAAACAAACTCTATCACAGGCAAAAAGGAAACAAGCGATGCGCCAAGCAATAGCACCGACGCCGCAAGGCTTACAAGCCCCGAAAACTCACTCTTTTGTCCCTTTAAAACTGTAATCCCCATGAGCGCCAAAAGCGCTGCGCCGCAGTATTTCAGCATATCTAAAACCCGAACACCGAGCGCACGCTTGAGAAAAGCGTGCCCAGCTTGTCAACGAGCATAAGCATAACTATAATAATGCCTGCGAGCGACACAAGGACCGCCTGCTCGTCACGTCCGTATTTCGAAAGCAGCTGATATGCGATGCTCACCGTGAGCCCGATACCCGCCACCTTAAGTATCAGCGTTACGTCCATACAATTCTCCACAGCCCCACAAAACGAAAGCTTTCCATAATATTATAACAGTACTATCGCCAACATCAGCCCGAAAAGCATTCCGAGCGTTCGGCATACGCGCCCTCTTTGCCTATACTCCTCATGCGCCGCGGCGGCAAGCTCGCCGATCCGCTTTTCGAAATACGCGCAGTGCCTTGATGCCTCGTGTACTCCGTGAGCGCCGAGCCCATCAAAGAAGCGTACAAGCTCATTTCTTTCATTCGCCGTAAGATTCAGCGTACGGCTGCACGTTTCCATAGCTTCAGCTCCGCCGCTTTGACGGAGCACCACCAAAAAGCTGCACTCATCGAGCGTACGGCTTTGAAAGGAATCGTATATACGCTCAAGAGGCATCAAAAAGGACTCGATCTGCGCGCCGATATAGGAGATCAGCTCCGCAAACGCCTCAAGCTGACGCACCCGTCTTAAGTATAGCGAGGACGTCGAGAATCCTGCCGCCGTGCACGCGGCAAATATCATAAGCGCTCCAAAGAAGCGTATCAACTTATATCCTCCCACGCTGCAAGCTCAAGCGTAAGGCTTCGCGTGAGCCGTCCGTTCACACGCTCGCGCGCGATACCAACATACGTAGAAAACACGCGCCCGTCGTGCAGCATTCGTATATTGGGTCGCGCCATAAGCTCGCTTATATTTTGTGCGTGCGCGCTTGCTATTATCGGCACGCCCGTATTGAGAGCAGCAAGCATCTGCCGCGCCTCGTCGGCATCACCGATCTCGTCGCAGATGAGAAGCTCAGGCGAAAGCGTTCGCGTGGCAATTTCAATCCCCTCGGCGCGTGAATATCCGACGAGCGCATCGCACAGCGTACATTCAAACATTTCGGGAACGTATATCTCGCCGCGTGTGTCGATTATTGCAACGCGGTGTGTCCTCGCAAGCCTTGATGCAATATCTCGCAGCAGTGTCGTTTTGCCAACACCGGGCGGCGAATAGATAAGCGACGAGTAAATCCGTTCACCAACCATGCACTGCGTGAGCAGCTTGTCGGAAATCCCCCGTATCATATGCGGCACGCGTATATTGACCGAGGTTATCTCGCCGAGCGCCCTGCCGTCGGCGGCAAGCCTGCCGCATACGCCGACACGTATTCCGCCATCTGCCATTATGTATCCACGGCGCATAGTTTCACCGTGTGCATAAACCGAGCCTCGACACAGCTTTACGACGCACTCCTGCATCTCGCGCTCGCTGATACTGCAGTCGAGCAAAACATTCTCGCCGCACAAGGTAAGCGACACCGCCCCGAATACGCGAAGATGTATCTCGTTTATGCCCTCAGGGCAAATTCCCCTCTCACTTATCGCACGTGCCGTTTCGCGAAGCACACCCTCGGGTAAGCACCGTGCAATTTCCTTCGGTAATATTTTTTCCATACTAATGTATACGGACAAGCAAGCCGTAAAATGCATAAAAAAGAAAACTCCCATACGGGAGTTTTCTTGATGTATCGGCGTTATGCCTCCATATTCTCGCACAGTCCGAGGGAAAAGCCGCGGTTCTTTACAACGCTTGAAAAAACTATCTGCGTTTTAGTCCGTCCGAAGTCCTGCAGCCGACTTATAAACCTGTCAAGCGCGTCCGTGTCCTCGAAGATACTCTGTATCAGCACGGAATATTCGCCCGTAACGTGACAGCACTCGAGAACGCACTCCGAGCCTTCAAGAAACGGATATAGCTCCGAGCGTCGTTCGGGCGCGACCTCAAGATTTATAAACGCGTGCACAGGATGCCCTAAAACACTCTCGCTTATCTCCGTGCGGTAGCCGCGTATCACCCCCGCCTTTTCCATTGAAGAAATACGCGCGGCTACCGTTGGCGCAGATAGGAACACCTTCTCTGCAATCGTCTTTACGGGCGTGCGTGCGTTTTCCTTCAATATTTTGAGTATTTCAAGGTCGGTCTTGTCTACAGCGTTTTTCATACGACTCTCCTTGCTTGTGAAAATATGTATTGTTTAACATTTTAAAGGTGTTCGACTATTATTGTTTTATAAATTAGGCTATTATTTGATTTTACATTATTTTCATAAAAAATCAAGATATTTTTTATATTATAATATCTCGCCGTCGGTTTTTTTATTTATCCTCTTTTGTATCAAAGCTTCTTGCCAAACAAGCGTCACTGTGCTATTATATGTGTGTTTGCAGGAGCAACGTTTTTGAGGATTTTACAAATCGGGAGGACAAAATGAGCGAAAAATACAGAATAGAACACGACTCCATAGGCGCGCTTGAGGTGCCGTCAGAGGCATACTACGGCGTGCAGTCGACCAACGACGTTATTCCCACAGCCGGCAAAATGACCGTCATAGAGCTTACACGTCCGCTTTTAGCATCGCTCGGCAGACTCATTGATGCCCTTGAGGCAAAGGCGGCAGAATTTGACAGCGTGATAAAAATGGGACGCACACAGCTTCAGGACGCAGTGCCGATACGCCTCGGTCAGGAGTTTGCGGCATACGCCGCAGTCATACGCCGCGACGTGATCCGTATAAAGGCAGCGGAGGCAGATATGCACACGGTAAACATAGGCGGCAGTGCTATCGGAACGTGTATAAACGTCGACCCGATGTATCTTGACGCTATCGTACCAACGCTTTCTGAAATTGCGGGGTACGAGCTTACCGAAGCAAGCAACCTCATCGACGCCACGCAAAATCTCGACAGCTTTGTTGCGTTCTCGTCAGCACTCAAGACCTGTGCCGTTAATCTCTCGAAGATCGCAAACGACCTTCGCCTTATTTCAAGCGGCCCATGCACGGGAATCGGTGAGATAGTTCTGCCGCCAATGCAGAACGGCTCGTCCATAATGCCGGGCAAAATAAATCCAGTTATCCCCGAGGTCGTAAACCAGGTCGCATTTCTCGTCATCGGCCACGATGCAACCATCACGGCAGCGGCAGAAGCCGGTCAGCTTGAGCTCAACGCGTTCGAGCCGGTGATATTCTATCAGCTTTTTGAATCCGTCACCGCTATGACGGGTGCCGTTGATACCTTCACCGAGAACTGCATCGCAGGCATTACGGCACGCGAGAAAAAATGCCGCGAAATGCTCGAGAAGAGCGTCGGCACCGTCACCGCGATGGCGCCGTACATAGGTTATCAGCGTGCCGCGGCTATCGCCAAGGCGGCGCTTAAGACGGGGATATCCGTGCGCGAGATAATCCTTCGCGAGCACATCACGTCCGAGGAAACGCTAAATCATATACTTGATCCCTTTAAAATGACCGAGCCTCGGGAAATATAAACAACAAAAAGCGGTACACAAACGTGTACCGCTTTTACTATGTTCACTTTTTTCTTATCCCGAATATCCGCCGCAAAAGCGGAACGAATATCCTTGGAGATTTCATAACAACGACCTTCATCAGTATGCTTCCCTTCACTATTCTGACAGTTTAAGCAGTTTTCACGCTCACTGTAGTTTATGCAAGGAAATCCGAGGTTGTTAATCGTTGCTTTCAATAACAAGCATCACGCCATCCGATAGCGTAACAGTCGCATGCTGTGCCGTCATCTCGTTGCTGACTGCGTACGAATATCTGCGCGTTATTTCAACGCCGTCCAGAGGATAGTAAACGCCGGATATCGACACACCGCGGCATACGTCCGAAAGTGCTATAAGCGACAGATATTTATATCCGCGCCCTACACTCAAGGTCTGCTTTTCACCGTATGCACGCATCAGGCGCACACGGTTGCCTCCGTCCGTCATAACGCAGTCGATATCCTTTTCTGCGATATATTCAAGCAGAAAAACACTCGAGAGCGTATGGTCAAGCCGTCCGCCAAGTCCGCCTATAATAAAGATGCGCTGTGCACCGCGCGATATTGCCGTGTCAACGGCAAGCTGGGTATCGGTGTCGTCCTTTATCGGCGAAACGATGATCTTTTCTATCTTTTCAAGCTCACGCTCGTCAAGGCTCGCTTTATCGAGCGAATCAAGGTCACCGAGAAGCATATCGCATTTCACGCCATAGCGTTTGGCTGTCAGATAGCCACTGTCAGCCGCTATAACGAGTGCATCATCACAAATGGTGATACCAAGATCACATAGCGTGTCGGCAAAAACCTGACCGCCCGTGAAAATATAACAGTCACGACTCATTTTTTGTCCCATTCGTGCTTATTTTTAAGCACCTCGTAAAATTCAAGATAGCTTTTGTGCCGCTCTGCGGGAATTTCGCCTTGCTTTACCGCCTCGAGTATCGCACAGCCGTCCTCCCTTGTATGCGTACACTTGGTGTACCTACACTGTCCGATGTACGGTTCAAATTCGCGGAATACGTTCGGCAGATCCGCCTTCGTATAAAAATCGAACTGCACAAAATCAAGCATACCAAAGCCGGGCGTGTCCGCAATATATCCGTGCGCCGCATCACCGAACTGTCCTACGAGCGGATAAAGCTCGATGTGGCGCGTGGTATGGCGTCCGCGCTGGGTTTTCTCGCTGACCTCTCCGACCTGCAGCTCAAGCGACGGGAAAAGCCGATTGAGAAGCGTCGACTTACCGACGCCTGACGCACCTGCAAACGCAAGAGTGAGGTCCGCTCTCTCGCGGATAAATGCTTCAAGCGGCGCGCCGTCGATACCAAAGCCCTCGACGAACACGTCAAAGCCGCACTTTTCGTAAAGCTCGGCATACGCCCTCGCAGTATCCGGAGCAAGGTCCGCCTTGGTTATGATAATAACCGGCGTGATATTTTTGTATTCAGCTACGGTAATAAGCTTGTCAAGCGTCGACTGCACGGGGTCCGGCTTTGCAGCCGCGACCACCGCGAAAATCATATCAAGGTTTGACATCGGCGGACGGATAAGCTCGTTCTTTCGAGGCATGACCTCCTCGATCATAACGCCGCCCTGTGCCTCATCGCGCCCCGCACGACCGTTGCGTGAATCCGAGGCAGATACGCTCGCAAGCTCCGTGTCAACGCGAAGCACTACCTCGTCACCGACGAGCAGCGTCAGCTTTTCGTGTCGGAAAACGCCGCGCGCCTTGCAAAAGAGCGTACTACTCTCAACCTTGACGCCGTTTTCCAAAAGCGTATCGGCGTCGCAGGCGGCAATACGTATAGCGTATATGCCGCCGATGCCCTTGATTATTTTTCCGTTAAGTTTAAGTTCCATCAGACGTCACTCCGAAGCAATCATTCCCCGTCGCCCATATCGTCGACTGTGGGCTCGCTGTCACTCGACGGGTCCTGTACGTCCGTATCCGCGGCGGTGTCATCCGGCCTCGGACCAAGGCTCATAACGAAGCTTATCTTCGTGCCCACCGGTATTTGTGCACCAACGGGGATCACCTCACCCGTCGCACGCTTTTGACTTATGCAGCAGCCTGCGGGAACAGTGTCGCTGTACTCACCGGTTACCGAGCCAAGATTGAGCTTGTACTCCTCGAGCATACTCATTATCTGCGCCTCGGTGCAACCCTCGAACTTCGGCGCTTCGATATATTCAAGCTCCTGTCCGCTGCTGACGTACAAGGTTACAGTGTCACCGACCTTCATCGTCGTACCCGGCTCGGGATCGGTACGGATAACGTATCCCTCGCTTATATACTCGTGCTGCTCGCGTATTTCAACGGGAACAAGCCCCATATTGCGAAGCTCGATCATCGCATCACGTGCGTCATCGTATGCAAAGTCCCCAAGATCAACGGTTTCAGCGCCCCAGCAAACGGTGAGTATAAGCTCACACTTTTGTCCCTTCGCAGGATTCACCTTGCGCTTTTCGCCTTCTCCGGGTTCTTGCGAGATAATAACGTTTCGGTCGTATTCGGCATCATAAATATACTTTACCTCTACGTTATAATAGGTAGACTCAAGCTGTTCTTCTAGTCCCTCGCTGTAGATGGTATCAACGAATTTCGGAACGGTTATAGATCGCGAGGAATCCGTCGTGGTTATCTCAAACAGCTTCGAGAAAACGACTGCCGTGCTGATAATGCATACGATAAGGAACGCGCTCGCAACGCCTGCAATAACAGGAAACATCGAACGGTTCGCGCGTCGCGGCGTCTTCAGTTTCTTTACGTTTGACGGCAAATTCTCCTCGTAGCCGATGAGCGACTGATCCGCCGCGTCTGCCTTGGGCATTTTGAATACTGTTCTCGGGTTGTTTTTGATCTGTGCGAGATGGCGAAGCATCTGCGCCGCGCTCTGGAAGCGGTTGTCCGCGCTCTTTTCCATAGCGTTAAGAATTATCTGCTCAAGTCCAATCGGAATCGACGCGTTAAGCTCGCGCGGAGGACGCGGACGGTTCTTGACCTGCATTATCGCAACGGTAACAGGGCTGTCTGCCGTGAACGGAAGCTTGCCCGTTGCCATTTCGTACATAGTAACACCGAGCGCATAAATATCGCTTCGGCGGTCGATCGGCTTACCGCTTGCCTGCTCGGGGCTGATATAGAAAACAGTACCGATAGCCTTATCGGTCATAGTAAGCGTTTCCGCGTTGGGAAGCTTTGCGATGCCGAAGTCTGCAACCTTGATGGCGCCGCTCTTGAGCATCATAATGTTCTGCGGCTTTATGTCGCGGTGAACTATTCCCTTCTGATGCGCGTGATCAAGCGCTAAAAGTATCTGCTCGGTTATGCTTATGATCTCACCGAGCGGGAGCACGCCCTTTTTCTGGATATAATTCTTGAGTGTAATACCCTCAACGAGCTCCATAACGATATATTTGAGGTTTTCCTTAACCGACACGTCGTAAATATTTACGATGTTCGGGTGCGAGAGCATAGCAACCGCCTTACTCTCGTTGATAAAGCGCTTTACAGACTGGGTATCGTTGTTTATCTCGTCCTTTAACATCTTGACGGCAACGTTTCTGCGCATAAGAAGGTCCTGCGCCTCAAATACGACCGCCATACCGCCAATGCCGATGACCTTGTTTATTCTGTAGCGTCTGTCAAACACCTGACCGACGTATTTCTCGTATATATCCATCACGCCTGCTCCTTTACGTATTTAATGAGCACCGCGGTTATATTGTCAGGTCCGCCTGCCTCATTGGCAGCGGCGATAAGACGCTCGGTCTTGTCTGCAAGCTCCGTTTCGGTATCGAGCACCACGTCAATATCAAGATCAGATGAAACGAGAGCATAAATATCCTCGGGAAGCAGCACACCGCAAAGTCCGTCGGAGCAAAGCAACAGATATCCGACCTCAAGGCTTGAGAGCTCTACGGAGAATATGTCGCACTCGATAGTATCCGCAACACCGACCGCACGCGTGATACGGTTGCGGAACGGGTGATTTCTCGCGTCCTCAACCGAAAGCGTACCGCTGTCTATAAGATGCTGCACGTACGAATGGTCGTGAGTTATCTGTGTGATAGTATTGTCCGAGACGAGATACATACGGCTGTCGCCGATGTTGATAACGTATGCGATATCATCGACGAAAAGCGCCGCGACGAGCGTCGTACCCATACCCTCAAAGTCGGGCGAGCTCTGCGACTTTTCGTATACCTCACGGTTAGCCTCCTGCGCCGCATTATCAAGGATCACACAAGCGTCGTCACTCGAGAGCTTCAGCTTACCTGCCCTCGTTTTCTTTCCTGCGGTAGCCTTGATAACACTCTCGCAAAATGCCTCTATTGCACATTCGCTTGCAATATTGCCGCTTTTTGCGCCGCCCATACCGTCGCAAACAACGCAGAGCGTTGAGTTCTTTGAAACGGGACGTATCGCGTAGCTGTCCTGATTGGCAGTACGCATCTTGCCCGTATCACTCTTTCCGAAAAAATTCATTTATCCGTTCATTCCTCTCTGTAGGATCACGCATTATTATGTAGCGTTTTATTTTAAGCGGTGGGGTAGTCACCCTTATCTTCCGCGTTTTCTTTCATCTTTGCACGTCTTAGCTGACCGCAGGACGCGTTTATGTCCCCGCCGAGCTTACGTCTTACCGTGGCGTTTACACCGAGGCCCGTCAGCGTGTCGCAAAACTTCTTGACAGCGTCGCTTGACGAGCGTGAGAATCCGCTCTCCTCGACCTCGTTTACGGGAATTAAGTTAACGTGTATCGGGAACGGCTTCGAGTTTCTGTAAAGCCCGTGCTTGAGTGTCGTCGCAAGCCGCCTTGCATATTCGGGCGAATCGTTTTTGCCTGAGATGAGCGTATACTCAAACGATATGCGCCGTCCCGTCGCCGCGAAATAGCGTCTGCACGCATCAAGCAGCGAGGTGATGTTCCACTTGTTGTTGACGGGCATTATCGACGAACGGGTTTCGTCGTCCGCCGCGTGAAGCGAGATGGACAGCGTTATCTGTAGGTCGTGCTTTGCAAGCTCGTCTATCTTGTCGACAAGTCCACAGGTCGACAGCGAAATGTGTCGTGAGCCAATGTTAAGTCCCGCAGGGTCCCCGACGAGTGATAAAAACTTGAGCGTATTCTCGAAATTATCAAGCGGCTCGCCGATACCCATCATAACTATGTTGGATATTCTCTCGCCGACGTCACGCTCGGCCGCGATTATCTGACCGAGCAGCTCGGACGGACGGAGCTTCCTAACGAGTCCGCCGATAGTCGATGCGCAGAACTTGCAGCCCATCGGACAGCCGACCTCGCTCGATATGCATATTGTATTGCCGTGCTTGTAGCGCATAAAAACGCTCTCGATAACGTTTCCGTCACGAAGCCCGAAAAGGTACTTGACCGTTCCGTCAAGCTTCGATACAAGCTTTTCTTCAACACTCGGAATGTCGACGAACGCCGTTTCGTGAAGCTTCTCGCGAAGCTTCTTTGAAATGTCGGTCATACCGTCGATGCCAACCCCGCGGTGCATCCACGAGAATATCTGCTTTGCGCGGTATTTCGGCTCGCCGAGCGTAGACAAAAACGCTTCAAGCTCGGGTATATTCATTGATAAAAGGTCTGCCTTGCCGTCAACTGTCAGCATAAATCGTTTCCTTTGTAATTATTTACGTCTTAATTTTGCTACGAAAAAACCGTCCGTGCCGTGGATGTGCGGAAGCAGCGTAAGCTTGCCGCCCTCGCTCTTTATCTCACCAACCGAGAAATCCTCGGCGCTAAAGTCACCGCACTCCGCAAGGAAGCGGTCGACCACGTCGCCGTTTTCGGCTTTGCACAAGGTGCACGTCGAATAGAGCAATACTCCGCCGCGCTTTACGTAGGCGGACGCGTTTTTTAAAATTGAGTACTGGATATCGGGAAGGCGGGAAAACTCCGCCGCCGATTTGTATCTTATCTCGGGCTTCTTTGCGATAACGCCAAATCCCGAGCAGGGCACGTCGCATATAAGCGTGTCCGCGGACAGGGTAAGCGATTCGTCACGCTTTGAACCGTCGCGCTCGGCAGTTTCGATTATCGAAATACCCAGGCGTTCGGCGCCCTTATCTATAAGTGAGAGCTTGTTTTTGTGAAGGTCGAAGCTTTTGACCTCGCCCTTGTTTTCCATAAGTATCGCCGCCGAAAAGCTCTTGCCGCCCGGACACGCGCAGGTGTCGATAACGGTGGTGTCGGGTGCTACCGACGCGGCGCATATCGCTATCTGCGACGCCTCGTCCTGTATATAGACGAAGCCCTCGGAAATAAGTTCCATAACCCCGGCGCGAAGCGTTTTTTGTGTGAGCCTTACGCCATACGGCGAGTATGCCGTCGGTGCGGCTTCGATGCCCTTTTCGCCGAGCAAGGAAATCAGTTCCTCACGCGATATCTTCAGCGTGTTCACGCGAAGCGTAACGTCAGGCTGTTTTTCAAACGCCGCGAGTACAGCTTCGATATCGTCGAGCGATGCCGTCATAGCATCGAGCACGTCGTATCCCACCGAGTAGCGCACCGAGAGATACTCTCGCATATCGCCCCTGTCGGGATACGGAAGATTATTTTTATCCATCGAGCGAAGGAAGCCGCGGAGCACCGCATTTATAAACGATGCGGCGCGCGGAGCATTTTTCTTCGCAAGATTTACGGTTTCATTGACTGCCGCGCTGTCGGGAATGCGGTCGAGGTATATAAGCTGATAGAGCCCAAGACGAAGAAGCACTTTAACTTCCTTATCAAGACTCTCCGTCGGCTTTGAGGAAAGCTTCGCGATTATATAGTCAAGCGTGATGCGGCGCTCGATAGCACCGTACACAAGCGCGGTATAAAGTCCCTTATCAGCGCCCTCAAGACCGAAGCGGCGAATAGACGCGTCTATCTCAAGGCTTGAATATTTGCCGTCGCGCTCGCAAAGGAAGAGCGAGCGGTATGCCGCCTCTCGAGCGGTATATTTTTTCTTATCCATTATCTGCGTCTATCTCCGCGCTTTACGAGAAGGAATATTCGAATGAGGTTTGCAAGCGAAACCGCAAGTGCCGCAACGTAGGTGAGTGCCGCCGCAGTAAGCACCTTGCGCGCACTCGTCAGCTCATCCGCATCAAGCGAGCCAGACGATTTAAGCGCCGCCATAGCACGCGAGCTTGCATTGAACTCAACGGGGAGCGTTACAAGCTGAAACAGCGTAGAAAGTCCGAAGGCGATAACTCCGATATAAGCAAGCGTGGGATACGAAAGCACGATACCGAGAAGCACCAATGGCATAGCAAGGTTCGAGCCGATATTAGTTATCGGAATGATAGCCGAGCGCACCTTCATCGGCGTGTAGCCGACGGCAAACTGCACGGCGTGTCCCGCCTCGTGCGCCGCAACTCCGACCGCCGCTGCACTCGCAACCGAGTGTACGGTATCGGAAAGATATACGGTATTATCCTTCGGGTTGAAGTGGTCGGTAAGGTCGCCCTGCACCTTCGATATGCGAACATTTGAAAGTCCGTTCGCATCGAGTATGCGTCGTGCCGCATCAAAGCCCGTCATACCGCGCTTTGACACTACCTTCGTATATTTGGAAAAGGTTGATTTCACGTTTGCCTGTGCCCAGAATGCAAATATCATCGCCGGGATCACTAAAATAAAATACGTCAAATCAAAGCCGTAAAAATACATACGCTACCTCTGAAATTTTATTTGGAGTATTTCGTAAGTCTGTCCCCTGCGGCAATCTTTCTGCCGTTTATGAAGTCCTTTGCGCTCATACGCGATTTGCCCTCGGGAAGCACTCCCGTGATAAGAACCGATCCGCGTCTGCACGCAACCTCGATCTTGCCCTGTGCCGCATCGCACCTTAAAACCTCGCCGGGATTATCGTGCACCTTATCGGTGTCACCAAGCTCCGCGTTGACTATCTTGAGCGTACGGTCGCCCTGTGCGACCACCGCAAGCGGAAACGGCGAAAGTCCGCGAATACGGTTGTGGACTGCGGTAGCATCGTTATCGAAATCGAGCACACAGTCCTCGTTCTCGATCTTCGCCGCGTAGGTCGAAAGGCTGTCGTCCTGCGCCACACGTGATGCCGTACCGTTTTCGAGTGCCTCTACCGTTTCAAGAAGAAGCTTTGCGCCTGCCTCGGCAAGCTTGTCGTGCATAGTTTCGAAATTGTCGGAGATACCGATCGGAACGACTACCTTCGAGAGCATATCGCCCGTGTCAAGTCCGACGTCCATATACATTATCGTGATGCCCGTTTCGCTCTCGCCGTCGATAATAGAGCGCTGTATCGGCGCGGCACCGCGGTACTTCGGCAGCAGCGAGCCGTGCACGTTGATACAACCGAGCTTCGGGTAATTTATCACGTTTTCGGGAAGAATCTTACCGTACGCCGCAACGATTATAATGTCGGGTGCGAGCGTGTCAAGTGTCGTGGCGAATTCGTCGCCGCGAAGCGTCTGCGGCTGATAAACGGGAATAGCGTGCTCTTCGGCGCACACCTTAACGGGTGGCGGAGTGAGCACCATCTTTCTGCCCTTCGGCTTATCGGGCTGGGTAACAACACCGATAACGTCAGCGCCTGCGCCGATGAGCGCTTCGAGCTGCACCTTTGCGAAGTCGGGCGTGCCCATAAAGAGTATCCTTGAATTCATTATGCCTCCACCTCGTCGGGATCGAGCATACGCACCACGTTGTCCGTGAAGAGCACGCCCTCAAGGTGATCAAGCTCGTGGCAGAATGCTCTCGCCTTAAGCTCGGAGCCGGTTGCGGTATGAGTCTTTCCGTCAAGTCCCGTGTACTTTACGGTAACGGTCATCGGACGGTCGGTGATACCCCACTGGTTCGGCACGGAAAGGCATCCCTCAACGTCCTGCTGATTACCCTCGCGCTTTGTAATAACGGGGTTGATCATAACGTAAGGATTGCCCTCCTCGATTTCAACAACGACCATACGGCGAAGCTTGCCGACCTGCACAGCCGCAAGTCCACAGCCGTTAGCCGCGCGCATCGTTTCGATCATATCAGCCGCGAGCGTTTTGATACGCTCGTCTATCTCTTCAATCGGACGGCTCTTCTTGCGAAGAATAGGATCTCCGTCCTTTACTATGTTCAGTTTTGCCATTATTTATAACCTCCTGAAAGGATTTACGTCGAAAGGTTCTACATCGAAGCGGGGTTTACGTCAACGCTTATAGCCGCCTTGTTGCTCGCCTTCGGGAAATCGGCAAGCAGACGCGATATAAGCTCTCGTACACGCTTCGTGACCTGACATTTTATAACTATTCTCATTCGGTAAACGTTGTTCACCTTGTATATCGGCGCCTCAAACGGGCCGAATATATACATCGGAATATCCGAAAACTCCCTCGCCGTGTACTCGCGAAGCTTCCTGTCGAGCTTTAAGGTTAAGTCAAGCACCTCCGGCTCATCCTCGCCGTGCACTCCGAGCAGAACGAACTCGCAAAACGGCGGGAATGCCAGCTGCTTACGCAGTCTTATCGCACTTTCGTAAAAGCCGGTATAATCCTGCTTGCACGCTAAATTTATCGTTTCGTTGTCGGGATTGTAGGTCTGTATCAGCGCCCTTCCCGGCTTATCCGCACGGCCAGCCCTGCCGATAACCTGCGTGAGTAGTGCAAACGTGCGCTCAGTCGCGCGAAAGTCGTCGAGATACAGCGCGGCATCTGCGTTTATAATACCGACGAGCGTAACGCTTGGGAAGTTGTGTCCCTTCGTTACCATCTGTGTTCCGATAAGCACGTCCGCTTCACCGCTACGAAAGCTTGACAGTATCGCCTCGTGCGAAAATTTCGCGCTCGCAGAATCCGCGTCAAGGCGCAGTATGCGCGCCTTTGGATAGAGCGCGTGAAGCTCCTCTGCAACGAGCTGTGTACCAAAGCCCTTGCGCGTCATACGCTCGGACTCGCACTTCGGGCATATTTCAGGCACCGTCTGCGTGTATCCGCAATAGTGGCACTTTAAAATGCCATTGTCGCCGTCGCGGTGATAGGTCAACGACACCGAGCAATTCGGGCACGTCACGACCTCGCCGCACTTAAGACAGCTAACAAAATTATTGTATCCTCTGCGGCTGACGAACAGTATCGTCTGCTCGCCGCGCCGTAAATTTTCACCGATCTCATCGCGAAGCTCCGAGCCGATAGGCGTTATGCGCCCTTTTATCATATCGGAGCGAAGGTCTGCGACCTTCACCTCGGGAAGCACCGCGTTGCCGTAACGCTCATCGAGCGTGACAAGCGTGTATATGCCCTCTCTCGCTCGGTAAAACGACTCGAGCGACGGTGTCGCCGATGCGAGCAGCATAAGAGCTCCACATTTCGCCGCGCGGTAACGTGCGACGTCACGCGTGTGGTACTTCGGTGTCATATCGGATTTGTAGGTATGCTCCTGCTCCTCGTCTATGACTATCATACCGAGGTTATCAAGCGGCGCAAACACCGCCGAACGCGTTCCGATAACGACGTCGACCTCGTGAGAGCGGATACGCTTCCATGCGTCGAGCTTTTCACCCTCGGAAAGCGAGGAGTGTATGACCGCGACGCGCTCGCCGAAATAGCCGCAGAAAAGGTCCACGGTCTGTCCCGTCAGCGATATCTCCGGAACAAGCACGATAACCGAGCGACCGCTTTCTATAACGCCGTCGATGACCGACTTGATAACGCGCGTCTTGCCGCTTCCGGTAACGCCGTATAAAAGCGCCGCCTTGGCTTCTCCCGAGCTTGCCAGAGCCGACAGCGTTTCTGCCGCACGCGCCTGACACGCGCTCAAGGTATTGTTGTCCGTTACCTTACCGCGCCCCTTGTAGGGATTGCGGATAACGGCACATTCGCGAAGCGAAAGTATACCCTTGGCAACCATATTTTTGAGTGTCGCGGGCGACACGTTCGCCTCTATTTTAAGCTCTGACGCGCTTTTCTCGCCGTCTTTTATAAAGTCCGCCGCACGCGCTTCGGCAGCACCGAGGCGAAGCCCCGTTATATCGGTACAAATGCGGTAAAATCTCTCGACGGGATCGCGCCTTGCGCGAAATAGCGAGTGCGAGGCACCGCTCGGCAGCACGGTCTGTACCGCCTCACCGAACGAGCAAAACGTCCGCTCACATAAAAACGCGCACAGCCCGAGCAGCTCTCCAGAAAGCGAAAAAGCGTCATCTGCAAGTGCCGTCACTGGCTTTAAATTGTCATATTCCGAGGTGTCGGTGATATGCGTTACTATCGCCGTACGGCGAAGCGAGCCGAAGCTCACCGACACGAGCGAGCCTACCTTGACTCGTCCCAAAAGCTCGGGCGGTATTCGATAGTCGTACGCACGGTCGGCGGAATACGGAAGCTCGAGTATTCGTACTCCGGCAACCGTACCTCTCGTGCATTCAGCGCTCATCAGTTGCCGCCGGTAAGGTCGATGGTGTCCTCGTTGATTCTGTACTCACCCTGGCGGATTCGGTTAAGTGCATTCTTGACCGCCTTTTCGTCGCGGATATCGCGCTTGATCATAGAAGCGAGCGACTTGTCGGTTTCCTTGTTTGCGATAAGCTTTTCTGCCTGCTCACGCTGATGAACGTACTCGTTGGTAACAAGACGCGCACACTTAGCGGTAGCGATGCAAAGCATGTAACGATTGAATTTGCCGTTCTGGCTGAGTTCTTCTACGGAAGGATAGATCATTTTGTAGTACCTCTTTCTTCTTTCAATGCCTATTCAGGCGAAAAATTTACTTGTAAAATCTTTGTTTCTCGGCACACGGTGCATTTCCGAATACACGATACCGATTATATCATGCGCGGTTTCGTCGATCATATTATCGCCGTTTACCACGATGTAATCATACTCACCGAGCTTTGCCAGCTCTTTTTTTGCAGTGTTAAGACGCTTTTGTATTACGTCCTCCGTAACGTCGTCACCTCTGCCGCGAAGTCTTGCCTCAAGGGTTTCAAAATCGGGCGGTGCTATCATAACGAGCAGCGCATCGGGACACTTTTTCTTTATCTGCATCGCGCCCTCGACCTCTATCTCGAGAATTACGTTACGTCCTGCCTCGAGGCTTTCTTCAACCTCCTTCTTGGGAGTACCGTAATAATTGCCGCAGTATTCTGCGTGCTCGAGCATCATATCGCCGGCAATACGCTCTTCAAAATCCTCACGGCTGATGAAGTAGTAATTCACTCCGTGCTTCTCGCCGACACGCGGTGTGCGCGTCGTTGCCGATACCGAATAGATGAAGCTGCGGTCGTATTCCATGATACGCTTGATGACCGTGCCCTTGCCGCTTCCGGACGGGCCGGATATAACTATCAAAAGTCCTTTTTTCATACTGCCTCCAAGATTATTCGACCTCGTCGATCTCATCGTCCTCGCCCTCATCACGGTCGGACAGGCGGTTGGATATCGTTTCAGATTGGAACGCGGACAGAATAACGTGCTCGCTGTCGGTGATTATCACCGCGCGCGTACGCTTACCGCACGTCACGTCAATAGCTCTGCCGTTATCCTTTGAGTCCTGAATAAGGCGCTTTATCGGAGCGCTGTCGGGGCTTACTACGGCAACCACGCGCTCGGCGGCAACCATGTTTCCAAAGCCAACGTTTATGAATTTCATAATTCTCTCACCTCGCGCTCTTATTCGATGTTCTGTATCTGCTCGCGGATCTTTTCAAGCTCACTCTTTATGTCAACGACGATAGCCGCGATATCCACGTTGCTCGCCTTGGAGCCGATGGTATTGGTTTCGCGGTTCATCTCCTGCATCATAAAGTCAAGCTTACGTCCGATAGGCTCGTTTGCCTCGAAGATCTCGCGCATCGCCTTGAAGTGACAGCCGAGTCGTACAAGCTCCTCGTCGATAGCAACGCGGTCAGCGTAGATCGCACATTCGGTCAGCACCATATTCGGGTTAAGCTCGACCATATTGTCTGCAAGAAGCGTCTTGAGTCGGGTTTCAAACTTCGTGCGATATGAGGAGATGTCGTCCTCGGAGTACTCCTTGATCTTCGCAACAAGTCCTTCGATCTTTTCGAGCTTATCCATTATGTCAGCCTTGAGTCGCTCGCCCTCTGCCTCGCGAACCTTTAAAAACGCCGCGATAGCCTCGTCAAGCACGGGCTTTATGATAAGCCAGTCGCGCTCCATATCCTCCTCGGGCTTGGTTACCGTAAACACGTCACGGTTCTGTGCCACGCTCATAACGGTTATATCGTCCTTCAGTCCGAACTCGTCGCGCAGCGCCTTCAGCGCGTTTATGTAGCTTTCGGCAATAGCGCGGTCGATGTTTATCGTCATACCGACATTCTCGACCACCTCAACACCGATATATACATCGAGCTTGCCGCGTGCTATACCGCTCTGCTGTACGTACTGGCGGATCCTGTCCTCTAAAAAGCTGTACATACGCGAGATCTTGACTGTACAGTCAAGATAACGGTTGTTTACGCTTTTAAGCTCTGCGGTTATATTTTTACCGCTTTCGCCCCCGACAGACGTTGCTCTGCCGAAAGCAGTCATACTGCGTACCATTTCCAAATTCCTTTCGCCAAAACGGGTATATTTTTAATTATATATTATATTATAACTCAATTAAATAAATTTGTCAACCGAAAACGGCTATAAACAGGAGATTTTTTGAGAAAAATTAAAGTCCCCCGCCGCGAGCCTTAATTTTTCTTGACAAAACCGCCTCCGCGTAGTATAATATTCTCATCACGGCACCGTCCGTGAAATAAAAAATGCGCTGTATCACGCCAAGCGTGAACGGCAGCAGGAGGAATTATGAATACACGCACAAGCTCTCACGAAAAGGTCCGCAAAATGACAATGTACGCGATACTTGCAGCGATAGTTATCGCCCTGCAGCTTATCTGTACGTTCATTAAATTCGGTCCTTTTTCTATTACACTCGCGCTCACGCCGATAATTGTCGGCGCGGCAATATACGGATGGAAATGCGGCGCATTTCTCGGATTCATCTTCAGCGCGGTCGTATACGTAACCGGTCTTATGGGCTACGACGGCGGCTTTGTCAACCTGATGATGGAATACAACGCCGCAGGAACCACTGCGCTTTGCCTTTTAAAGGGTACTGTGGCAGGCGCAGTTGCAGGTCTTGCCTATAAGCCTATTGCAAAGAAATCGCCCACCGTAGCGACCATAAGTGCGAGCGTACTCGCACCCGTTACCAACACCGGTATCTTCGCACTTGGAATAATCACCGTATTCTACGGCTTTCTTTCGGGCTTTGCATCCGAGGGACAGTCGCCCATCGGACTTCTTTTCCTGTCGTGGATAGGTATCAACTTCGTAGTCGAATTTATCGTAAACATCGCGCTCGGCTCGGTCATCACGCGCGTTGTTGACTACTACGGCAAGAAGATAGCGAGATAACCTATGCTGCTTACATACAACGTCGCAAACGACGAAATACTGTTCGGCTTTGTAGATGACGGCACACTCGTCGCCACCGCCTCCCTCTCGACGGATACGCGTAAAACCGCAGACGAATATGCCATATTGCTTCGCGAAATTTTGGAGCTTCGCGGCTTTGACAAAGCTTCTTTTGATGGCGCAATATGCTCGTCGGTCGTACCGACGCTCACCGAAAAAATGCGAAGCGCCGTCGAGCTTATTCTCGGCGTACGCCCACACGTCCTCGGCGCGGGCACGAAAACCGGACTTCGCATTCTCACCGACGACCCGACACAGCTCGGCGCGGACCTCGTTGCCTCGGCTGTCGGCGCACTCGCGAAATACGACGGACCGATGATACTTGTAAGCCTCGGCGCGGCAAGTGCATTTTCGGTAATAGATGCCGACGGAGCATTCGTCGGCTGTGCTATCGCACCGGGCATATCCCTTTGTGCAGAGGCACTTTCAAAAGGCGCGAGCCTGCTGCCCGAGTTCGCGGCGTCGATGCCTAAAAAATGTATCGGAACAAACACGATGGAAAGCATGCAAAGCGGCTGTATTTTCGGCAGCGCGGCGATGGTTGACGGTATGATAGGACGCATTGAGCGCGAGCTTGGTGTGAATACACTCGTTATCGTATCGGGCCGTGACAGCGAGCGTATCGCTAAGCTTTGCGAGCGGGAAATCGTATGCGACGACTCGGTGCTTCTCATCGGCCTTGCAAAGATTTACGAAAAAAATCAGCGAAAACAAAAATAATCAAAAGCCGACCTTCGAGGTCGGCTTTTTTGCATAGCTTTACAAATATAAACATCGTGTAAACATTGAGCGCGTTCACATACGAGTACTTGATTTGTGCGGATTTTGTTGGTATAATGTTGATATTGTCATATACTCCACAAAAGGGGAAAATATAAATGAAAAGCATTCTGTTATCTTCGCTTCTTATTGCGGCACAGCTGCTCACCTTTGGCGGCTCTGCCTCGGTACCAACCACAGAAGCATCCGAGGTAATCGTAACTCTCGATGCGCCTGACGGTGTCGACGCATATTCATACGCGCTTGAGTGCGCTGAAGCGCTGACAAGCCGTATACCGGGCGCCGAGTACGGCTATATATACGACACACTGCTTTGCGGCTTCAGCCTCACCCTGCCCAAATGGTCTGTGTCCGCGCTGTCATCGCTCGGCTTTGTCGACACGGTTTACGGCGTCGGTGAATACGAGGCGCTGTCCGCCGAAGAAATAAAAACGTTCGCGGCAAGATCCGTGTCAGTCACGGAGAGCGTGACTGATGGACTGACGGGCGACGGCGTTAAGGTCGCCGTCATCGACAACAGCTTCGACGTTACACACCCGGCCTTCGACGTTACGGTAACCGAAACGCTCGACATCGACGCTTACGCGATGAAGCCGGGTATCCCCGTGCGCCTTAACGCGATGAAATACGTTATCAACGTTCAGAAATTCTATCACAGCGCGAAGATACCCTTCGTGTTCGACTACGCTGATCACGACACAGACGTGCTTGACGAAAAAAACAATCACGGCACGCACGTGGCAGGCATAATCGGCGCCGCAGCTACCGATGAAAACGAAATGCACGGCATCGCACCGGACTGCCAGCTTCTTCTTATGAAGGTCTTTTCAGACGGCGCGAAAACCGCCACGGACAGTGCTCTTATAGCTGCGCTTGAGGACGCGGTACGCCTCGAGGCTGACGTTATAAACCTGAGCATCGGTCACTACGCAGGCTCGGCGGATATGTCCGTCATCGGGCTTGACAAGGTTATAGAAAAGGTTCGCGAGAGCGGCGTTACTCTTATCTGCGCAGTTGGTAACCACGGCGTGACCACCGACCGTGCAAACACCGATCTGCCGCTCGCAACCTACACCGATTACGGCACGGTAAGCTCGCCTGCAACTGCCGCCGAGGCTATCGCCGTTGCGAGCGTCGACAGCGCAGTCATTTACGGTGAGCATTTTAAGGGAACAGACGGCACGCCGTACTATTATCTTGACACAAACATCGTGTCGGGCGTTACCGATATAACGTTCAGCGAATACTTCGAGGGCAGAACGCTCGAATACGTTGCAGTCCCCGGCGTGGGGGAGGAATCGGATTACGAAAATCTCGATGTAAATGGCAAGCTTGTGTTAATCGAGCGCGGAACGATACCGTTCACCGAGAAGGCTAATATCGCGGCGGCGCACGGCGCGCTCGGTGCTATCATATACAACAACGTAGCAAACGAATACGCAAACATGGACCTTACAGGCGCGATCATTCCCGCTCTTGCGATAACGCTCGAGGACGGCAAAGCCCTTCTCCTGCAAGAAGAAAAGAAGCTTTCCTTCAGCGCTGAATACATATACGTCGAAAACTCCGACTCCGCGGGAGAAATATCGCATTTTTCCTCGTGGGGAGTCACTCCGTCGCTCACGCTGAAGCCTGACGTAGCGGCAATCGGCGGCTACGTTTACAGCACCGTCATCGGCGGCTACGGTACTATGTCCGGTACGTCCATGGCAGCTCCGCAGCTCACGGGAATTACCGCTCTGCTTATCGAAAAGCAGCACTCAGAGAGCGGTAACGGCAACATTATGAACGCAATAACCAACACCGCATCCCCCGTGCTTCAATCGAACGGAGTCGAGTACTCGCCGCGCGCACAGGGCGCGGGACTTATCAACCTGTCCGCGGCACTCGAGCGCAATATAGAGATAACGCACACAAAGAACGGCAAGACCAAGGCGGAGCTTTTCGACAAGCTCGGCAACACGTTTTTCTTTGACGTAACGCTCAAAAATCTCACCGACGAGCCGCTCGAGGCTTCACTTTCGGCAACCCTTACGAACGACGGTTATATCAGACAAAGCGGTGAATATTACAGCACGCTGACCGCCGAGGCGGACGTAAAATCTCTCATCACCGCAGACGAGAGCGGCAATATAAACCGCTACAGCGAGGGCTTCGCTCCGCTCGCTCTGACTCTCGGAGCAGGAGAAGAAAAGACGGTTACGCTCACGTTTACGCTCGACACAGTATACCACAAAAGGCTTGCAAGAATATTCTCAAACGGATATTTCGCCGAGGGATTTGTTTACTGTGAAGGCGGCGGCACTACCGTTTCCCTTCCTTATATGGGTTATATCGGCGACTTTACGAGCGGATCTGTAGCCGACGGCGATGCTTACACAAACGGGAGCACGATGTTTGGAAGCACCAAATTTATGTTGGAAATAGACGGCAGCTTTTCTCCGGCAGGCACCAATATATTCGCCGGCAGTGAGGTATTCGACGGCGATACAGTCGCCTTCTCGCCTAACGGTGACGGATACGCTGACGAAATATTCTTCGCGGCAACCCACATCAGAAACTCGCGAAGTGCCGTGATGACGGTGTACGCTGCAGACGGCGAGATAATCCGTACGTCAAAGGTAGACACTATAACTAAAACCGCAGGCAAGGATCAGGCGGTCGTATTCTACTTCTCGTGGGACGGCGGCGACGGTATGCACTCGTTCTACAAAATGCCTGACGGCGACTATACTTTCGAGGTCATCTACACGCTCGACTACGGCGATAACAGCACGCAGAAATTCAGCTACAACGTAAAATTAGATACCGAGCTTCCGCACCTCACCGAGATGCGCCTTTCGGGCAACAGGCTCACCGTAGCGGCAGACGACAACTCCGGTGTAAGGGCGATACGCGTATACGAGGGCGGTCCTGACGGCGTAAGCTATTTGGAGGCCGACGGCGAGGCGGTATTCAATATTTCCGATATCAAGAGTGATATAATTTACTATGAAATAACAGACGAAGCGTACAACACACTCGTGGGACGCGTATCCGTAAGCGAAATTCGTAAAAGGAGTGGCAAATAATGAAGCTTAAAAAAATATTTTCTCTGGCCCTTGCCGCTTTGATGCTCGCGACCGTCTTACCGATAAGAGCGCAAAACAGCGAGCGGACCTATGACGGCGCAGGTATGACTATAGCCATTATTGACCGCGGCTTCGATTTTTCTCACGAAACCTTTGCTTTGACGGGCGCGCCGTACATCACCAAGGAAATGTCCGATGCGCTTATCGGTAAAACGGGCATTGACAAGTCGACAGTCCCCGAATCCCTTTACGTCAGCGACAAGATACCCTTCGCTTACGATTACGGTGATAGTGATTCGGATGCAACGCACGCGGTGATCGGTGCAAGCGGAACCAATCTCATTTCTATTGCCGCGGGCAACGGAAAGTCACTCGAGAGCCCCAAAGCAGGTGCTACCGGCATCGCGCCCGAGGCACAGATATTTGCGATGAAGGTCCACTCCGATAAAGTCGGCACCGTTACCGCATCGGCTATGGAGGCAGCTATAAACGATGCCGTTGCACTTGGCGCGGACGTCATCCTTATCGGCATAGTTTCAATGGAAGGCTTTGATAATAAGGAAGCTGTGGATGGCGTAAATCTCGTTATCGAAAACGCAGAAGCAAACGGCATCGCGGTAATATGCTCCGCAGGCAGTGCTATGACCTACGGCAGCGGAAGCGTTTGGGAAGAAGAATACGGAATGAACCTTATCGACACCGAGATGCCCGACGTCGGTACCATAGCGTGGCCGGGTTACATTAAGACTACCGTTGCCGTCACGAGCGCTGACACAAACACGCTCGATGCGCCCTGCCTCACGCTCGCCGACGGAACGAAAATACCCTACGGCGACTCAAGCATCTCGTATCCCACCACGGCAGGCGGCGATGATTTCGACGGATTTTTCAACGGCAAAACGCTCGAATACGTACCCGTCGGCGGCTTGGGAGCTCCTGCGGACTTTGCGGCGGCAGGCGACCTTACAGGCAAGCTCGCGCTGGTCGGACGCGGTGAGATAACCTTCGCCGAGAAGGCGGCAAACGCCGCCGCAGCAGGCGCGATAGGACTTATCGTGGTTGACAATCAGGCGGACAAGACCGCCGCCCTCAACCTTCGCATGGACCTCACGGACGCTACTGTTCCGGCAGTGATAATCTCAAGCGAAAACGGCGCTCTTATGAGAAGTGCCGCAGACAAGCGCATTACGCTTTCAGACGGCGACTCGCTCACAATATACACCCGTAAGACCCCCTCTATATCGAGTAATACAACGTACGGCTCAACGCCAGAGCTTTCTCTAAAGCCCGACGTTGCGGCTATAGGCTCGTACATCGACTGTGCAACCTCGGGCGGCGAATATACGCGTATAAGCTCATCGCGCGGTGCGGCGGCAAGAGTTGCCGGAGCGTATGCCGTGCTCAAGGCGCGCATTACCGAAAAAATGCCCGGCACGAGTGAGGTAGAAATTATGAATATGACCCGTGCCCTGCTCGTATCATCCGCCAAGCAGATAGAATATCTGTCGGGCGACATCTATTCTCCTCGCGTTCAGGGCGGCGGCGTGATGGACCTTAAAGCAGGACTTGATGCTTCGCTCGTCCTGACCTCGGACGGCTGCCACAAAATTGAGCTTGGAGAGGTCAGCGCGCCTATCTTCGAGCTTCGTGTCAGCGCACACAATCTTTCCGACACCTCAAAGGTATGCACGCTTGACGCTATTATCGGATCTGACAATTACGAGGTGATAAGCTTCGAGGAGCTTGGCGTAAGCGAGGAGGGTACTCCGCTCTACGAGCGCCTCGGACTTAATGCAAGCGATAAAAAGTCCTTCGTAGGGCGCTTCACAGAGTTCGGCGGCACAAAGATTATGCTCGCTGATTTTATGTATCAGTTAAACCGCGCGTCGGAGAATTACGAGCCGCATACGTTTGTGCTCGCACCGCACTCAAGCCGTACCTTTACACTGACCGTTTATATTGATGAAGCAACGTACACGCGCTATCGCGACACCTTCACAAACGGCTTCTTCGTCGAGGGATACGTTCGCCTCACCGCTGACGGTGAAACGGCAAGCATTCCCTACCTCGGCTTCGTCGGCGACTACTCTGCCGCACCGGCGCTCGACGCCGACGTTTACAGCGGCGAGCAGTATATCTACAGTGCAACGTACCTCTACCGCTATCTCTCGGCGGCAAAGGGTCAAAGAAAAAAAAGCGTCCTCGGTGAAAGAACGCTTGGAATAAATAAGTTATATAATGAAAACGAGCTTGTATTCTCGCCCGTATACGACCGCGAAAACGCAAGCGTATACTTAAACCTCGGACTTTTGAGAAGCATATGCGACGTGCGCTTGAGCGTGCGCGACAGCGAGGGGGCGCTCGTACGTGAACAGGTGCTCGGCGACCTTATGCGAACCTACATGATCTCCTCGACAGGAATGCTTTCTTCGCCGCAGATATTCATCTGGGACGGAAGAGCGACGGACAATCCGGCGTACGTCTACCCTGATGGCGAATATTACGTAGATATTACCTACCGAACGGTAAAGGGCGGCGACGAGCAGAGTATCTCCTACACGTTAAGGCTCGATGCCACAAAACCGACGGTAAGCTCGTGTAGCTTCTTCGATGCAGACGGACGCCCGATGCTCTCTGTGTCAGCAGAGGACGCCGGAGGCATATCGCGCATAAGCGTTGTCGACAGCCTCGGCGTGTACGCAGAGCAGTCATCCGATGCCTTCTTTGACGTGAGCGCGCTCACAGGCAAGTACATCTACGTCGAGGCTTACGACCTCGCCTTCAATATGACTACTCTGCGCATAAGCAACCCCTACTATTCCCCCGAGTCCTGACCGCGCTCGCGCATCACAGATGCCACGACCGACAGTCCGAGCGGAAGAGCGACAAGTCCGATAAATCCGAAAAGCTTCGTACCCACGAACATCGCGATAAGCGTGACAAGCGGGTGAAGCCCAACCTGACGTCCGACTATTTTAGGCTCTATTATATTTCTGGTAACTGTTATCACCGCCCAGATGATAATAAGCCCTACACCGTAGCCGATGCGTCCGCCGAGCATTGAGATGACGGACCACGGCAAAATAATAAGTCCCGTGCCTATAACGGGCAGGACGTCAAGAAGCGCTATAATAAGTGCCGCCACCGCCGCGTTTTTCGTTCTTAACAGGGACAGGCCAAGGAACAAAAGTGCAAAGGTAATAAGCATTATAAGCGCATACGAGCGCATATATTTGAGTGCGGCAAAGAAAAATTTGCCGCGAAGCTCGCTCATAAAGCCGACTGCTTTTTTTGGCAGTCGGCTTTTTAAAAATTCAAGCACAGCCTCAAAGTCAAGCATAAAGAAAAAGCTTGATATAACGGCAAATCCAAGCGAAATCACTATCCGCGGTATCGCCGTGGCAACGCTTGACAGCGCCGCCAGCGCACGCACGGATACGTCCGACACCGCACTGCCGAGCGACGTGCTGAAGGCCTCGAAGATGCCGTTAATGCCGCCCACCACCTCACCCGAGGCAGTCGGCGCGAAACGCGAAACGAGCGTGCTTATCCACTCGTACGCCCTTCCGATGGCAGGCTCAACGCTCGATCTGTAAAGCTCGGGTAAGCCCTGTGAAAAGTTGCCGATCCATATTATAAGTTGCAATACGCCAAAGCTTATCAGCGTTCCGAGCGTTGCGTATACGCACAGGAGCGTGAACACAGCCGCCGCACGTCGGCGCATCTTGTACCTGCAGCTTAAAAACCGCACGGCAGGATTCAGCACAGTCGCAATCAAAAAGCCTATAACGAACGGTGCAACCGCGCCAAGGGCGTACTTTACCGCCAAAAATATTATCGCCGCGATGCTGATGTAGTAAGCGGCGGACACTAAAAACTGCTTTTTTTTCTCCATATCACGTTCCTAATCTGCTTTTTGTATATTTTACGCGCAGGAGAACGTACTATTCCAAAAAAGTGTCCAAAGCGGACAATCTTCACAATTCGTTCAACATAATGGGGGGAAAATGTGCTAAAATAGTTACTGTAAATATTTTGTGCCGCCTTTGGCGGCGGAATGGAGATTAGTTATGTCTAAAGGAAACCGTAAGCGCGAGTCGCACGCTGACAAAAAGCAGAAGCGTCTTGAGCTTGAAAAATTCGAGGCCAACAAGCGCCGCGTGCGCAAGATAACCACTATCGTTACCGTAGTGCTTCTCGCCGCTCTGTTCGCCACTTTCATTGGCGGCTGCGTTGCACAGAACGTCCGTCTTAACCGCGGCGAATATTTAAGAAGCGAGATCGCAGCTTCGTCGAAGAACATAGACGTCGACGGCGCTATGATGAACTACTGGCTCAATAATACCTACAACTCGTTCCTCTCCTACTACGGAAGCTACGTTGCATACTTCGGACTTGACACAAGCATGTCGCTCAAGCTTCAGGAGATATCCGAGGGCGAAAGCTGGTTTGCTTACCTTATGTCGGGTGCTATGGAAACCGCATCGAACGTGCTCGCTCTTTGTGAGGCGGCAACGGCAGACGGCATCAGCCTTACCGATGCAGAGATTGCGGCAGTACGCAGCCGTGCCGACAGTACGGATACCGGTCTTTACGGCCGTGGCACCAACAATAACGATATTTACAACGTGAAGCTTCTTGAGGCTCTCGCGTACAAATATCAGTTTATCAAGGAAGCAGAGCTTACTCCCGATGATGCAGCCGTAGCCGCTCGCTACGATGAAAACACCAAGAACTATCAGTACGTTGATTACGCTTCCTTCCCGCTTTACTACGTAGCTTCTGACAGCGACGTTAAGGCAGGCCGCGATCAGGCAGTTATCATCACCGAGGACGACGTTAAGGCGTTCGCGGACAAGCTCGCTGCAGCAACTAACATCGACACATTCAAGGCAGCAGCTCGTGACGTACTTCTCGCAGAGGATCCCGAAATCACCGATGAGAAGCTCAGCACTACAGTCGCTTCCATCGAAACCACGGGTGCACTTTACGTTGAGGACAATGAAGCGCTCGAGTGGGCATTCACCGCAGCAGAGGGTGACACCAAGGTGATTATCGACGAGGAAACCCAGACCTACACCGTATACTTCATCACCAAATCTGCATACCGCGACGAAGCAAGAACCATCAACGTTCGTCACATTCTCCTTTACGATGACACCTACAAGAACCGCGCGGGCGCTCTTGCAAAGGCAGAGGAACTTCTCGCAGAGTTTAAGGCAGGCGGCGCAACAGTTGACAACTTCGCACTTCTCGCACTTGAGTATTCCGAGGATCCCGGCTCCTACTTTGGCGGCGGTCTTTACCAGGGCGTTGCACAGGGTAACATGGTTGAATCCTTCGACGCGTGGTGCTTCGAGGACGGACGCAAGGCAGGCGACACAGGCATCGTTGAAAGCGAATACGGCGTTCACGTTATGTACTTTGACGGCGAAGGCGGCGAGGCTTGGGAAGCAAGTGTAAGGAACGATATCATTACCGAGGAGCTTGAAAAGTTAAGCACCGAATGGAAGGAAACGTACACCGTTGAATTTGACACCAACGTACTCGTATCCATCCCCGATCCCAACACCGGCAAATAAAATAATAACGGGTGAGCTTAATGCTCACCCGTTTTAATATGTGCAAAAAGAGCGCCGCAGGATCCCCTGCGGCGCTACTTCTTTTTTATTCAGTCATCGGTATGCCTTCGTCCCAAAGATCGTAAGGACATACGGGAACGTCATATACTGAAAGTCCTATGTGCGGGAAGGGATTTACCGTGAAGCCAGTAGAGCCCGCGTAGCCGACAACGTCGCCCTTTGCGACTGTATCTCCAACTGCAACAGCCATAGAACCGAGGTGGCAGTACCAGCTCTTAAGACCAAGTCCGTGGTCGATGACGACCATATATCCCGGAAGATCGAGATAGCCGACGTAAACAACCTTGCCACTGTTCGTCGCCATAACCTCCTTGCCTGCAGTCGCAACGTAGTCGATGCCCTGATGGCGGTAGACCTCACCCGTAGCGGATATCGTACGCTTTATACCAAACCCGACGGTAACGTCAGAGTTTACAGCTTCGACGAAAAGTCCCTCCCAGAGAGGTGTAGATTCGGTCTTGGCAACGATGGGGGCCATTGTTTCATTGAACGCCTTTATAGTGGTTTCCGTGCGTGTCTGGCTTACTATCGAAGCGCCGATCTCAAGCGTGCTGCTTCTGTAGGTCTTGGGAATTATATTGAGTGTCATCTCCTGCGAAACCTCTCCGTACGAGCAGGTTATCTTAATGTCGCCGCCCTCATACTCCATAGCCACGGGAAGGAGCGCACGCGCGTATCTGCCGTCGGTAAAGAAGGTGGGAGTAAAGCCGATATCGGGCTCGGTCGTTACCTTTATCGCAGAGGGATCGTCAACGTTCTTTGCGGAGATCACGACAAATTCGCCGTTCTCTATTTCCGTCTTGCCAAGATAGAATACCGCAGGGAGAAGTATCTTCGCCTTGAACTCATAGGTCGCGGAGCCGTAGCAGTTCTCCGTTTCGGACTCATACCACTTCGCCTCGACCACAACGTCTATCGTTCTGCCCTCAAGCGAAGCATTCGCGATGTTAGCGTAGCTGTCGCTGAACACCACTCCGGTATCGTCGCTTATCGTTACGTTAAGGAAATCGGGCTCGTTGTCAAACGACAGCGCGAATGCCCCCTTCATCTGATAAACGTCGTCCGTCTTCGGTGCCTGCTCTATGTTATCAAGCGCAACGTAATCGCCGCCGTAGGTCTTATAAACCCATTCGCCAGACACCGGAGTGAGCTCCTGTGCGGACACGGTCATCTGCGGGAAGGACGCCGTAGTGTATAAGCAGCGTGCATATTTTGTAGCGAGGAATGCCAGCGCATCATTCTCGTTTATCTGATATGCGGTGCCCTTATCGTCAACGTAGTATGCCTCCGACTGGTTTTCGGAGAAGTAATACTTGTACGTCTTTACTCTGTCGTAGCTGAAATATTTGAATTCAAAAAAGTCGGTGCCATCAAGCGCCTCGGGGAGCGAGGTCTTTCTTGCGGCGTTATCGTTTATCTTAACAAATCCCGCAATATCCGACGCAGCCCTTGAATCGTCAGCCGAAAGCGTAAACAGCGTTCCCCTCGGATCAGTGATCTCAAGCTTCGTAATGCTTGTCGGGCTCACAGAAGCAAACTGTGAATAAACGAAATTTCCGAGAGCAATATACGTAGGTATAAACAATGCAGCAATAATGCCAATCGTTATGAGCAAACTTTTATTAAGCTTCGTCATTTTTATATCCCCTTAATTTTATGTATAACTACACATTATATATCTACATTATACATTATTTTCACCGCAAGGTCAAGCACCTTTGCAAATTTTGCGAAAAATATTGAACGGGTTTCGAAAAATTATTGCAATGTTCGAAAAAGTAAAGTATAATTTATACGGTATTTCTTGCATACAAATACACTCGTAAAACAGGAGCTTCCAAAATGAATTCTACAGAAGCGCTTAAAATACTGAAGCAAAGCACACTTTTTTGGTCAAGGCTCGGCTTTTGCTATGATCCGCCGATGCTCGACGAAAATGGCAAGCCACTCGTCTTTAACCCCGACTTTGCCTATTACACAAAAACTCACGATGCCTTTGCCGACGCGGGCGTTAAGGTACACACCGCTATAGTTCACAGCGGATGGACCGGAGTTGATACGTACGACTACTCGCTTTGCGACAGCGTACTCGACGCCATCTTCGCCTCGGGCAAGGTGGAATATTTCATTCCGCGCATAAAGCTCAACGTGCCGCTCGATTGGTGCCGTGAAAACCCGAGCGAGGTGTTCGTTTATCACGACGGCCCCCGTGACGAGAAAAGCATTCGTGAGCTTGTCGGAACTCTCCGGCACGATTATCTCGGCTATGACTCAAAGGTCGGCTACTACAACGCCAACGGCTGGCAGGACCCGCGCCCGAACGTCGGCGGAGTTATCTCTCTGCAAAGCTTCTGTTCGAAGAAGTGGCTTCGCGATGCCGGCATCGCGCTCGAAAAACTTATAGAACACATCGAAAACGGCCCGTACGCCGACAGAATACTCGCATACCACATCGCCTACGGAGTTTGCGGCGAAGCAAACGTGTGGGGACAAAAGGCAGGTAAATTTGGCGACTACGGAATCACAAATCAAAAATGCTTTCTCGATTGGGCGATAAAAAAATACGGCTCGTATGATGCTGTGCGCGCCGCTTGGGGAGATTTCGAGGGTGATGCTGTTCCCTCTCCCGAACAGCGTGAGCCGAGCGATATGCACGTTCGCGACGAGGTACGCGACCGCCGTGCGCTCGACTACGACACGTTTGTGTACGAAACCAACACCGATGCGATATCACACTTTGGAAGCATCGTAAAGCGAAAAACGGGTGGCAAGCTCGTCGGCGCGTTCTACGGCTACATAATGTATATGGCAAGATGCGTTTACGCAGGTCACATCGGCTGGCGCCGCCTGCTCGACTGCCCGAACGTCGACTTCTTCGCAGCGCCCAAATCTTATTTCAGAAGCGCGCCCGGTGAGCCGAGCGGTGAAATGGCTCCGGCAGTTGGTGTAAACCGCAAGAAGTATTGGGTGGACGAATGTGACTGCCGCACGCATCTCGTAGTCGGCGACGTCAACAACAACGCCACAACCCTCGAAGAAACCTGCGCAGTTCATCTGCGCGAATTTTCGAAAAACATCTCGCACGATTCGGGATTCTGGTATATGGACCTTGGCGGCGGCTGGTTCGACAATGCAGAGATAATGAAAAATATCGCCGTGCTTAACGGTGCCGCAGAGCGTATCAGGAAAAGAACACACGAAAGCGTCGCCGAAATACTCGTCGTCGCGGACGAGGACGGTATCCTTCACAGTCCGGTAGGCACCGTGCCGACGTGCGAGGAAAGCCTTCGCAATCTTCAGCTATGCGGTGCACCGCTCGACGTCATATTCGCCCACGATCTTGAGGAGATGGACCTCTCGCGTACACGCCTTGTCGTGCTCCTTCACCCGACGACGTACACTACCAAGTGGCTCAAGACGCTCCGCCAGAAGCTTCCGAAGGACTGCTCGATACTCATTCACGGACACTGCGGTGCTGACAAATCTCTCGCAGATTTTGCTGCTAATGCGCCGTTAAGTGTTGACCGCGCGAGAGAGATAGTAGAGTCGGCAGGCGTACACTGCTACGCGCCGAAGGAATGTACCGTTTACGCGGACAACCGCGTGATATCCTTCTTCCCACGCGAGGATATGTCGTTTGAATGTAAGCTCAAAAAATCCGCCACGCTCACAAACGTCCGAAGCGGCGAGGTTTACAAAAACGCCGACAAGATAAATCTCACGATAAACGCGCGCGACGGTGTTGCATTTGAAATCATATAACAATACCCCCTCACGGAAAATCCGTGAGGGGTTGGTTTTTACCAAGCGACTGTGTATCCGAGAAGGATTCTGCGAATCAAAGTAATATCGTTTACCAAAATCCTGCCGTCTCCGTTTGTGTCGAGCAGCGCTCTGGTGAGCGGCTCGTTATAATAATTCGCGTCAAGCAAGATCTTCTTGGCAGTGCTATAATCGTTTGCCGCGAGTACACCATTGCCGCTGATATCACCGGCAAGTCTTACTACAATCTCCGACTCCGCGGTGAGATTTGCGGTGAAGTCGTAACCGCCGTTTGCGTTAGCGGTAGCGGTGAGGCGCTCATAAGTCGCACCGCCGTCGCTCGATACGAACACGCGGCAGGGCTTGTCGCACGTTACGGTGAAGGTGTTTTCGCCTTCGTACCAGTTGCCGTCAGCCGTTGTAACCGTCGCGACGGTGGGGGCAACTACGGGCACGCCTACATGTTCAGGTAATGCCACGAACGTGTGCCCATTCGCGTTCGCATACGCTTCGGCGGTAGATCCGGCGTAGGCGTAGATGGCGAAGGTGGAGAAAGTCTTTGCAAAAACGTTTGATCCGAATATTGCAGTTCTAGAATAGATCGTTGCTTTTGTCAGGTTGCTACAATCAGAGAATGCATACTGACCAATGTTGATTATACTATATGGAATTTCAATACTAGTTAAATTGCCGCACATTGAGAAGGCATTATCGCCTATATTTTCTAACTTACTTGCTGCCCCTGGCAATGATAATATTGTAACCTTTGCTAGATTGCAACACGATGAAAAAGCGTTTTTTCCTATGTACTTTACATTGGTAGGTACTACAAACCTTGTCAAATTATCGCAAGATGAAAATGCAAAATCACCTATGCTGGATAATTTAGATATGCCGGGCATATCAACCTCTGTCAAATTATCACAGTTTGAAAAAGCATATGCGCCAACACTGAATACCCTCTGTTTTAAAGTAACTTTTTTAATTTGAGAACGATATGCATGCCAAGGCACAGCCGCTTCATTTGCATATTCCATCATTTCGCCGCTGCCGGATATAACAATTTCGCCATCACTGTATAATGTCCAAGCAAGATCGTTAAATGCCACATTAACGCGACATTCACCATGATCTATTACATAACGACCCTCGATCGCAAACAACTCACGCCCATTCGCCTCCGCAAAGGCTTGAGCTTTTGAGCCGGGGTATCCGTACACTTTAAGATATGTTGGAGTAGTATCATACGGTGAACCGTTAAAAGTAAAATCATAGGAATTAATAATCAAATTTCTAAGGTGCGTGTTATAAAATACTCGATATTGCGCCGTTTTCAAACTATCCGGCAATTCAATATTTAAGATGCCACATTCTGCAAATGCATATTCTTCTAACGATCTCACATTTTGACCCATTATAATTTTGCTTATACCCTTGCATTTGCGAAACGCACCAACGCCTATGCTATCAACAGAATCTGAAATCGTCACTAAAGATACATTCCCGCAGTCCAAAAACGCCCAATTTCCAATACGTGAGATTCCATAGTCAACAAAAATAGTTTTTATATGGCTGCGGTATATATACCACGGCGCCAATGGAGGCTTAGGATCATATTCTATACAAATCTTATCAGTCCATTTAATATTAGAAACATCTGGTATAGCGCCCTCGCCGTATACAACCAGTCCACCATCTTCAAATAGTACCCAACCAATATTTTCGCCATATGTTCCCTCTTTGTAAACAGCACGATCGCTTATTTCAACAAACGCAAGAGCATTTTCGCTTGCATAAAGATCGCCCCATGAGGCTTTATGACCGTAAAGTTTAAATGTAGATGAAACACCGCAAAAAACATTTATGCCGAATCCGGTATCAGATGAATTCACAATCACTTTTGACAAAGCGGTACACTCGTAGAATACCTTGTCATAGATATACTCCACACTCATAGGAATGTTTATTTCAGTAAGGCTTGTACATTTAAAAAATGCAGCCTCTCCAATTCTTACAAGGGTATCCGGCAAATTCACAATTGTTAAATTCGAGCAATAAGAAAACAAATCTTTAGGTAGTTCGGTTATTCCTTCCGGAATATCTATGCTCTGTAATTTAGCACATCCGTGAAATGCAAACTCACCCAAGGTTGCAGAATTTGGAAGATCAATATCCGTCAAGCCCGAACAAAAGCAAAATGCATAATCATAGATATCTTTCACGCTATCAGGTATTTTTATGCTTTGTAAATTTTTGCAAGCATAAAATGCATAACGACCAATCATATCAATGCTATCCGGCAAATTGACAGATTTCAAATTAGTACAACCGTAAAATGCGTAATCGCCAATGGAAGTTACCCCCGATTCAATTGTCACAGTTTTTATCTGCATGCGATGGTCATACCATCGGACGTCCGTATAAGTTAGCTCACTAGGCATTCGACTAGCGCCACTAATAACAAGCTCTCCATCACTGTATAGTTTCCATTTGAGCGGACCAGTAAAGCCTTCGGCAACAACATCGCTAACCGCACTTGCGCCAACCGCAAGCAGGCACACGAGCACCGCCGCCATTATCGCAAATAAAACAAACCGTTTCTTCATATTGCCCTCCAAAATATCATACCGCGTTAATTTAATACTATTTTATCCTACTTTATCGGATTTGTCAATACCAATTCGGATTATGTACTATAATATTTTCGAGGTGATAAAGTATGAAACCGCTCAAAGAAAAAATAAGTATAACCGTTGACAGCGATATTTTGGAGAAAATAAAGATCAAAGCAGAAGAAGACGACCGTTCCCTCTCGCAATATATAAACCTTGTACTGAAAGAGCATCTAAAAAGCCACCCTATCGAAGAAGACAAATAACCCCTCACGGAAAATCCGTGAGGGGCATTTTATTGCCGTTATTACATCTTTTCAAGCTCTTTTTCAATACCGTCGAGATTGATGAGCTTTTCTATATACTCACGCTCGGTGAAGAAGTAGTGGTTGGAAGCCTCGTAGCCAACGAGCGTCGACTTCGGAACGATCTCAAGCATTTGCTTCGTTACTTCGCGCTCACGCTTGATAAGCTCCGCCATCTTATCCTTTGTCGCGGGAAGCTCGCGCTTCGCAACCGCGTACTCGGTGTGAATGATGTCAGCCTCGAACGAAAGCGTCGCCACCTTTGCAAACAGCAGAAGCTCGCGTGTTTTTTCGTCATCAGCAACAGCCTCGAGCATCTCACAGCCCTTCTTCCACGCATCGGTCACCTTGCCAAAAAGGTCAAGGTACACGTCAACGGGGTACCGTGCGATCCACTTTTCGTAATTGTCTACCGCATAGCAGACCATCGACGAGGGATTGTTGTCAGGCTCAAGCATCCACATATTCGCAGGACCGATATTCTTCGGCGAGGTATACATCGTTTCAACGCTGAAGGGATAGTTTTCAAAGCCGTCGCAGAACACCTTGATAGCCTCGTGAACTGCTTTCGCCTTGTCACCGAACTGCTTTTCGTACCAAGCGTCGACATCAAACGTATCGGGCGACTTCATAAAGTCGGAGATCATATCGAACGTAATGGACGGATAGCCGCCGTGCGTCCAGGTGAGCATATAGTTGTTGGTGCCGATTTCGTTAAGATTCTGAAGATGCTTCAATTCAAGGTCGAACACGGGAAGGTACGGCACCATCGCCGCCTCCCAGCTACAGGACATCTGCACCTTTGCAAACGTCTTATGACCGAATCTTGCCGCAGTCTTAAGGAAGTTCTCGGCAATAGGGCTCGGACCGAGCACGGAAATGGAATAGTCGCCGACAACGCCCGCAACACCGCCGCGCTCGATCGGCTTTCTGGTTTCGCTTACCTGAATAACGCCGATCTCCTTGTGAAGCGCAGTCATAGCGGCTTCAAGCTCGTCCTGCGGCCAACCCTGCCAGCCCCAAGCGTACGAGAGCACCTCTGCGTCGCTGCCGGCGTCACGGACAGCCTTATGCATAATGTTGTTAACGAGCACGGGAAGTTCCCAAAGAGGCAGGTCCTTGCATCTCGGGCAGTCACAGTCGTTTCTGCCGTGTGAGAGGCAGTGAGTGGTGTACTCACTCCAGGTGATATTGAGCATACCGCCAAGCTCGGGGATTGCCTCGAAAAGATCCTTCGTTGCGTTGTAAAGATATTCCTTCGGCTCGTCTGTCGACAGGCAAAGACATACGCCGCCGCGCTTGGGATGTCTGCCCTCGATCTCCTTATGACCGTAGCGCTCAAAAAGGTCTACGGGGAGCGAGCGAGGCTCGTCGAAATAAAGGTATATCTTGATACCGCGCTTGCCCGCTCTTGCGACGAGATCCTTTAAGTTCTTGCGGCGGATCTCATATCCCTCGCAAAGCTCGGGAGCAAACGGATAGTAGGAAAGCGTGGAAAGGACCGCGTGTAAGAACAGCGTGTTAACGCCCTGCTCCGCATACGCGTCGAGAAGCACGTCGGGAAGATGCGAGCGAGTGTCCTCAATGAACGCATCGCCGCAGGGTGAAAGGAAGCCGTGAACGATACGGGTGCCGTTCTCACGCGAAGCAACAAACTTCGGTTCCTTATCTGCACGGTCATTAAAGAAATCGAACATTGTACGCTCTACGGTGTCATACTTCTTTATAGTTTGTGCAACCTTTTCGGTTTCCTTGATCTGTTCGTCAGTCAGAGGAGCGTACACCGGTCTTGTGACTGCGGGCTTTTGGTGACCGAGCTTTATTCCGAGGAAGTCCTCGGTTTCAAGCACAAAATCAAGGCGCGCGTCGGTCATTCCGACAAGATCGCGAAGCTGATCGTACTCGAGAAGATGCCAGTTGTTGCGGAAAATGGTGATAAATCCGCGCTCGCACCACTCTTTTGTGCCCTCGCCCTTTATAAGACCGAGTCGGAGCGCTTCGCGCTCAACGTCCTCGGTGGTACAGCCGATAACCTTCGCGATATTCTCGCTCGGCGCCATACGGTAATTTCTGAAAATAACCGTCTGCCAGAGAGTGGGAAGGTTGAGCCTCTTTTTTGTTGTTTCAACTATATTCGGTAACATAAGCTTTCTCCTAAAATATGAATGGGCAGAAAATTTCTCTCTGCCCATTCATTCTAACATTTACTTTCCCTAATGTCAAGCCATTTACAGCTATTTTATTTCAAATTTTCAAGTTCTTTTTCGAGTCCGTCAAGCTGTATAAGCTTTTCGATAATATCGCGCTCGGTGTAGAAATAGTGGTTCGCGGTTTCAAAGCCGGTGAGCGTGGACTGCGGAAGAAGCTCGAGAAGCTCCTTGCACAGTACTCTCTCCTCTGCGATCACAGCGAGCAGCTCATCCTTCGATGCAGGAAGATTACGCTTTGCAAGTACGTATTTGGTGTGGACGACGTCCGCCATAAAGTGGTTGCGCGCAACCTTGGTAAAGAGTAAAAGCTCCTTCGCGGCATCGGTATTTGCAGCGCCCTCAAGAATTTTTATACCCTTATCAAAGTCCGCGATCACCTTGCCGAACTGCTCGATAAACACCTCTGCAGGATACGGCTTCGCATAATGCTCAACGTTGTCAAACGTCCAGCACACCATCGTAGATTTCTGGGTGATGGGCTCAAGATTCCAGCGGTTTGCAACACCGAGATTCTTTGCAGACTCGTACATTACCTCACAGCTGAACGGGTATTTCGCAAATCCCTCACAGCAAAGCTTAACTGCCTCGTGCACCTTCGCACCGTCCTGTCCGTAATGCTCGGCGTACCAAGCATCAAGATCGAACGTATCGGGAGCGGCGAGATATTTTGAAATAAGATCAAACGTCACGGACGGATAGCTTCCGAGCGTCCACGTAAGCTGATAGTCACGCGTGCCGATCTCATAAAGCGCCTTTGCGTGTGCAAGCTCCATATCGAAAAGCGGCATATACGGAACAGCGGATATCTCCCAGCTGTTCGACACCTGCATCTTCGCAAGCATAGCGTGACCGCCCTCGGCACCGATTCGGCTTATCTTTTTATAAAGATCGCTCGGACCGTAGTTGGAGATGGAGTAGTCAACGACGCTGTAGGACTGGCCTGCGATGTTTACAGGCTTGCCCCATTCGCTGACAGCCCAAAGTCCGATTCCCGGGTCAAGCTTCGGGATACCGTTTTCGATCTGCTCGTCGCGCCAAGCCCACATCGTTGCAACAACGTGAGCATCACTGCCTGCGTCGCGGATAGCCTTGTTGATAATGTTAACGGCAATAACGGGGTTAGTTTCCAGCGGGAGCTCGGAGCACACGGGACACGGAGTTCCGAATTTGTATGCACCCGGACCGTACATACAGTGCGTCGCATTTTCGCTCATCGTCGTGCACTCAACACCGCCTATCTCGGGAATGTCGGAGAACAAGTCGTAAACGAGATCGTAAAGTAGCTTGCGGTTTTCCTCCTTTGAGAGGCAAAGGCACACGGTGTTGCCCGACGTTGCACCTGCGAGCTCCGGCTTTCCGTAACGCTCGAACACGTCCCTCTGTACGCCGCGAAGCTCGTTGAAATAAAGGTATATCTTGATACCGCGCTTGCCTGCACGCTCAACAAGCTCGCGAAGATTCTTACGGCGCAGCTTATAGTCGCGGCTCTCCTCGGGATTTATCGGATACGGCGAGAGTATAGACAGCGCCGCGTGGATAATAAACGCATTTACGCCGACCTTCGCGTAGTCATCAAGAAGCGCGTCGGGCAGATGCGTGCGCGAATCGACCATAAACGGGTCGGCGCACGGTGTAAGGTACGGGTGCACCATACGGATTCCCTTTTCGGTGGTGGTTACGTTCTTCGGCTCGAAATCGGTGGGGTCGTTGTAGAAATCGAACATTTTGCGCTCAGAGGTATCGAGTTCAGCGATGGTCTTTGCGACCTTTTCGGTTTCAAGAAGCTCATCTGCGGTAAGCGGAGAATAGATGACCTTATCGCACACGGGCTTTTTGCCGCCAACCTTTACCTGAAGAAAATCGTCCTTGATAAGTATAAATTCCAGCTTTTCTTCGGTGTAGTCAAGAAGTGTGAGCATCTGCTCGTACGGGAGCAGATACCAGTTGTTACGGATAATAGTGATATGTCCGCGCTTTTCCCATATAGGATCGGCTTCGCCCGCGCGAAGTCCAAGACGGGCAGCCTCGCGCTCAACGTCATCTACTGTACATTCGAGCACCTTTGCGATTCTCTCTGCCGGCACCATACGGTAATTTCTGAAAATAACGGTCTGCCAGCGGGTAGGCAGGTTGTTTCTTTCAGGCGTCCATTCGTGGGTTATTACAGGTAACATAGTTTTTCTCCTTTTACATATTGTCAAGCTCTATTTCAAGACCGTCGAGCTGAATGAGCTTTTCGATAATATCGCGCTCGGTGTAGAAGTAGTGGTTAGCGGTTTCGTACGCGTTGAGAGTCGACTGCGGAGTAAGCTCGAGAAGCTCCTCGCAGAGCGCTCTTTCCTCTGCGATGATAGCACGCATCTCGTCCTTCGACTCGGGAAGTCTGCGCTTTGCAAGCGCGTACTTCGTGTGAACAACGTCCGCCATAAAGTGATTTCTCGCAACCTTTGCAAAGAGTAAAAGCTCCTTCGCGGCATCGGTGTTAGCCGCCGTTTCGAGCACCTTTATACCCTCGTCAAACTCGGGAAGCATCTTACCGTACTGCTCGATAAAGCCCTCGGGAGTGTACGGCTTTGCATAGTGCTCAAAATTATCGAACGTCCAGCATACCATCGTGGATTTCTGGGTAATGGGCTCAAGATTCCAGCGGTTTGCAACGCCGAGGTTCTTTGCGGATTCATACATTACCTCACAGCTAAAGGGATACTTCCTGAAGCCGGCACAGCAAAGCTTAACTGCCTCGTGTACCTTTGCGGCATCTGCACCGTAGTGCTTCTCGTACCACTTGTCAAGGTCAAACGTGTCGGGAGCATTAAGATAATCTGCAATGAGATCAAACGTGATGGACGGATAGCTTCCGAGCGTCCAGGTCAGCTGATAGTCCGTGGTACCGATAGCATGAAGGTTCTTAACGTGCTCAAGCTCCATATCGAAAAGCGGCATATACGGAACAGCAGATATCTCCCAGCTGTTCGATACCTGAACCTTGGCTAACATCTTGTGTCCGTTTTCAAGAGCTATCTTGCTCACCTTTTTGTAGAGGTCGCTGGGACCGTAGTTGGAAATCGAATAGTCGGTAACACCATAGGTTCTTCCGTCTACCACGAAAGGCATTCCCCATTCGCTGACCGCACCGACCATAGTTCCCTCGTCGAGCTTCGGGATACCGTTTTCGATCTGCTCATCTGTCCACGCCCACATAGCCGCGCTTACGAACGCCTTACTTCCCGCGTCGCGTACAGCCTTGTTTATAGTGTTTATAACAGTAACGGGACCGGTTTCAAGCGGAAGCTTCGTACAAATTGGGCAACCAACACCGATAGGCTTACCGCTAATCTTCGAGATCTGTCCCATATTGGGGCGATACATACAGTGAGTCATATTCTCACTCATCGTGGTGCAGCCTGCGCCGCCGATGTCGGGAATTTCCGTAAAGAGATCCTTAACCATATCGTAAAGAAGCTTACGGTTGTCCGGATGCTGCATACAGAGCGAGATACGTCTTCCGTCCTCGCTTATCGAGCCGCCAAGCTCGGGGCGTCCGTACTTTTCGAACACATCTACCGGCACAGCGCGAAGCTCGTTGAAGTAAAGAGCGATCTTAATGCCGCGCTTGCCTGCACGTTCTACAAGCTCCTTTAAGTTCTTGCGGCGGATCTTATAGTCCTTACTGTCAACGGGGTTTACCGGGAAATACGAAAGCGTAGAGAGTGCCGCGTGAATGATGAACGAGTTTACGCCAACTCTCGCGTAATCGTCAAGAAGCGCATCGGGAAGGTGTGTGCGAGAGTCCACCATAAACGGGTCAGCACAGGGTGTGAGATACGGGTGCACCGTACGGAATCCGTTATCGGTAGAGGTAACGTATTTCACCTCGGTATCGGTGGGATCGCTGTAGAAGTCGAACATCTTACGCTCGGAGGTGTGGAGTTTTTTAATGGTCTTTGCGATCTTTTCGGTTTCGGCGAGCTGTGCCTCGGTCAGCGGCTCGTACACGACCTTCTCGCAAACGGGCTTACCGTTACCCATCTTTACGAAGAGAAAGTCGTCCTTTTCGAGAACGAAGTCAAGCTTCTCCTCGGTGTAGTCGATAAGCGTCATAAGCTGATCGTACGGGAGGAGGTACCAGTTGTTGCGGATAAGGGTGATATGACCGCGCTCGAACCA
>JAZQZL010000039.1:0-11225 GCA_045634005.1 Candidatus Flemingiibacterium sp. | reverse complement strand
GTACCTTGGTAAGGGTATTAAGTATGAAGGCGAACACATTCGCCGTAAGGCCGGCAAAACCGGTAAATAATGAAAGGAGTGGACTTGCATGGTATCGAGAAAGGATAGTAATATCCAGCGTCTTAAGAGACATAAGAGAGTTAGAGCCAAGATTTCTGGCACTGCAGCTCGTCCGCGTCTCTGCGTATATCGTTCGCTTAACAACATCCAGGCTCAGGTCATCGATGATGTTGCAGGCGTAACTCTTGCATCCGCTTCCTCCCTTGAAAAGGCTTTCGAGGGCATCGGCGGAAACAAGGAAGCAGCTAAGAAGGTTGGTCAGCTTATCGCTGAGCGCGCAGCTGCAAAGGGTATCACCGAAGTCGTATTCGACAGAGGCGGATACGTTTACCACGGTCGTGTATTGGAGCTTGCAGAAGGTGCAAGAGAAGGCGGCCTTAAGTTCTAAAATCGCTTCGCGATTTTAAAACGTGAGGTTTCAACTTCGAGTTCAATGAACTCGATTTCCTTCGGAAAACGTTGAAAACCTCACCGTTCTTTGGAACAAGGTTCGATAAAAGACCAGTTTATACACGGTTTGGTTAAAAACCAAATTATTAATTCTAAGAGAGGAAACGGGTATCGGACAAAGAGCCGTGTAAAACCCGTGTGGCAAACAAAATGGCAAAGCAGAAATTTGATCCGGCTACTCTCGATCTTACGGAACAGACCGTCTGCATCAGACGCGTTTCTAAGACCGTTAAGGGTGGACGTATTATGAGATTTACCGCGCTGATGGTAGTTGGCGACGGTAACGGTCACGTAGGCTACGGTCTCGGCAAGGCTGCCGAGGTTCCGGACGCTATCCGTAAGGGTGTTGAGGACGCAAAGAAGAACATGATCGAGGTTTCCATGAGAGGCTCGACCATTCCTCACGAGGTTATTGGTGAGTTCGGCGCAGGCCGTGTTCTCCTTAAGCCCGCAGCTCCCGGTACCGGTGTTATCGCAGGCGGCGCAGTTCGTGCCGTAATCGAGAAGGCCGGCATCAAGAACATCCGTACAAAGTGCCTGCGTTCCAACAACCCTGTTAACGTAATCAAGGCTACTTTCGAGGGACTCAAGACGCTCCGTAATGTTGATGAAGTTGCAGCAATGCGCGGCATCAGCAAGGAAGCAGTAACGAAATAAGGAGGCTTAATAAGATGGCAAACGCAAAAGTAACACTTGTTAAGAGCCTTATCGGCGCAAAGCAGAATCAGAAGGCTACAGCGGCTTCTCTCGGTCTCAAGAAGATCGGCGATTTCGCTATCCACGCTGATAATGAAGTCCTCGACGGCAAGGTAAAGGTTATTTCTCACCTTGTAAAGAAGGAAACCGTATAATTTATACAAAAATTCAGTATAAGGAGGAAAAACCTAATGAAGCTTCATGAACTTTCACCTGCCGCTGGCTCCAACGCTCCCGCTTGGCGCAAGGGTAGAGGTGCAGGCTCCGGTAACGGCAAGACTGCCGGTAAGGGCCATAAGGGTCAGAACGCTCGCTCCGGCGGCGGTGTAAGACCCGGATTTGAAGGCGGTCAGATCCCGCTTTACAGAAAACTCCCCAAGAGAGGTTTCTACAATCAGTTCTCTACTAAGTACGCAATCGTAAACGTAGAGGCACTCAACGTGTTCGAGGACGGTGCAACCGTAAACCTCGCAGCACTTATCGAAAAGGGCATTATTCGCAAGGCATTTGATGGACTTAAAGTGTTAGGCAACGGAGATATCACCAAAAAGCTTACCGTTGAAGCAACAGTCTTTTCAGCAACTGCTAAAGAAAAGATCGAAGCAGCGGGCGGAAAGACTGAGGTGATCTAATGTTTAAGACACTTAGAAATGCTTGGGCACAGCCCGAGCTTCGCCGTAAGCTCTTATACGTAGCATTCATCGTGGTGCTTTACAGAATCGGTTCTGCGATTCCCGTACCTTTCCTGAGTGCTGCTGTATATGACGGTATTATGCAGATGGGCAGCGGTTCTATCTTCGAGTACATGAGCCTTATTTCAGGTTCGGCGTTCTCGCAGGCAACGCTCTTCGCTCTCTCCATTTCACCGTACATCAACTCTTCGATTATTATGCAGCTCCTCTGTGTGGCTATTCCCGCTCTCGAGAATATGTCCAAGGAAGAGGACGGCAGAAAGAAGATCAATCAGATCACCCGTGTTGTTACTATCGCAATCGCGCTCGTAACCTCCTACGGCTACTATATGTATCTGAGAAATTACGGCTTCCTCACTGATAACGGCATCTTCGCTGCTATCGTAATCATCACTTGCTACACTGCAGGCTCCGCGCTTATTATGTGGCTCGGTGAGAAGATCAACGAAAACGGAATCGGTAACGGTATCTCCATTATCCTTTTCGTAAACATCGTTTCTTCCGCACCTACCTTCGTAACAAGCCTTGTTGCTGGAATAGTAAGCGGCGGCATCGCGGATATCATTTCCACGGTTGTCCTCGTTATTATTGCACTTGCAATGATACTGTTCATCATCTTTATCACTCATTCCGAAAGACGTATTCCGATTCAGTACGCAAAGCGTCAGGTCGGTCGCAAGATGTACGGCGGTCAGAGCTCGAATCTCCCGCTTAAGCTGAACATGTCCGGCGTTATGCCTGTCATCTTCGCGAACTCCATTCTTGCACTTCCCAGCACGATTGCAATGCTGTTCCCGACTCCCGCAGAGGGTACGTTCTGGTATAGCTTCCAGCAGCTGTTCTCGTATCAGTCTTGGCTCTATGCCGTTCTCTTCCTCGTGCTTATTATCGCGTTCTCTTACTTCTACATTGCGATCTCCTTCAATCCTATTGAAGTATCGAACAATCTGAAGAAGAACGGCGGTAATATCCCCGGTATCCGTCCCGGCAAGCCCACCTCCGATTACATCACGAAGATCCTCAATAAGGTAACTCTTATGGGTGCATTCTTCCTCGCTGTTATCGCGGTGCTCCCGCTTGTTGCGAACATTATCTCGGGTAACCGTCTTACCGGTATCGCATTCGCAGGTACTTCGATCATCATCGTTGTCGGTGTTGCACTCGAAACCTACCGCGAGCTTGAGGCTCAGATGACCATGCGTCATTACAAGGGCTTCCTTGAATAAGCACTATTTCGTTTTCGCCGATTTAAGATAACCTCTTAAATCGGGCGAAGCGAGTAGCAACGTTATTTGGAGAAAAATTTATGAAAATGATTTTCCTCGGCGCTCCCGGCGCCGGCAAGGGTACTCAGGCAGAAATCGTTTCCGAGAAGTATGCGATTCCCGCGATTTCAACGGGCGCTATCATCAGAGAAGCGATAAAGAATGAAACTGAGATGGGCAAGGCTGCAAAGCAGTACACGGAAAACGGCGCGCTCGTTCCCGATGAGGTCGTTATCGGCATCATCAAGGAGCGCCTTGTAAAGGATGACTGCAAGAATGGCTTCATTCTTGACGGTTTTCCGAGAACTGTACCGCAGGCAGAGGCTCTCGAGGAGATGGGCGTTGAGATCGATCTTGTTGTAAACATCTTCGTTCCCGACGAAAAGATCGTTGAGAGAATGTCCGGCAGACGCGTATGCGCAAAATGTGGTGCATCTTACCACACCATTTTCAATCCCTCAAAGAGCGGTGAGATTTGCGACAAGTGCGGCGATAAGCTCACTATCCGCAAGGACGACGCTCCCGAGGTCGTTAAGAGCAGACTTGTGACCTATCACGAGCAGACGCAGCCTCTCGAAAGCTTTTACGAGAAGCGCGGCAAGCTCGCAACTGTTGTAGGTCAGGAAAAGCTTGAGGATACAACGGCCTTGACGCTTGCTCTTATCGAAGAAAAGAAACAGGGCAGATAAAATCAATGATATCGGTTAAAAACAAAGACCAACTTAAGCTGATGCGTGAAGCAGGCAGGATCACAGGCGAAGCGCTCGCGCTCGCAGGCGAATCCATAAAGCCGGGTATCACCACAAAGCAGCTTGATACGATAATTCGTCACCATATCGAAAAGAGCGGTGCGAAGCCTTCGTTCCTCGGCTACGGCGGATTCCCCGGAAGTGCTTGCATCAGTATCAACGATGAGGTCATACACGGTATCCCCTCAGCAAGAGTGATCGAGGAGGGCGATATAGTCAAGGTTGACGTCGGAGCCTTTTATAAGGGCTTCCACGGCGACAGCGCTAATACCTTTGCCGTTGGCAAGGTGTCAAGCGAGGCTATGAAGCTTATCGAGGTCACAAAGGAAAGCTTCTGGCGCGGCATTGCCGAGGCGAAGCCCGGTAACAGGGTTGGCGACATCGGCTTTGCAATCCAAAGCTTTGTTGAGGAAAACGGCTTTTCTGTCGTGAAACGCTACGTCGGCCACGGTGTCGGCGCCGAGCTTCACGAATCTCCCGACGTGCCTAACTTCGGTACGAAGGGCAGGGGTGTCAGACTTTGCTCCGGAATGACTATTGCGGTCGAACCCATGGTCAACATCGGTGCGCCTGACGTTAACGAGAAAAGCGACAAATGGACTGTCGTAACCGCAGACGGTACGCTTTCGGCTCACTATGAGCATACGATAGCGATAACCGATGACGGTGTGATAGTTCTCACAAAGATTGATTAACACATAATACCCATTAAGGAGGGATTATTCTGCCTAAGGACGACGTTGTAGAATTCGAGGGTACGGTCGTAGAGGCACTGCCTAACGCTGTATTCAAGGTTCAGCTTCCCAACGGGCACATCATTACCGCCCACATTTCGGGAAAGCTTCGCATGAATTATATTAAAATTCTCCCCGGTGACAAGGTTACGGTTGAAGTTACCGTTTACGACCTCACCAAGGGTAGAATTACCTGGAGAGCTAAATAAGCTCAAAAATTTGTACGCATAAGACACATAACTGTGAGAAAGGCATGGTGAACACAATGAAAGTAAAACCATCCGTTAAGAAGATCTGCGAAAAGTGCAAGATCATCAAGAGACATGGTCGTGTCATGGTCATCTGCGAGAATCCCAAGCACAAGCAGAGACAGGGCTAAACCAACAACAAACCTAAACTTTTAAAGAAGGGGTGAATTAACGAATGGCACGTATTGCCGGTGTTGATATTCCGAACAACAAGAGAGTAGAAATCGCTCTCACCTATATCTACGGTATCGGTCTTAAGAGCTCCAAGGATATCCTTGCAAAGACCGGTGTAGATCCCGATAAGCGCGCAAAGGACCTCACCGAAGAGGACACCGCTAAGCTCCGTGACGAGATCGAAAAGAACTACTCGGTTGAGGGTGACCTCCGCCGTGACGTTGCTCTTGACATCAAGAGAATGATCGAAATCAACTGCTACCGCGGTATCAGACACAGAAAAGGTCTGCCCGTAAGAGGTCAGCGCACCAAGACCAATGCGAGAACCAGAAAGGGTCCCGCAAAGACTATCGCAAATAAGAAGAAGTAAGGAGTGAACTAAGATGGCAAAAGCTGCTAAGAAGGTTATCAAGAAGCGCCGCGAACGCAAGAACATCGAAAAGGGTGCTGCACATATTCGCGCAACCTTCAATAACACTATCGTTACCATTACCGACGTAGCCGGCAACGCTGTATCGTGGGCATCCGCGGGCGAGCTTGGATTCAAGGGTTCCAGAAAATCCACTCCTTACGCTGCTCAGATGGCTTCCGAAACCGCTGCAAAGGCGGCTATGGATCACGGTATGAAGACCGTTGAGGTTTATGTTAAGGGTCCCGGCGCAGGTCGTGAGTCCGCAATCCGCGCACTCCAGTCCACCGGTCTTGACATCAGCCTTATCAAGGACGTAACTCCCATTCCTCACAATGGCTGCCGTCCTCCCAAGCGCAGAAGAGTTTAATTAGAAGGAGGAAATAGAAATGGCAAGATATACAGGTTCCTCGTGCAAGCTGTGCCGCAGAGAAGGTATGAAGCTGTTCCTTAAGGGCGACCGTTGCCTTAGCAGCAAGTGTGCTGTTACCGCAAGAGGTACTGCTCCCGGTCAGCACGGCGCTGCTAAGAAGAAGATGTCCGAGTATGGCACACAGATGCGCGAAAAGCAGAAGGCAAAGAGATACTATGGCGTTCCCGAGAAGCAGTTCAAGAACTACTTCACTATCGCGGACAAGAAGGCTGGTATGACCGGTGAGAACCTTCTCACTATCCTCGAGCTTCGTCTTGACAACGCTGTTTACAGAATGGGTATGGCAGAGAGCCACAAGGAAGCTCGTCAGCTCGTTCGTCACAACCACTTCAGACTCAACGGCAAGAAGGTTAACATTCCTTCGATCATTCTCAAGACCGGTGACGTTATCACCGTTAGCGAGACCAGCCGTCAGTCTGACAAGATCAAGGGCCTTATCGAATCTATGCAGACCAAGCTTACTCCCAAGTGGCTTGAAGTAGATAAGGAAAACGCTACTGCGAAGGTAATTGCTACTCCCGATCGTGAGGACGTTGATCTTCCTATCGAAGAGCAGCTCATCGTCGAGTTGTATTCCAAGTAATAACAACCTCCGATATACCCAGTACGTTTTTAAGGCTGTGTTTATATTCATAGGAGGGTTATTGAATGATAGAAATAGAGAAGCCTAATATAGCAACCGTTGACTTAAGCGAAGACGGAAAGTATGGCAAGTTCGTCGTTGAGCCGCTGGAGCGCGGCTACGGTACCACGCTCGGTAACTCCCTGCGCCGTGTGCTTTTAAGCTCGCTCCCGGGTGTTGCAGTTGTCAGCATCAAGATCGACGGCGTTCTCCACGAGATCTCCACTATTCCCGGCGTTAAGGAAGACGTAACTGAAATCGTCCTCAACGTAAAGGGAATCACCGCGAAGCTCCACACGAGCGGTCCCAAGACTGTTACCATTGACGTAAACGGTCAGTGCAACGTAACTGCAGGCGACATCAAGCAGGATGCTGATATTGAGATCCTCGAGCCCGATCATCATATCGCTACCGTAAGCGAAGGCACTCGCTTCTATATGGAGCTCACCTTCGATCACGGCAGAGGCTATGTATCGCAGGAGAAGAACAAGCAGAACAATCCGTCCGTTATCGGTCTTATCTACACCGACTCGATCTATACTCCCGTTTATAACGTAAGCTATACCGTGGAGAACACCCGCGTCGGAAGCAATACCGATTACGACAAGTTAACACTTGAGGTCACCACCAACGGTACGATCTCCGCTAAGGAAGCTATCTCACTTGGCGCCAAGATACTCAACGAGCATCTCAACCTCTTTGTCGATCTTTCTGATGAGGCAAAGAAGGCAGAAATCATGGTTGAGCGTGAAGAAACCATCAAGGAAAAAGTTCTTGAGATGACCATTGAGGAGCTTGACATGTCGGTTCGCAGCTTCAACTGCTTGAAGCGTGCCGGCATCGATACGGTTGAAGACCTTACCAACCGCACCGAGGAGGACATGATAAAGGTTCGTAACCTCGGTAAGAAGTCGCTCGAGGAAGTAATTCAGAAGTTACATTCCTTGGGACTTGATCTGAAGAAAGAGGAGGAATAAGTCAAACTCCGTTTGCTTATTCACCCAAGTTTCATACTCTACAAAACCGTAAAAGGAGGGAATTATAATGCCCGGAACCAGAAAGCTCGGCAGAACTACCGCGCACAGAAAAGCAATGCTCAGAGGCATGGTAACCTATCTGCTCGAAAATGGCTCTATAGAGACCACCTTGACTCGTGCCAAGGAGGTACGCGCTCTTGCTGAAAAGATGATTACACTCGGCAAGAAGAACACTCTCGCATCCCGCCGTGCAGCACTCGCCTTCATCACGAAGGAGGACGTTGTTAAGAAGCTGTTTGATGTAATCGCTCCCGAATACGCTGACGTAAACGGTGGTTACACACAGATCTACAAGCTCGGTCCGCGTCGTGGCGACGCTGCTGAGATGGCACTTATCAAGCTCACCAAGACTGAGATTGTTAAGAAGGAAGAGACCAAGTAATCTCTGAATGAAAGCTCCACCGCTTATGCGGTGGAGCTTTTGCGTTAAAAAAGCAGGCGGAAGAGGCACCTTCCATAAAGCAGGTTTTGCCTGCTGAAAAAACAAAAGGAGCACGGACAGTTTTGTTCGTACTCCTTTTCACACGCCTTGCGCGCAAGGTATAGTGTGTTACACCTTTTAGGTGTACTGTCGGGCGGTAAGAGAGCCTCCCTTGTGTAAAGGGAGGTGGCTCGCGAAAGCGAGACGGAGGGATTGTAAAAGCAAAAGCATACCGCAAAACAATCCCTCAGCCGCCTTCGGCGTCAGCTCCCTTTACACAAGGGAGCCTTTGGTTTGTGCGCTCCGAAAGTCCGTCTCCTTTTCCTGACAAGCACTGCTTTTGTGGACACAAAAGCGAACTACGCATTCTTTTGAGCTATTCGCTTTTCAATCTCGCCCAGGTCAAGCGGTTTATATTCGTTCAGTTTTTTCTTGTTGTATTCCTTTGTAAAATAATCTACCATTTCGCGCATAGTTTTATTATAATCACGGAGTTCTATGTGGTTGTATGTGTCAAAATAAATATGCTTGGCTTTTTCAATCAGATCATCTATGCCCTCTGTCTTGCCCAACTGGAACATACAAGTTGCGATATCCAAAAGCGTTATGGCGTGCTTCGCATGCGTACCGCCTATGGGATATGCATCAAAGCCCTGCTTGTCGGAATACATAAATCGTTCAATAACGTCCACACTTTCTTGAAAATGAATCATCGCATTTTCGTAGTCACCCATATCAAAATAGCGATGTCCTACTTGGGCGCAAGCTATGAAAAACTCCTGCCATTCTATATCTTTAAGAGCTTTGGCTTCCTTCATACCTTCCTCACCCTTAATATAGCTTGCTGAAAGGCGCATTTTGTCCTGCAACATATAAGGGTACATATATGGAAGGGTTTCGATGATCTGTTTTATTTCATCGTAATGATCTTGACCCTTTTCGCGTTCCAAATACGTGTAAATATGTATCATATTTGCCTTTGTGCGGCAGGTGCAGAAAACGTCTTGTGATATACTGATTATATGACTTCCAAGTTCAAATGCTTTATTGACAACTTCATCACCTCTATCAACATTATAGGCGTAAAGCTCAAATAATTCAGTTTTTAATTGGATGGAGACGGGATAAAGCTTCAATCCGTCAAGTAATATTTGTTCAGCTTTTTCAAAATTGCCCCAAAAATATTTGTTGTATTCTAATCGGATATCTTCGATTTCTTTGTCGATATTCCTTACGTCAAAATCGAAAAGCTCATCAAGCGAAACTTTGAAAAATACTGCGAGAGTTGGAATCATTGTCATATCGGGGTAAGAAGCCCCCATCTCCCACTTTGATACAGCTTGTGCGGAGATGTTGAGTGAAGCCGCCAACTGCTCTTGTGTAAGATTACTTGCCCTGCGCAGTTCACGGATTTTATTACCGAGATTCATATTGTTTACTCCTTTTATTTCATTTCGGAGGCGCCTTCCGTGACTATATTATACCATGTCAATCAAATGTAGTCAAACATCCCGTTCTTGAATTTTTTCAACTGTTGGTTGGGACAGTTGAAAAAATCACGCCGAGAGCAACTTGAATTGCTCTCGGCATTTCGTATTTATTTTAAACCTGCTTTATCGCAGGTACACCAAGCCTGCTTTTTTATTTAGTTCTGTCCGTAATAGGCGTCCTTGCCGTGCTTTCGGAGATAGTGCTTGTCTGCAAGCTCACTTGGAATCGGCTTTACGTCGGGGTTTAACATCATCGAGTGGTAGTTCATAAACGCTACCTCCTCTAAAACGACCGCCTTGTGCACCGCGTCGAACGCATCCTTGCCCCACGAAAATGCTCCGTGACTCTTGACGAGTGCCGCGGGAATTGCCATCGGGTCGATACCCTTGAAGGTTTCAACTATTACGTTGCCCGTTTCTTTTTCATACTCGCCGCTGATCTCGTCTGCGGTAAGTGCGCGAGTGCATGGAATCTTGCCGTAGAAGTAGTCCGCGTGAGTCGTGCTGAGCGCTTCAATGCCAACGCCTGCCTGCGCGAATGCAGTCGCCCAGCGGCTGTGCGTGTGCACCACGCCGCCGATGTCGGCAAACTCACGGTAGAGTACAAGATGCGTCGGCAGGTCGCTCGACGGCTTGTACTTACCCTCGACGACGCTTCCGTCTGCGAGGCTTACGACGACCATATCGTCGGCAGTCATACCGTCGTACTCAACGCCCGACGGCTTAATCACTACAAGCCCCGATGCTCGATCGATCGCGGATACGTTACCCCAAGTGAATTTTATGAGATCGTGCTTTGGGAGGAGCAAGTTTGCTTCGAGCACTTCCTTTTTGAGTTCTTCTAACATAGCCTACCTCACTTTTTCGGATGCTTTTCAGAGATTGTCTTCATTCTGCCGAGAACCGTCTGTGCACCCACTAAAACACTTCGCATATCGGTGCTCGCGGAGATAAAGTCAACGCCCTTGCTTATCCAGTGCTCAAGCTCTGTCGTGTTGTCTGCACCCGTCGAAATACCGATCGGCTTGCCGTTAGCGTGCGCGATGGCGATAGCCTTTTCGATAAGCTCGTTCGTTTCCTTGTCCTCGAGCGCGTGACCGAGCTTGCCGATCGAGCCGCTTAAATCCATAGGGCCGATGATAAAGCCGTCAACGTAGGGAATCTTGCAGACCTCGTCAAGGCATTCGACAGCTGCCTTGGTTTCAACCTGTAAGAAGCGGCAGAGATCCTTGCTTGTATTGTCGATGTAATCGTTTATGTCGTCAAGACCGTAGCGGACGGCTCTGCACGGACCGAATCCGCGCTTGCCCTCGGGCGGATAGATGCAGGTTTCGATAGCCTGACGCGCTTCTTCCACGCTGTTGACCATCGGAACAACGATAGCGTCGGGACCTGCTTCGAGTACTCGCTTGATATTTGGGATATCGTTCCACACCACGCGAACGAGTGTGGGCGTGCCTGCCGCCTTGGCTGCGATGAGATGTCGCTCCATCGTGATAAAATCGGTAGAGATGTGCTCCATATCTATCCAAAGGTAGTCAAAGCCGACGTAGCCGAGCAGCTCGCACACGCGGTGATCGATGAAATTGACGTGTGTACCGAAAAGACGTCTGCCTGAATTTAAGGCCTCGCGAAATTTGTTTGCCATAAAAACATCTCCTTAATTTATTATTACAAAACTATTATAATATGCAGATAATTAAATGTGAATTGCAAATCACACTAAAAACCTTGCGTTTTTTGCA
>JAZQZL010000038.1:0-17556 GCA_045634005.1 Candidatus Flemingiibacterium sp. | reverse complement strand
GGTGTAAGCACAGTAATGTGTTCAGCTGATCGATACTAATAGACCGAGGGCTTGAACTTCAAGTTTGTTCTATACTAAACTTGAGTTTCGTTAATAGTTCGTTTTCCTACCTACCCTTTGTTTGGTTTTCAATGAACGTTTCAAGCCGCTACTAATGTAGCGGCTTTTCTTTTTGTTCGCGTATATAAACATTCTTGCTTTTTCGATTTATTAAAATTAATATTGGAAGATCAAATTATTTGTCTATTTATTCTGGCGTAGGGATTGATTTTGCCCTACGCCACTTTTAACCTTGCCGCAACTTCGCCATATACTCCTATTAGGCGGCGACACGCTCGCCGTCAAAATTAAGGAAAGAAGTTGGTCTTTTGACAGAGAAGGATACGCGCTTATTTGCTGAAGATAAAATAAGCGAAAAATTCCCGATCGCTATGGCGTACGTGCGTTGGCAGGAGCTTGGCAAGATGTATCAGCCCGAGCTTTCGCTTGTGCGCGGCACGCTTTTCCCCGATCTCGACAAGCCTTTTATGGGCAAGACCGTGAGTGGAGGCTGTAAGAGATGAAGCACGAAAATATAAATGAGTACGCGCTCCCGTTTGCAGCTTGGGATCTGCGGCTCTATCTTGACACTCACCCCGATGATGAGTGCGCGCTGCGCGAATACCGCCGCTTATGTGCTATGGCGGGCGGACACTGCAACTACGCGTGTCACACGCCTGACGGGCACGTTATGCCGCGTGCAGTCCCCTACGATGAGAACGCTCGCGGCAATGCAAACGGTAACGGCTGTGGCTGTGATACCCGTCTTACACGCGCAAACAGTGGCGGAGGCAACTACGGTGGTAACCGCTATGACGGCGGAAATTTCCGCGACGCACGTGCCGAGAACGGTGGCGGAATCGGTAACGGCTGCGGCTTGAGCTGTGGCGACAGCGTAGGCGCTTCGCAGAACGTATGGAGCTGGATCGACGGTCCGTGGCCGTGGGAGCCCGAAGTAAACGGAGGTAACTGCTGATGTGGATTTATGAGAAAAAGCTACAGTATCCGATAAAGATTAAAAATCCCAATCCGCGGCTTGCACAGATAATCATATCGCAGTACGGCGGTCCCGACGGCGAGCTCGGTGCATCGCTTCGCTATTTGAGCCAGCGCTACAGTATGCCGTATGACCGTGCAAAGGGCGCACTTACGGACATCGGAACGGAAGAACTCGCACACCTTGAGATGGTGGGCACGCTTGTTTATCAGCTTACCCGTAACCTCTCGCCTGACGAGATTGAGAAGCAGGGCTTTGGCACGTACTTCGTCGATCACACGACGGGCGTATATCCGCAGGCTGCTTCGGGTACGCCGTGGAGCGCGACGACTATGCAGGTTAAGGGCGATCCCATAACCGATCTTCACGAGGATATGGCGGCGGAGATGAAGGCACGTACGACCTACGACAACATTCTCCGGCTCTCTGACGATCCCGATGTGAACGACGTTATCAAGTTCTTACGCCAGCGCGAGATTGTCCACTATCAGCGCTTCGGCGAGCTGCTTCGTAACGTGCAGGATAACCTTGACTCCAAGAATTTCTTCGCTATCAATCCTGCGTTTGACAAGAAGGGCAAATAAAATTATCCGACACCGTTTTGGTGTCGGATTTATTATATTATTTGTAGCTTATAAAATTTTCAGCGAAGGGGCGAGAGTGGCGAATTTCTTTGCCGCTTCGTTTTCGCTTATGAGATAGTCAACGTCAAAAAGTGTGCACTGTCTGTAAGCTGATCGCGTGCCAAACTTTTCGCTGTCACACAAAAAAACTCTCTTTGCAGAATTTTTAAGCATAGAATTTCTCAAAGTAACCTCCTCACGGGTACAGTCGGAGATGATTCCGTCGTCAGATAACGACTTTGTGGAGAAGAATACAATATCGGCATAGGTGTTTTCAAATATGTCCTGCGCGTCCGGTCCGATAAGGCAGCTTCGGTTTTCGTTACTTAAAAAGCCCCCCGATGCTACTACCTTAATGCAAGAATTTGATAACAGACACAGTATTTCAATGTTGTTTGTAATAACAGTCAGCGAGTTTCGGTTGATTATTTCGTTTGCGAGGTAAAAAGAGGTGGACGACTGATCCAAAAATATAATGCTGCCGTCGCCGATAAGCTTGGCGGCTTTTTTGGCAATTGCCTTCTTTGCATCAATGCTGTGGTGATATCTTTTATCAAATGAGATCACGTTCGAAAAATTGGTTAATAATTCCGCGCCGCCATAGGTTCGCTTAATAATGCCTCTGCCCTCGAGCGCCGTCAGATCGCGTCTTATGCTTGACTCGCTTGCGTACAGCTTCTCGCAAAGCTCCTTTACACTTATAAACCTGTCCTCGCATTTTAAAATGTTTATAATTTCTCTTTCGCGTTCGTTTTTTAACATGCTCTCTCTCCTAAAAAAGTGACGGATTTTGACTGTTTCTTCAAAACAATATGTTAAATCGTCGTTTTTTGACCGATTTGCGCTTAGTTATTGATTTGTTTTGATGATAGTATTATACTATATATATTAAAAAAAGTAAACACCTAAATTTAAAATGGAGTGATATTCGTGGATATAAATAATATTTTACGTGGAGTTGACTGTGCTTGCAAAAAGACTCACCGATGTGACATTGAGCACGTGTATATAGAGCGCGAAGCGATCTCAAGACTCACAGCCCTTTGCGAGGATAAAGAAAGTATTCTCATCGTGGCAGACGAGAATACGTATTCTGCGGCAGGTGGAAGGGTAGAGAATGCATTATGCGGCAAGACTGTCAGGAAGGTGATCTTCAGCGGAAAAACGATCCTTATTCCGGACGAAACCGCTATAGAGCGAATAAAAGAGGCGCTGTGCGATGCTGACTTGATTCTCGGTATAGGCTCGGGTGTAATTCAGGATCTGTGTAAATACGTATCCTTTTTTGAAAAAGTACCGTACATAATAGTTGCTACGGCACCCTCTATGGACGGATATGCCTCAAGCGGCGCGGCGATGATATTGAAGGGAATGAAGGAAACCGTTACGGCGGACTTCCAAGAGCGATCATCGCTGATGTGGATGTTTTAAGTCAGGCACCGCTTGAAATGATTAAAGCGGGTTATGGTGATATTATCGGAAAATACTCCGCACTGTGCGATTGGAAATTAAGCCAAGCGGTGAACGGGGAATATTTCTGTCAGTATATTTACGACACCACCTATAAAATGATCGAAAACACACTTGATACGGCACACGGTCTTTTGAAACGCAACCCTGAAAGCGTTAAGGCACTTATGGAAGCGCTGATAACCGTCGGTGTTATGATGAGCTTTGCAGGCTCCTCGCGTCCGGCATCGGGCAGTGAGCATCATTTATCGCATTTCTTTGAGATCGTGGGTATCGTAAATGACGAGCCGTATTTTGTCCACGGCATTGACGTTGCCTACTCAACCGTGATCACCGCACAAATCAGAGAAAGGGTATTAAAATCAGAATTGCCGAATGCTGTATACCGCCTCTCGAGAACCGATTATATCAAAAAGATGGAGCAAATATACAGCTCTGTAGCCGGAGGATGTGTCGCGCTTCAGGACAGAGTGGGAAATTACGCGGCGGACAGAAGCAATATATATAGGCAAAAACAAGCGCAGATACGGGAGATTTTATCCGAGATGCCAAGTGCTGAGGAAACTAAAGATATGCTCCGACTTGTGGGGCTTGACATACAAGAGTTTTATGATATGTACGGCGCCGAGAAAATAAACACCGCCGTTATGTATGCCAAGGACCTGAAGGACAGGTACACCGTTCTTTGGTATAATTACGATATGTTTGGAGGTAGTGCAAATGAATGATCGCAAGGTAAAGGTAATTGCAATGGACCTCGACGGAACGCTGACCCAGCATAAGCAGCCGCTCGAGAAGGCACACAGACAAGCGCTTGAAGAGCTGTCGAAAAGGTACAAGCTTCTGATGGTCGGTGCGGGACAGGTTATGAGAATTTTCAATCAGCTTGAAGCATTCCCGATTGATATAATCGGAAATTACGGTTTGCAGTACGGTGTATACAACGCGGAAACGAAAAGCGTTGACATAGTGCGTGATTTGCAGTTTTCGGTGGATAGGGAAGAGGTCGAGCGAAAGGTTGCATATTTCCGCGAAAAATTCGGATATACAGACTTCGTCGGGGAGGGCGTTGAGTTTCACCCATCGGGCTGTATAACCTTTCCGCTTCTCGGCACCAAAGCAAAATCCGAGGATAAGCTCGCGTTTGATCCCGACAGAGTGAAAAGAAGAAGGATATACGACGAGGTCGTACGTGCTTTTTCAGAGTACAGCGTTTTTGTTGGCGGATCCTCCTCCTTCGATATGGCGCCGATGCCGTATAATAAGTATTATGCCCTTGATTTATACTGTAAGGAGAACAACTTAAAGCACGAGGACGTCGTTTACATCGGTGACGATTACGGGCTCGGAGGAAACGACGAGGCGGTGTATAAGTCGGATTTCCCATATATCACGATAGACAATTACAGAGATTTCCCCGAGATCATCAAGCAGCTTTTATAAACGCTTTTATAAATAAAATGACAATCGCCATACAGGGGATTGTCATTTTTGTTTTTTTGTGCTATAATAATGCCGAAGGACCAAACACATTTGAATTTCACAAAGTATATTGTAACGCCGCTTTGGCGGCGGAATGGAGATTATCGTGAAGATAGATTTTTCAAATAGACAGTGGCAGAGCGCGCTCAACGTCGCGTACACACACCGCCACAGCGAAACGCCGAGCTTCACACAGCGAGAGGACTGCATCGAGGGCGGCGCTAACAAAGCGCACCGGGAGGGCTTTGACGCCATCGCTCTTCTCACAAAGGAGCGCTTCGGCGGTGCGGCACACGCGACCCTTACCTGCGAGTTCGAGGATTGCGGCTGTGCGGAAATAATAATCGTACCCGAAACCGATCAGTGTCCTGACGGCGCGACACGATACGGTGCGTGCTACGAGGTCGTGCTTTACAAGGACGGCATAAACGTGTGGAGGCATTTCCGCGAGGACGGCAAGTGCAGCTGGCACAAGCATCTCGGCGTGCTTTTCCCCGTTGCAGAGATGAAAAAGCACACGCTTGACGTGACCGTTAAGGATAGATACATCGACGTTTCTGTTAACGGAATAACGTCGTCCGTGCGCTGCGAGGATATGTTCGAGAGCTTCTTCGTCGGCTTTGCCGTATGTGAGGGCGTTGTGCGCCTTTACGACGGAGAGATCGGCGCGGCAGAGGACAAGCGCTCGCCCGACGAGCTTGAAAAAATGGACGACTTCTTCGAGCGCCGTCTTGACGGCTACGACGAGCATATGCTTCGTGACATCGAGGGCGCGGCGGAGTTTTATCCCTTTACCGCGAGCCTTTTGCCTAATGGATCGGGGGTAAGGGTGCTCGACCTCGGATGCGGCACGGGACTTGAGCTCGGGGAGTATTTTAAGCTTAACCCGAAGGCGAGCGTTGTGGGAATTGACCTGTCGCAAAAGATGCTCGAGGCGCTTTTAGATAAGCTTCGCGGATACGATATTAGGACAGTGCAGGGTTCTTATTTCGATCTGCCGCTCGGCGAGGGTGTATACGATGCGGCGGTGTCCGTAGAGTCGCTCCACCACTTTAAGAAGGAGGACAAGACCGCGCTGTATGGGAAGCTTCACGCGGCATTAAAGGCCGGCGGTTATTTTATCCTCACCGACTACATAATCGACTCGGCAGAGGAAGAAGACAGGCTTATGCTCGAGTTCGCGCGCCTTCGCGGACTTCAGGGTAAGAATGACGGTAACATATACCACTTTGACACGCCGCTTACCGCACTTCACGAGTGCGAGGCACTTCGCGATGCGGGATTTTCCGCGGTAGAGGTGCTCGCGTGCTTCGGCAATACGAAAATAATAAAGGCAACGAAATAAAACGGAGAAATTATGGCGAAATTTGACGGCATCCTTATATGTACGGACCTTGACGGTACGCTTATCGGAAGCGACCATACTATATCAAAGGAAAACCTTGATGCGATAGAATATTTTAAGAGCGAGGGCGGATCGTTCACGTTTGTGACGGGACGCGTACCGCTCACGACGGGAGCGCTTTGTGCAACGGTGCGTCCCAACGTTCCGATAGGCTGCATTAACGGCGGCGCGATATTCGATCATGAAAAGAAGGAATACGTCTGGCTTCAGGCGCTTCCCGCCGAGGCGGTCAGCGTGATTGATTTCGTTGCGGAAAATATGCCCGATATGGGTATTCAGGCGAACACGGCGAGCAATATATATTTCAGCAGAAACAATTCCGCGACCGAATATTTCAGACAGCGAACGGGATTTCCCAACAATGAAAAGCACTATCGTGACCTTGATGAGCCGATTTCAAAGGTGCTGTTTTTAAGTATGGACAACGGGCGCATACTTGAGCTTATCGAGCTTCTGAAAACCCATCCCGATTACGACAAATACGACTTCATTCGCTCGGAGGCGACGCTTTACGAGCTTTTACCGAAGGGTAACAGCAAGGGCGGCGTAATGACGCGCCTTGCAAAGTATCTCGGTATCGACATGAACAAGACCGTCGCGGTCGGCGACTACGAAAACGACGTGTCGATGCTTCGCGCGGCGAAGCTCGGTATCGCCGTTGCAAACGCGTGCGATGCGGCAAAGGCGGCGGCTGATATGATCACGGTCAGCAACGACGAGCACGCTATAGCGAAGATCATAGACGGCCTTGACAGCGGCGCGATCGTGATATGATAACAAAAAAGCACTTATGTTTACCATAAGTGCTTTTTCTTTTTATTCCTTACCAGTCCAGCAATACGTGCAGAGCTTGGATTTGTCAAGTCCTACAGCCTCGATCATATCGTCGATGCGCTGGAACGCGAGGGTGGTGAAGTTAAGCTCCTTGCAAATGTCCTCGACCATACCCTTGTATTCGGGAGTTTCGGGATCCGAATAAAGGTGAAGCTTGGCTTTTGCCGCTTCCTCCGAGCCCTCACGGCGAAGGATAACGCGACGTGTGATAAGATCAAGCTCACTCTTGGAGCGCGAGAAGTTGAGATACTTGCATCCGTACAGAAGCGGAGGACAAGCCGTTCTGATGTGAACCTCTTTAGCACCGCTCTGGTAGAGGAACTCGGTCGTTTCGCCGAGCTGTGTTCCGCGGACGATGGAGTCGTCGATGAGAAGCAGGTTTTTGCCGCGAATAAGCTGATCTATCGGAACGAGCTTCATCTTGGCAATAAGGCTTCTCTGTGCCTGTATTGTCGGCATAAAGGAGCGCGGCCAGGTGGGAGTATACTTTATAAACGGTCTGCCGAACGGTACGCCTGACGCATTTGCATAGCCTACCGCGTGAGCTGTACCCGAATCGGGCACACCTGCGACGAGGTCGGGCTCAACGATTCCCTTATCGCGCTCGGCAAGCTTTGCGCCGCAGTGATTTCGCATTATCTCTACGTTTATGTCTTCGTAGTTCGAGGTGGTGTAACCGTAGTAAACCCAAAGGAAGGTGCAGATGCGCATATCCTCCTTCGGCTCGGAAACGGTCGTGCACGAGTCGGCGGTCATATAGACGATCTCGGACGGGCCAAGGTCTTTATAGTGTGTATATCCAAGGTTCAGGTAAGCAAAGCTTTCGAAGGAAGCGCAGTACGCGCCGTCCTTTCTGCCGATAACCACGGGGGTGCGTCCGAGTCTGTCGCGCGCGGCGTACATTCCGTCTGGCGTTAAGACGAGCATAGTCATAGAGCCGTCTACAAGCTCCTGCACGTAGCGGATTCCCTCAACTATCGAATCCTTCTGCGCGATGAGCGAGGCAACGAGCTCGGTTGCGTTAATATCGCCGCCGCTCATTTCAAGGAAATGCGAATGTCCCTTGTTAAAGCAGATATCAAGAAGCTCTGCTTCGTTATTTATGCGTCCGACGGTAGTTATAGCGAAGTTGCCGAGGTGCGAGCGTACGATAAGCGGCTGCGGCTCGCTGTCGGAAATACATCCGATACCAGCCGTTCCCTTCATCTCTCCGACGTCCTTGTCGAATTTGGTTCTGAAGGGTGAGTTTTCTATATTGTGAATAGCGCGTTCAAAGCCGTTCTCGCCCCAAACTGCCATACCGCCGCGGCGTGTGCCGAGGTGGGAGTGATAGTCTGTGCCGAAAAACAGGTCGAACACGCAATCTTCCTTTGATATAACTCCGAATAATCCGCCCATGTGTAATTATCCTTTCAACATCTGTGTGATAAAATAATTATAGCACAAGGCGCGCGCTTTTTCAAGTAGAAATAGTGATAAAAATAAAGCAATCACAAAACACGTATTTTGTACGCCTCGCAGTCTTTGACAGCGTGGCGGCTTTTAACATAAACTGTAATGCGCCACCTTTGGCGCATACTACATTTTGGAGAAAGCTATGATTGATAAAAAATATAAAATTGCCGTTATAGGCGGTGACGCGCGCCAGCTTATCGTCGGCGCAGAGCTTGTGGCGGCAGGGTATGAGGTATCGCTTTACGGCTTTGGCGGAGATGCGCACGGACGAGTGCCCGTCGTAGATTCGCTTTGCTGCTCGCACCCGAGCGTCAGTGTGCGCGAGGTGCTGTTGGCGGTGGCTGAAGGCGACTGTTTTGACTGCGGTGAAACAGCAACGAGCGTTATCGAAGCCCTTCGCGGTAGCCTTTGTGTCATACTGCCGCTTCCCTCTGCAGCCGACGGTAACACGGTTTCGATGCCGCTCGGAGGCGTGCCGCTCAAGTTTACAACGCTTGCAGAGGCTATGGTTCAAAACGGCGTAAAATACGTCTGTGGCGGCAAGCTCCCGTCAAATTTCACGTCAGCTTGTGCAGAGCGCGGCATCAAGGCCTTCGACTACTATGAGTCCGACTCGTTTTCTATAGCAAACGCTATCCCGAGCGCGGAGGGCGCTATTGAGATAGCAATGCGCGAGCTGCCGATAACGCTTCACGGCGCGAGCGCGCTCGTCATCGGCTACGGACGTATCGGCAAGGTGCTCTCTCGCTTGCTTTCGCGCCTCGGCGTTACGGTTACAGCAAGCGCAAGAAAACCGTCCGACATCGCGTGGATACGCGCCGACGGATATATGTCCACCGAAACGGGTAAGCTTTGCGAACTGCTTAAAGAGCAACGCTACGACGTGATATTCAACACCGTGCCGCACACGGTGCTCGGCGAAGCGGAGCTTGCGGCTATCCCGCGCGGTACGCTTATCGTTGACCTTGCCTCAAAGCCGGGCGGCGTGGATATTCCCACCGCGGACAAAATGAGGCATAACGTTATATGGGCGCTTTCGCTTCCCGGAAAGGTCGCGCCCGTTACGTCGGGCAAAATAATCGCCGGTGCAGTGATAGGGCAAATCGAGACTTGGGAGGCGAGAAAATGCTGATAGGCTACGCACTTTGCGGCTCGTTCTGCACCATCGCGCGCAGTATTAAGGTTATGGAGCGCCTTGCTGCTGACGGTCACAAGCTTGTCCCGATAATGAGCGAATGCGCGTACACGACCGACACGCGATTTGGCAAGGCGGCGGATATCTGCGCGAGGATAGAGCAGATATGCGACAGGGAGATAATCCGCACGGTAAAGGATGCCGAGCCGCTTGGGCCCGACGTTCACCTTGATATGCTCGTTGTCGCTCCGTGCACCGGTAACACGCTCGCAAAGCTCGCACACGGTATCACCGACGGCGCGGTGACAATGGCGTGCAAGGCGCATCTTCGTTCGGACAGACCGCTACTTTTGGCACTTGCAACGAACGACGCGATGTCGGGAAACCTCGAGAATTTAGCGCTTATGCTAAAGCGCCGCTCGGTATATTTTGTACCGATGCTGCAGGACGACGTTGTATCAAAGCCGCACTCGCTCGTTGCAGTATTCGAGCGGATTCCCGAGGCTATCGGTGCCGTGCTTGAGTCACGGCAGCTGCGTCCGCTCTTTCTTACAAATAATGATTGACAAAATGCGCGATTTATGATATAATTATTTGTAATTATATTGTAGTTATAATTACATTCCGCAGGCGAGAGTTTGCGGAATGTTTTTGTGTAAAATCAGGAGGTAAATGTTATGAATTACGACGTTATAATCGTTGGCGCAGGTCCTGCGGGCATTTTTACCGCACTTGAGCTTATCAGAAAAAAGAGCGACAAAAAAATACTTTTAATCGAAAAGGGACTTCCCGTTGAAAGACGTCACTGTCCCAAAATAAAGACTAAGGAGTGCATGCAGTGTAAGCCGTACTGCCATATCACAACAGGCTTCTCCGGCGCCGGAGCGTTCTCGGACGGCAAGCTTTCGTTGTCCCCCGACGTTGGCGGCGAGCTTCCCGAGCTTATCGGCTGGCAGAATGCGAAGGATCTTATCGAGTATGCAGACAGCATTTATCTCGAGTTCGGTGCGGACGAGCACGTTGAGGGCGTGTCGAACGATCCCTTTATCAAGGAGATCCGCAAGCGCGCAATTCAGGCAGGTCTTCGCCTCGTTGACTGTCCGATCCGTCACCTCGGAACCGAGAAGGCGCAGGATATTTACCACTCCATTCAGGAGTATCTCGCAGCAAACGGCGTTGAGCTTATGTTTGGCGTGAACTGCAGCGACCTTATCGTTGAGGACGGTTCCTGCCGCGGTGTTATAATCGACGAGAAGAGCGGCACGCGTGAGATTCGCGCGAATACCGTAGTTGTTGCAACCGGCAGACGCGGTGCGGATTGGCTTGAAAAAATATGTGTCGAGCATAATGTCGAGCACAAGCCCGGTACTGTTGACATCGGCGTGCGCGTTGAGGTCAGAAACGAGATCATCGAGGACGTAAACAAGGTCCTCTACGAGTCGAAGCTTATCGGATATCCGAAGCCCTTTAAGAATAAGGTGCGCACGTTCTGTCAGAATCCCGGCGGATTCGTGTCGCAGGAGAATTACGATAACGATCTTGCAGTCGTAAACGGTCACTCATACAAGGAGCACAAGTCGGGCAACACCAACCTCGCTATCCTCTGCTCGCACAACTTCTCCGTGCCGTTCAATCAGCCGATAGAGTACGCGAAAAAGGTCGGTGAGCTTACCAATATGCTCGGCGCAGGACACATTCTCGTACAGCGCTTCGGTGATATACTCGACGGTAAGCGTACCTGGCCCAAGGAGCTTGCGCAGAGTAACGTAAAGCCGACGCTTCCCGATGCTGTCGCAGGTGATATCACCGCGGCGATGCCGTACCGTGCGATGACAAATATCATCAACTTCATTCACGCGATGGACGTTGTCGTTCCCGGCTTTGCAAGTCCGGAAACGCTTCTGTATTCGCCCGAGCTTAAGTTCTATTCTAACCGTGTAAAGATGGACGAAAACCTCGACACCTCGCTTCCGGGACTCCATTGCCTCGGCGACTCGAGCGGCTGGACGAGAGGGCTCATGATGGCATCTGTAATGGGTGTTCTGATGGGCAGAAAGATCGCCGAGCGCGGCTAAAAGAAAAAATCAAAAAAATATTGCCAAACGGCGATATTTATGGTATAATAATATATTATAAAATTATATCGCAAAGGACAGATACGATGCTTACTATAAAAAAACATATCGCAGAAAAGCTTTATAACAAGTTTGCCGCGCTGACTGAAGGTAATCCCGCAGCTGCGGATACTACCGCGGCTGACTTTGCGGACTACCTCGAGTATCCGCCGGACGATAACTTCGGCGACCTTGCATTCCCCTGCTTTAAGCTCTCAAAGGCTATGAGAATGGCTCCGCCCATGATCGCCGCAAAGCTTGCAGAAGGACTCGAGGACGACGTTATCGCAAAGGTTGACGTTGTCGGCGGTTACCTTAACATATTCATAAATGCCGCATATCTCGCAGGCGTGCTTATGCCCGAGATTATGGAAAAGGGCGAGTCTTACGGCTCGTTTGATTTCGGTAAGGGTAAGAACGTCGTTCTTGACTACTCCTCGCCGAACGTTGCAAAGCCTTTCCATATCGGACATCTCGGCACGACCGTTATCGGTCACAGCCTTAAGAAGCTTCACGAGTTCTGCGGATACAACTGTATCGGTGTAAACCACCTCGGCGACTGGGGTACACAGTTCGGTAAGCTTATCGTGGCATACCGCAAGTGGGGAAGCCGCGAAGCTGTTGAGGCTGACGGCATCGACGGACTCGTTGCACTTTACGTAAAGTTCCACGAGGAAGCTGAAAAGGACGAGTCACTTAACGATGCGGCAAGAGCGGAGTTCACGAAGCTCGAGCATCATGACGAAGACAACACCGCACTCTGGAAGTGGTTTATTGACATATCCCTTCGCGAGTACAGCCGCACATACAAGCAGCTCGGTATCGAGTTTGACTCGTATAACGGCGAGAGCTTCTACTCGGATAAGATGCCCGCGGTCGTGCAGGAGCTCAAGGATAAGAACCTTATGACCATTGACGACGGTGCTTCGATTATCAATCTCGAAGCGTACAATATGCCGCCCTGCCTTATCTTGAAGCGTGACGGCTCCACTCTTTATCCGACGCGTGATATTTCCGCGGCTATCTACAGAAAGAACACCTACGATTTCGATAAGAACATCTACGTTACCTCGGCAGGTCAGAGCCTTCACTTCGCGCAGTGGTTCAAGGTCGTTGAGCTTATGGGCTACGACTGGTCGGACAAGCTCATTCACGTACCATACGGTACCGTTTCGATAAACGGCTCCAAGCTTGCGACCCGTACCGGCAACGTAATCCTTCTCCGCGATCTCTTTGCGGAGTCTATCGAAAAGGTTGCGGCTATTATGGCGGAGAAGAACGCTTCTCTTGAAAATAAGGACGAGGTTGCGGAGGCAGTCGGCGTTGGCGCGATCATCTTCCACTACCTTATGAACAGCCGTATCAAGGATATCAACTTTATTTTAGAGGATGCGCTCAACTTCGACGGCAACACCGGTCCCTACGCGCAGTACACGTACGCGCGCACCTGCTCGATCATCGAGAAGGCAGGCGGCGTCCCCGCGATAAAGCCCGATGCTTCTATGGTGACAGCACGCTCCGAGGCCGCGCTTTTAAAGACGCTTTCGATGTTCCCCGAGAAGGTGCTTACCGCACTCGAGGATCTCGAGCCTTCCGTTATCACGCGCTACATTCTCGACGTTTGCACAGCGTTCAATCGCTTCTATCACGAGTGCCAGATCGTCACCGCAGACGATGCGAGCGTACGCGACTTCCGCGTAGCGCTTACGTCGTGCGTACGCAGTGTGCTCGGTAAGTCGTTCGAGCTTATCTGCATGAAGAAAACCGAAAAGATTTAAGTCAAACCTATCGGTTTGAAGATAGCCGCAACGCTTACGTTGCGGCTTGTGGGGGCTGCTTTGCTCTCAAACGCCGATCCAATCCGCCCCCACACCCCCGCTCGGCTCGGCTGTAGTCGTTTGGTTAAAATGTAATAGCCGAATGGAAAAGGAAATATATTAAAAATATTTAGGAGAGAGAAAACAATGTCCGGACACAGCAAATGGAAAAACATAATGCACAAGAAGGAGAAGACCGACGCACAGCGCGCGAAGATCTTCACCAAGATTGGTAAGGAGATGGCGATCGCAGTAAAAGAGGGCGGTCCCGATCCCGTATCGAACAGCAAGCTTGCTTCGCTTATCGCGAAGGCAAAGGCTAACAACGTACCTAACGATAACATCGACCGTGTCATCAAGAAGGCATCGAGCGCTGACGGCGCTGACTACGAGGAGATCGTATACGAGGGCTACGGCCCGTCGGGCGTTGCCGTAATCGTTGAGGCGACCACCGATAACCGCAACCGTACCGCGTCCGACGTACGCCACTACTTCGACAAGTTCGGCGGCAACCTCGGCACGACCGGCTGCGTATCCTTTATGTTCGAGGAAAAGGGCGTTATCATCATCGAGAACGACGGCAAGATCGACGAGGATCAGCTTATGGAGGATGCGCTTGAGGCAGGTGCTGCGGATTTCTCCGCAGAGGACGGTGCATTCGAGATCTCTACTGAAACCGACGATCTCGAAGCAGTTCGTGCGGCTCTTGCAGACAAGGGTTACGCGATTATGTCCGCGGACACCGACAAGGTTCCGTCGAGCTACGTAACGCTCACCGGCGAGGACGATATCAAGAATATGAACAAGCTTATCGAAGCACTCGAGGATAACGACGACGTTATCGAGGTTTATCACAACTGGGAGAATCCCGAGGAATAATAGTACAGCACCGCGTTTTACGCGGTGCTGTTTTATTTCTCGCAGTAAAGCGCCTTTTCCCGTAGGGGACGGCGCCCACGGCGGTCCGCTTACAAGCGGCAACCGCTCGCTTTGACCTCGCCGCCTCGGCGGCTCGGGGACGCGCAAGGGGGAGAGAGGTATTCAATCGCCAAATCTCTCTCCCCCTTGTACCCCCTCTCACACGGCTACTCGCCCGTGGGACGTCTGTCCTCGCCCGTTGGTCGTTGTGATTCATTCTAGGTCGATTTCGTACCACAGAGTGTTCGTATGGTGGCGCCAATTTCCTAACGGAAATGGAAATTGGCGCATTTCGAGGGCGGCGCGGACGCTTCGCTGCGTGCTATGCCGCTGATAGCCGTGGAATCGCGCACCGTCGCGCACGCAAAGCCTCCCTTTTCGTTCCCCTTCGAGCCGCAAACGGCTCGAAATAGTTTCCCCACGCCGCGGAAGCGGCGAGGTCAAAGCGACGTGGTACGCGCTCGTAGGCGGACCGTCGGGCTTCACCCGACGTCCACCCCCATAGCGTGATTGTACGCATCGGCGAGCGCGTTCCACGTCGCTTTGTCGACATTGCCGGTGACGGGCAGACCGTGCCGTGCCTGAAACGTGCGCACGTCGGTGGCGGTCGGATCGTCGTACACGCCGCCCGTGCTTGTGCCGTCAATATCGTCGTAGACGTTTGCAAGTAGGCGAAGCACAAGCTGTATAGCCATCACGGTGTCGGAGCCTTCACCGCCGCTGACCTCGTACCCGTCCTCGTCGGGAAACGGCATTATGCCGTGCGGCTTTTCGCGGCGCAAAACCGCCGCAAGAAAGGCCTTGTATATCGCGTCCCACGTCGCGTTGTCGACCTCGCCCGTGACGGGAATGCCGTTCGCGCGCTGAAACGCTTCTACCGCGGCTACGGTTTCGTCGCCGTAAACGCCGTCGGGATTTACAAGCGGGATCTCACCGCGAGTGTCGTGGTGAAGCTCGCGAAGGTACCCTTGGACCTCGGCTATGCTTTCTTTGTCGGTTGTTATATCTCTCATACTCTCTACCTCACGATAATGTAGTTCCGCCGAACTGCCCCGGCTCTGCCGTCTGCGAATACACCACGTCGACGTACGCGTCCGTGATAGCGTCCCACGTCAGCGCGTCAACGATCCCCGTGACGGGCAGACCGAACAGCGACTGTGCCGCCTGCACGGCGCTTCTCGTAGCCGAGCCGAATATGCCGTTTGTTTCGACGGGCGGTATTTCTGTATACACCTCGGAGAGAGTGGAGAGGTACTCCTGGAGTAGCCGCACCTCGTCGCCCTGCATACCGAACAGCAAAAGATATCCGGGGAAAAGCGCAACGGGGACACCGTTCACGTACTGCGCCGACGAGTTTAAGATGCCGCGGTAGGCGTTGTAAAGGTCAACCCACGTTGCCTCGTCGACAACCCCTGTGTCCGGAAGTCCGTACGCAGACTGAAACGCGCGTACGGCGTTTTCAGTAGCCGCACCGAAAACGCCGTCAATAGCAACGGGCGGTATCACAGCGAGATTTTCGCCGAGTACATTGAGAAAATACTGAAACTGTCTGACGAAGACGCCCTCATCACCGCGCGATAGCTCCGTCGGGAACTGTGCTGATACGTCGGAGAGTGAAAGCCCCTCGCTTGCAAGCGCGTTAAGACGCTTGACGCCGTTATAGAGATTGAGTATCTTGTACCACGTTGCAGGTCCTACGATGCCGTCGGGCGTTAGGTCGAATATGCGCTGAAACTCTTTTACGGCATTCTCCGTGTTGATGCCGAAAACGCCGTCTACGGGATATATTTTCGGTATCGCCGGGTAGTTCGCGGAGATGCGGTTGAGACGAAGCTGTACGCTTCGAACGTCATTGCCGAAGTTGCCGAGTCTGAGCGCGCGGTAGGGAAGCGACGGTGAAAAAGGCTCTATCGGCGTGTCGGCGTTTATGTTGATGTCGGGACCGTAGTAATTTACGAGAATTTCGTATGGCGTGAGCCCCTGCTCGGCAAGCGGAACGCTGCCCCACTGTGAAAGCCCGTCGCACTGTACCTCGATTCCGTCGCAGTACTGCGCGAAAAGCGGCTCGACGCTGCCCTGACGGACGATATAGTCTGTGAAAATATCGTCTACGATATCGGAGATGTTGTCAAAAATATCGCGTCCTGCCACGAAGGACTGGTCAATCGCGGTGGAGTTCGTAATATCGAAATCGTAGCCGCGGCTACGGTAGTATTCGGTGTAGATGCGGTTTAGCGCATAGGATATCTGCGCGTAGATATTGGCGCGAATGGCGTTCTCGGGCCAAGTGGGGTAGATCTCGCTTGAGGCGACGTTTTTTATGTAGTCGGGGAAGGGGACCGTCACGTTTTCGGCGGCGGAGCCGGGGGAGCCGAGGTGGACGGTTATCGTTTCGGGAATGTACGGAAGCGGCATAGCTTTATCCTTTCTGCGATTTATTTTGGGAGGAGGGCACACCTCCCCCGATTTAGAGATTCTGGTCGCGGTCCTCGGTTACATCTCTGCCAAAACGCGGATAGATGGTATCGGAATTGTATTCGGCGAGCGGGAGCATTTCGACGGGCTGTATCGACGTAACGCCGTCGAATATCGGCACGCCGACGTTTGTGACGCTGTAATAGCCCTCCTTTTCGACGGCTACGGTGTAGGTTGCGTACGGCTTCGTGTTGCCCGGCACCTCGGACAGCTCTCGACTCGGCGCAGGAAGCTCTATCTTCTCTGTTTTACCGCTTCGGTCTGTCGCCATAACGGAGAAAACCGACGTATTTTCGGGACGCTCGTAATAAACCGTTACGGCGGCACCCTCAAGCGGTATCGCTCCGCGCGCGGTGGACACGTTCACAATGAGATAGCCGACGGCGTTTGTGTTTTCCATAAGTATCATCCTTTCGGTGGATTGCGGCGTATGTTGCGCCGTATAGTTAGTATATGCCGCGGTGGGCGCCGGTGATACAAACGTGTGCCAGCGCTTGCTTTGGCCTCGCGCTTTTCTCGAGGTTGATTTCGTACCACAGAGTGTTCGTTTAGCGGCGCCAATTTCCTAACGGAAATGGAAATTGGCGCATTTCAAGGGTTGCGCGGACGCTTCGCTGCGCGCACGGTATGCACTCATTTTCATGAAGCGTAGCGAGAAAATGAGTGCCGCTAAATAAGCACTCTGTGGTATTAGCACTCTGTAGGAAGGCCGCAGATTTATGGCATAGCCAAGAGGTAGGAGGGGTACAAGGGGAGGAAGGAGTTCGCGGCAACATGAGCTAATTCCTTCCT
>JAZQZL010000037.1:0-39291 GCA_045634005.1 Candidatus Flemingiibacterium sp. | reverse complement strand
GACGGTTCGCGATTTGAAGCGGTGGTTGGCGGAAAAGGTGTTATATTTGATTTAGCAGGTGAAGCGCACGACGCGAGAACCAACGCAATCACGATTGTCACCGTGCAAAGCTTACGGATACTTTTTGACATCAGGACCTCCATTATAATCAGCGTATAAGAACAAATCCATTTCTTGATACCTTCGATTCATTAGACCATTATAGAACTTTCCGCGGTTTACCTCCATTCGTTCTGTAATAACCTCGATCCACTTTTTACGATCTCGACTGCCTGATTTAAGTAAGTCTGTTAAATAGTTTACATTACCATAGTTGTAGGCTTGAAGCACAAGGGCATCAAATTCATGTTGAACAAGATATATGTCATTTTTACGCATTAAGTTTAAAATTTGTTTTTCGAAATGTTCCAAGTCGCGCTTCATTAAATCGGTAGCTTCGCGCACAGATAAATTTCTTTGCGTAAGTGAATAGGCTTCTGGATCGTTTCTCATAGTGGCTTCGCTTATAAAATGTCCATATCCTACGGTTATTCCTCCATCCCCAACATCGTGTGGCTTTATCCCCAAAATATTTCCGTTAGAATCTTTAATCAAATACTTGGAATAGGGAGTTTCATATTTTTTCAATAACTCTACCATTTGGTCGCTAACATGAGTTAGATTGTTAGATTCATGAATTATGGAATACATATCGTTTATTTTGGTGATATAACTCAAAGAACTAGGGATCTCAGGTTCTTGAATTCCAATTTCTGGAGCACCTTGGGCGGAGGACGTACTTGGCTGTGGGGTAGAAGAGATAGTGCTTTTGATTGAACTTCCATTTTTTGGTTTTACTATATTAGCAAGAAAAGAAAAAAGGTTAAAAGAATGTTTATTATTTAAGGGTTCGTAATAGCACCGGCAGTTTTCATGTATTGGTAATTTAGGCGCATTATCTTCGTGAAAAAATAAATTGTTATATTTCTTGCAATCTTCGCAAGCATCTGTGGGATAACAGCGATATAACAATAGTTTTGTGTCGTTGCTCATTTTATTTCCTTTCAAGAATATTATATCATATATTTTTTCGTTGTCAATAGTAACAGCGAACCGCCGCAAGGCAGTTCGCTGTATTATCTTTTAAAATTTGTCGCTTTCCATACTCTTAAGTATCTTCGGCAGATTGCGGCGCACCTGCTCGCGGCTCATCGCGCGAACGTCCGCGGCGGTGAAAAACGCCGCACCCATGCCGTCGTCGTCCACCTTGCCGGTAGAACGCTCGGCGTTGGCGGCGTTCACCTCGTCGGGAGTGGGCGCGGCTTCCGGCTCTGATTCGGTCGTCGGTTCCTCTACCGTTTCGGGTGCCGCCTCGGCTTCGGTGGGCACTTCGACTTCGTGTGCCGCCTCGGTTTCAACGGTCGCTTCTGCGCTTACCGCTTCTTCAGTAGCTGTTTTGATTTCTTCACTCATTTTCATTTGCCTCCGTAATTTCAGATATAAGCGTGTCGCGACCGGGTATAATGCCGTCTGGCATACGCTCGAGGTACTGCTTAAGCGTAATGTGACCGCCGTCAAGCAATCTTGCAAGCTCCGAGAGCGCCGATGACTTCGTGTAACGCGAGGACGCGCTGACGTCGACTCTCGCACATATAAGCTCCTCACGAAGCACTCGACAGTCAAGTGCGGCTGCATTTCCGTCGGAAAGCAGAAGCATTCGTCCGTCCGCGTAGTACGCGCACATAAAGTCGACCCATATAGCCGCAAGCTCCTCAAGACACGCGTAAAGCGCAGTGCGTACGGGATCGAGCGAAACGGAGTTTACCTCCTGAAGCGCGATAATGGCAGACGTGTTGGTGGGAGCAGCATCGCCGAGTGAAACGTCAGTCGCACCCATACAGTTCTTCGTATGCTCCACAACGTCACCGATTATGTCGGCAAAGCGCTCGCTCATCTGACCGGGACTTATCGTTGATGCAACGCTCGAAAGGTCGCCGCCGACAACGCCGATCGCCTGACCAACCTCGTTCGACCACTCGGGTATTCTCGTTTTGTCGTATACGACCTTCGAGAATGCTGTGTCGATCATATGCTTCATTAAAAGCGCGTACGCCTTGTTGACGTACTTCTGATTTTGAATGAGCTGAGCGATCGGCGCCGTTCCGTGGTAGGAATTTTTCGTAGGCGTCCAGTTGAACATACACACAGGATACATACGAAGTCCCGTGGATACCTGCTTTATCTTCACGTCGCGCGTTTCTTTTTCAAACTGCACGTATCCGTTCGCATCGCGCGTGAACTTGATTATGTACGTTGCCTTTTCGGCGGATACGTCGGGGTTCTCCTGCATAGCGTAGTCGCCCGCGCCGTAGTGAACGTCGCCGTCCGGGCGTATCTTTTCTGCTATTTCACGGCTCACGCCTGCGCGTATAGCCTCCTCGCGAAGGCGACTCACGCTCTCGCGCCCCGATACTATCACGTACTCCTGCGACTGAATGTCGGCAGAGTTTACGTTCGCTACGAATAGATTCGTCGTGTCGAGTGTGATAGTCACAAAGTCGCCGGTGTACGCCTGTCCTGTGCGTACCGTGGGGTCCCAATATGTGAAGAATATACCGTCACCCGAAAGCACAGCATCGAGAAGCGCCGTTCGGATAAGACGGTCGATGCGGCATTTTTCCCAACGGAACGCCGTGTGGTCGTTGAGAAGCTTTAGCGCATCCGACACGCGCTCGCGATGCGTCTCGCTCGTTATAAACGGCAGATTTTCATCGGAGAAGGTCATGTCAACGTTCGCGCTTGTGATCTGCGAGATATAGTAGTCCGCGATTCGTCTTATGTAGTTGAATACGGGTGTGGGAAGCCCGCCTGCGGCGACGTTTTTCCATTGGTCACCGCGATAGAAGCGTTCGCACTGTGTGTAGTTTTCATAAAGTCCGATGCGGCGGTTGTATTCACGTCCCGCCTCGAACTGCTGCCAAGCCAAACTGTTTTTCATACGTTAATCCTTTCAGTAATTGAGAATGTTTTTAAGAGCATCGTCACCGCTTGGCGGCACCTCGCGCCGTTTTGCGGCTCTGATAAGCGAGAGCGTCCAGAAAAAGACGGCGCCGCACACAAATCCGAGCAAATACCACAAAGCTATCATACGTTGCCTCCCATAACGCGGTACGAGATGAGTATCGAACGCAGGTCTGTAGGCGCGGCATCGGCAGGCGAGCTGACGCGGCATATAACGTAGTAGCAGTTACCGAGCCGCGCGTGCGTGCGCTTTACGACGGGCGATGTATCCGCGCCGCTTTCGTCTGCATCTATCCTGAACGTGAAGCTCGCGCCCTTGTCGCTTTTTAAGGAGCACAAAAGCGCCGCACCCTCACGGCGTTCAAAGGTTGCACCGAAGCTGTACACAGTCTTTTCGGCGAATATATTGCCAAGGTCGAGGTTGCGCGTTTCAACGTACGCCTCGAATCCAACGCCGCCGTCAAGCCACTCGCCAACGGTAAATACACCTATCCTGCCGCCCTCGATAAACGCAGAATCGTTCTGATAGGTGAAAAACGAGGACGGCGTGAAGCCGCTGAAGCGATACCATTTTTTCGCCGTGAAGCTATAGACCGCGCATCTGTCGCCGAGCTGACACCAAAGCTCGTGATTGATACGGTCAACGTGCAGGCGCACATTTCCGAGCTCGTCGCGCCCGATACCGAGCGTGTCGGGGACGGTATGGCGGTAGGTGCTGTACTTGTCCTCAATTGGGTTATAGGACATCGAATAAAGCCCGAGCGGATTTATGAGATATATCCTGCCGTCGTAGGTGACAACGCCCGAATTTTCGCCGATGCCGAGTTCCTTATACATAGAAACAAGGCGAAATCCCTTGAGCACAGGCACACCGCCTACGGTTTTCATATCCTCGACGAGGTAATACGTCGCGTGGTCGGTGATAACGAGCGTCCGTGTTGCAAAGGGAAGAATATCAAGTATTTTTTCTCCCTCGTTCGGCGGGGAAATTTGCTTGCCGACGAAATATCTGTCACCTATCACAGTACCGGGCGTGAGGTCAAGCATCTCGCCTGTTTCCTCGTCCGTTGGCTTTACGGTTGCTTCGGAATAGTAGATGCAGCCCTCATCTCCGCCGTAAAGCATCACGCGAACTCCGCTTTTGCCATCATAAACGTAAGCCTTCGTGGATTTGCTGTAGATGCTTTTCTTGCTCTCGAAATTTTCCGGTGCGACGACGTACTCGACGATAAAAGCGTGCGAACCCGTGATAAGCGAGGTGTCGGTCAGCTTTATAAAGCAAAGTCCGCCGCTGAAGGAAAGACTGTACTGTGACTCGCCCAGCGCGACGCCGTCAAGCGTTACCGAGTATATATTCGCGTCCTCGTCCTTTATCGTAAGCACTTTTGCGCTTTGGGTAAACTTTCCGACGGCACGCGCACGCTCGGAAATGAGATTATACTCCTCCTTGGTATAATCGCTGTGGTCAGATTGACGTACGGGAATATGCTCGAATGCTTTAGGCAAAGCAAACTCATCGGTGGTGTCAAAGCAGTAGAACGCGCCTCCGCCGATTATATAAATAACCCCTGCGTATTCGTACATAAGACAGCGTTCGTGTTCTTCCTCGAACACCGCCTCAGAGAGGTCGCCAAGCAGAGTGGATTCACCGTTTACCACTCTGTAAAGCGACAAGCCTGCGAGAGCGTACAGCGTATCGTCGCCGAGATAGCAATAGCCGCGAATAGGCTCATCGAAGCTTGCGAGCACTCGAAAGCCGTCGCGCTTTGTTAGCAGTCCGTCTGCGGACACTCGGTAGTTGTCGATCACAGCCGCGTTTTCGAAATTGTCAATTACGATTTCCTTGAGATCGTTCATACGCCGTACACCTCTTTGATCGAAGCGACGGCGGCACCCGTCGCGGCAACGCTCTGCTTTTCCTCCTCGGCGCGTTCCTTGAGCATCTCGGAAACGCTCGGCATTTTGTCAATTATAAGCAGAGAAGCGAGCTCAAGCGACGCAGAGATCACAAGACGCTCATCAAGCATAAAGAGCGTGTCAAGCGTTTCTATAAAGAATTTGTCGGCATCTATAATTTCGCCGCCAAGACATCTGTGCAACGGATAAAGGCTTGCGTTGATATGTGTGAAAAGGCGCTCAGCTCTTTTCTGATAGTCGGCGGTCGCACTTGTGTTTTCCGACTCACCGATCATCGACAGAGCGGTGAGATATATATCGAAATATGTCATAACTTTCTTCCTTTCGTAGGCAAATATTGCGATAAGCAGCAGAAGCCAAGGCCCCTGCTGCTTACCAAAGTGTTGTTTATGCGTCAAGCGACATATCGAGTACCACGAACTCCTCGGGGTAAACGATCTTTGCGCCGTAAAGGTGAAGTCCCTTGATAGCATCGGCGAAGCGGGTTTCGGGGCGGTATGCCTCTACCTCGTTAAGCTGTTCTGCAAAAGCAACAGCGCGCTTGGTGCGTGCAAGGCACTTGTATCTGCCCTCGGCGGATGCAACGTTGGGAGAAACGTAAACGTCGAAGCCGATAAGCTTGCCTATAAGACCGTTTTCAAGCGCACCTGCATTTTCGGTGCCGTTAAGGATCTTTGCACGCAGAAGCACTGCCGCAACCTCGGGAGAAATCTCGAGGCTCGTTTCGATGTTGCTGTTCACGCCATTCGAGAGGAGCTGCTTGCGCGCCATAACAACGTAGTCGATAACGTTGTCAACGTTCACAGCGTCGCAGGGAAGGATGTTGCCCTCGGCAGCGCTTGCGTGAAGCGCGTAAACGTAAGCGTCCGCAACGTTTGCAAGAGCCGCAGCAGCCTGCTTCATAGCACCCTCCATAAGTCTGGGGGTAGACTGTGCGCGATCGATGTCGTCGATCTGGAAGTTGAAGGACTTCGCCTGATCGATGGTGAGCGTTACGGCTGCAGTCTGGAGTGCATCGGGAGAGAGCATATCGGTGTTCTTGTCGTAGTCGTAAACGTTGATAGCACCGATGTTTGCAATCTGAACTGCGGAGCCCTTGCCCTTGATCTCGCCCTCGAAGTCGCGGTTACAGTTGGCAACGCCGACGTACTCACGGTCGAGCTGGGAGAGGAGAGTTTCGCTCCATACGGTAGAAATAAAATTGGTTAAAGCCATGGTAAAATACCTCCAAGAAAATATATATTTTTTATATTAACGCTCCGTCTCCGGATAACGGCGCGAGAATATACGTTAGTAGGCGGCAATACCGCCGCCCGACATTTTCGTTACGCTTACGTCGGCGTCGGTGCGCGACATAACCGCATATCGAAGCGCTTCGGGCGCGTGAGTTATCTCGTGCGGCTGATCCGCGGCGTCCTCTGCTACGTTTTTGTCAAATTGAAGCGCTTCCATACATCTGATAAGCTCCTCGCACGTACGGAATATGTAAAGCTTGTCTGCGAGCCGTTCCCGAAGCGCACGCCAGCCGGGAATACGGCGGTTGTCCGCGCGTATAAGGGGCGGCGCGCCCGAAATGCGCGATATCACCTCGACACCGCTGTATCCGGTGTCCTGACGGCGGTTCCACAAGTCGGGCGATGCCACCGCAAAGGAAATATCGTTGCCGCGTTCGCGCTCCTCGCGTACAACCGCGGCGAGCTCCTCACCCGCCATAGAGAGGGTGAGGTTGGATTTGCATACCTCACGCGTGACGTAAAGCACGTCGCCGACAGTTGCTAATATAAGCAGCGCAAAGCGGTCAAAGCCATAGTCAAAGGCGGCAAAATAGCGGCGCGTATCAAGCTCGCGCGGCAGTATCACGTGGCGTTCACGCGAAAACTCGGGGAAGAACTGTCCCTCATAAAGGTCCCAACGTCCGTCAAGCCACGCCGCACGAAGCTTCTCGGGGAGCGTTTTCAGCATACTCACGTATTCGGGATCGCGCTCGCAAAGCACCTCGTTGTCGTGTACCGATGCGCGTATGAAACGGTACTCCTCGGGCTTTTCGTCCTCGCGAAAGTCGCGGTCGATAAAAAGCCGCTTCACCCAAGCGTGACCGATTCCGCCCGGATTGCAGGTCAGATACATTCGACGCGGATAGTTGCCTACACCGCGCAGACAGCCCTTTAGAGCGGCGAACTGAAACTCGGATATCTGCGTCGCCTCGTCAATGGCGATTATGTCGTACTCCTGACCTTGGTAGTGCGACGTGTCCGCGTCACACGCGAGATAGCCGAGATCGATTCGGCTACCGTTTTTAAAGCGCAGTACGCGAGCACCTGCTGAGTAGGTCACGTATTTGCCTATCTCCGTGAGTAACGGCTGTACGTGATTGTCTGACAAGTCCTTCAGCGTGCGACGGATTATAAGACAGTGTATACCGGGATAGCGAAGGCAGAGAAGTATGAGCTTGCGCCGAAGCGCCCAGCTCTTGCCGCCGCCTCTCGCGCCGCCGTACGCCGTGAACTTTGTGGTGGAGCGAAAAAATTCCGCTTGCTTTTTGTTTGGCTTGCCGTGAAGATGCAAGCGCTCACCTCCTTATATTCCGTCCGCGAGCATATCGTGGTCGCAGACGACCTCGTCCTCGCTTGGCGCTCCCCAGAAGCCGTACTGCCTGAGGTACATTCCGACGAGTGTAGCCGTCGCGCCAGAATTGAGCGCCGCGTCCTCGAAGTACGCGCCGGCACTCTCGAACTCATGCGGAAATCTACGCTTTAACGAGAGAAATTCACCCACCGATATTCCGGCAAATCGACAAAAGCCTGCGACGTTTGCGAATATCGGCTTTTTAGCGTCGGCATTTCTGCATTCGTCGACGTACGTTTTTATTTTGGAAAGCAGCTTTTTGCCGCTCGTTATCTGTGCCATTGGAGCACGTCCTTTCGTTGTTTCTTTGCGACAGTATATCACGCACCGCACACCACCGCACGCCAAGTTCGATCGCACCTCACCGTCATCGAGCACGAAAAAAACACATCCTCGCGCCAACAAATTTGCCAATATTCACACTCCTGTCACAAAGGTGCGGTATAATGACATTAAATACACGTTTTGATAAGGAGTTTCTGCTCAATGAAATATAAAATCATATCGGCGTTTCTTGCCGTTCTGTTTATCTTCTCGTTCGCTTCCTGCGGTAATACCTCATCGGATTTTACGCCGAGCGAGGCTGACAGGCGCGTGGTAATGACGGTTGGCGGAAAGGACGTGCAGTATCAGGAATTCAGATACTATCTCCTCAATAATAAGCGCGATAGCTTCGGCGACGGTGCCGAGCTTACAGAAGAACAGGTTCGTGAGCTTTCGGCGCTTGTCGAGGACAACGCCCGCTATACGAAGGCAATCGAGATAATGGCTGATAAACACGGCGCAGCCCTCACAAAGGATGACGAAAGCGCCGTTAACGCGTATATCGCCGAGTACCGTGCCACCGAGTGCTACAATAACGACGATACGTACCGAATGGCACTTGAAGCGCAGTATATGACAGATTGGCTTTTCAGAATGTTCACGAAGAATAACACGCTCGCGTACCGTACCATCGAGGCTATGAAAGAGAGCGGCGCGATAAAAACCGATGAGGCAACTGTAGACGCGCTCCTTTCGGGCGACGAGCTTCTTTGCATCAAGGAAATATATATCGGCTATAATACCGAAGAAACCAAGTCGATAGCCCTCTCACGTGCAGAAAAGGCATTGGAGGCACTACTCGACGGCGAGGATTTCGCCGAGGTTATGCGCGATTATTCCGACTATAACGCCTCCCAGATGCCGCCCGAGCACGGATACTATACAACGGAGTTCGAGATGCCCGAGTATGTTTGGGATGCGGCAACGGATATCGTGGAAGGCGAGCATAGCGCAATTATCGAATCTCCGTACGGCTACCATATCGTAATGCGCGCCGAGAAGGACGCTGCGTATATGGAGGAAATACGCGAGGATATAACCGAAAGATACGCTTCGGCTATGTATACAAAGGCGCTTTATGAAACAATAGACACGCTCGAGGTGGAATACACGGACTACGGCAAGTCGCTTGATATAGCGTCAATTTCGTAAACGGAAAGAGAAGGGGGCTTTTTGCAAATTCGCGTGATTTTTGCAAAAAGCCCTTGACAAATTCGGTGGGGTGTGGTATAATTTTTAAGTCGTCGGAAACGGCGAGTAACGATGCGCGGGTATGGCGGAATTGGCAGCTTCGAGGACGAGCGCGCCCGGTGGGCGATGAATCGAGTTCGAGAAGGCGCAGAGGCAAGGAGAATTGCGAGCGAGCAGCGAGCAAGGTGACTATGCCGCAAGCTGTCTCGCGGGGCGTGGCTGCCCAAACAAAACTAAATATGCGGGTATGGCGGAATTGGCAGACGCGCTAGATTCAGGTTCTAGTGGGGGCAACTTCGTGAAGGTTCAAGTCCTTTTACCCGCACCAAAAAAAATCAGCATCGGGCTTGTCCCGATGCTGATTTTTTGTTACAATTCGCTGAATGTCACACAAAGAAAAACGCGCACTTTTGAAAATGCATATTTTTCGTACTTTTCTCCATTTTTTTGGTACAATATTGCATATTAAATTTGCCAAACCTATTGCAAAATTCTGCGGTATATGGTAAAATAAATATAATGCTTTAGCAGTATCACATCTATTTTGGATAAAGGTGATTTTATGAATAAGATCAAGGTTGCCATAATAGGCTAAGGCGGTATCGCTCGTCAGCACAATACCTCGTACCATACGCTCGTAGGACTCGACGTTCCCGTTGAGCTTGTCGCTGTCTGCGATAAAAACACAGAACGCCTTACCGCGAAGCTCGACTTCAACCTCGGCGGCGGTGAAACTCCGCTTCCCGAAGGTATACATATCTACAGCGACGTTGACGAGCTCCTCGCGAAAGAGGATTTCGACGTTGCCGATATTTGCCTGCCAACCTTCCTTCATAAAGATTTCGTTATCAAGTGCCTGCGCGCAGGTAAGCACGTGCTTTGCGAAAAGCCGATGGCGCTGTCACACGCAGACTGCCTTGAAATGATCGAGGAACAGAAGAAGTCCGGCAAGAGCCTTATGATCGCGCACGTTATCCGCTTCACGCAGCCGTACCGCTACCTCAAGGAGCACGTGGAGAAGGGTACGTTCGGCAAGCTTTGCGAGCTTCGTCTCAACCGCTACAGCGTTTATCCGTCGTGGGGCGTTGGCGACTACTTCAATAACGTAAGCAAGTGCGGCGGCGTTGCGCTCGATATGCATATCCACGATATCGACTTCGTGCAGACGCTTCTCGGTATGCCGAAGTCAGTCAGCGCAGTCGAGCACACGAATATCCCGTATATTCAGTCTGTCAACTCGCGCCTTTACTACGAGGACACCGTCGTTATAGCGAACTGCGCTTGGGACGTAACCTTCGAGGTGCCGTTCAAGGCTAATTACCGCGCGAGATTCGAGAGAGCTACCGTGTTCTATGATAACGACGAATTAAAGGTGTACCCGTACGGCGAGGAGGCGTTCACGCCTGCAATCGCGCATACGGACCCTTGCACCGACCAGATACGCTATTTCCTCGAAACTCTGCTTTACGCGGAAAAGAACAACGACGCCTGCACACCGGAGAGCACAGCGAAGGGCGTCAAGGTTATCGAGGCAATAAGAAAGAGCTCGGCGCTCGGCGGCGAGGTCGTAAAGCTTTAAGCTCTCACGGTTAAGTAATTTTTAGTTCGAAAGGAGAACTACCAATGTATACAGTACTTGCAATCACAACACATCCCGACGACATGGAGATAAACTGCGCGGGAACACTTCTCAAGTGTAAAGAGCGCGGCGACAGAGTCGTTGTTTGCCACCTTTGCAACGGCAATATGGGTCACGAGATCATAATGCCGGAGGAGCTCGCCGAAATGCGTGCTAACGAGGCAAAGACCAGCGGCGCTATGGTTGGCTTTGAGGTGTTCTGGGGCGGATTTGACGACGTTGCTATCTACGCTGACAACAAGGAAGCTCGTGACAAGGTCGTTGACGTTATCCGCGAGGTCGATCCTGACTTCATCATCACCCACGACCCTAACGACTATATGCCCGACCACGTTGCAACAAGTAAGCTCGTATTCGATGCTTCCTTCACGGCAACCGTTCCTCACTACAAGACCAAGGTCGATAAGGTAGCACGCCTTACACCTATCTACTATATGGACAACCTCGCAGGCGTTGGCTTTGAGCCCACCGAGTTCGTTGACGTTACCGAGCATATCGACAAGAAGCTTGAGATGCTCGAGTGCCACGCTTCCCAGGTAGTGTGGATGCGTGACCACGATAACATTGACTTCCCGGATATGGTAAAGACCTGATCGCGCTATCGCGGCTATCAGTGCGGCGCTGACTATGCAGAGGCGTTCCGTATGTGTAAGGTTTACCTTCGCGGTACCACCAAGCGTTATCTGCCGTAAGAGGGAAGCGTATGTATACCGTTCTCGCTTTTTGCGCTCACCCCGACGATATAGAGGAGTCCTGCGGAGGCACGCTTCTTAAATGCAAGGCACGCGGCGACAGAGTGGTTATCTGCCACTTTTCCGACGGTGATATGGGACACGTAGTCATTGAGCCTGAGGTTCTCGGACCGATGCGTTGCAAGGAGGCTAAAAACAGCGCGGATCTTGCCGGATTCGAGTGCATCTACGCAGGCTTCCACGACCTCTCCGTATACGCCGAGACCAAGGAGGCTCGCGATATGGTGGTGGACGTTATCCGTGAGGTCGACCCTGATTTTATCATCACTCACGCACCTAACGACTATATGTGCGACCACAACGCAGTAAGTAAGCTCACGTTCGATGCTTCATTTACCGCAACCGTTCCGCACTACAAGACAAAGGTTGATAAGGTAGCGCGTCTTACACCAATCTATTACATGCAGACGGCGTGCGGAGTTGATTTCAAGCCTACCGAATACGTGGATATCACCGAGTTTATCGATAAGAAGCTTGAAATGACCGAGTGTCACGTTTCTCAAATGTCCTGGCTTCGTGAGCACGACAACATCGATTTTCCCGAAATGGTTCGCACAGAGGCACGTTACTATGGCTATCAGTGCGGTGCAGAGTACGCGGAATGCTTCGATATGTGCAGAGCTTACCTGCGCGGTACAACAAAGCGTTATTTACCGTAACCCCTGCCGCACGGTGCGGCAATGAAATATAAAATTTTTTATAAAAGGAGATATAACCATGAATTTCAACGACACAGTAAAAGGCTCTGCTCTTGAGGGCTTCTATCCCGCAGGCTGGGATTTCGATAAGATCGATGCGTGCATAGATGCACCTGAGAAGATCTGCGAGCCTCAGGCACACTGGAACCCTGATTTCACCCCCATCAAGTGCGACTCCCTCGGCGAGTTCGAAACCTACATGGGTCATGAGATCGCAATTCAGATCAAGAACGCAAAGGACAGAGGCGAGAAGATCGCTTTCATTCTCCCTGTTGGCCCTATGGGTATGTACAAGTGGGTTGTTTACTTCCTCAAGGCTTGGAACGTATCCTGCGAGCACGTTTACACCTTCAATATGGACGAGTGGGCAGACTCCGAGGGTAACACCCTTGCTCCCGACAACTCCGGTGCATTCCAGTACGCTATGGAGCAGGCTCTCTTCAATCCCCTTGGTGAGCTGACCGTTCCGAAGGCACAGCGCAACTTCGCAACCAAGGCAAACCTTCCTACTTACCCCGAGAAGATCGCTGCACTTAAGGCAGAGGGCGCAAAGCTCGTTCTCGTTTACGGTATCGGCAGAATGTGCCACATCGCATTCTGGGAGCCCACCTTCGCTGCAGACTACGCTGACGCTTCCGAATGGGAGAAGGCTCCTTACCGCATCGCGGCTAAGATCCATCCTCTCACCGTTGAGCAGAACGCTCTTACCAGCTTCAAGAGCCGCACTACTCTCGTTCCTTGCCGTGCTAACACCATCGGCCCCGGCCTCTTCCTTCAGGCAGACCTCGCAATTGGCGGCGCTGACGGTACTCTCGGCCGCGGAATGCAGTGGCAGGGTATGTCCCTCTGGATGACTCTCCGTTACGGAAAGACTCCGTGGATCACCTCCTCCTACATTCCCACTCTCCCCGGTAAGCTCTTCTTCCTTGGCGAGCTTGCAGGTCCTCTGGTAGCAGAGTGCAACTAATATGGGACAAAGAAAGGGAATTGCAGTCGTTGGTACCGTGCTCGTAGATAAGATCTACGGCATAAACGCGTACCCGTCTGCAGGCGAGCTTACTCACATTCGCTCGATCGACCTCGCAGTTGGCGGACTTGTCCCCAACGACGGCATAGACTTAAAGAAGCTCGCGCCCGAGCTTGACGTTGTTGCCGTATGCAAGGTAGGCGACGATGCAGAGGGTAAATTCGTTATAGATAATCTTAAGAAAAACGGCGTTGATACCTCCGCAGTAACGGTTGATGCAAGTCTTGCAACAAGCTTCACTGACGTTATGAGCGTTATCGGCGGTCAGCGCACGTTCTTCACGTATCCCGGCGCTTGCGCTGCCTTCGGATACGATGATATCAACTGGGACACGCTTAACGTTAAGATGCTCCATCTCGGTTACTTCTTGCTTCTCGACAAGGTAGACAACAGCGACGGTCTTAAGATTCTTAAGGAAGCCGTGAGCCGCGGTATCAAGACCTCCATCGACCTTGTAAGCGAGAATTCGGACCGTTATTCGCTTGTTATTCCGTGCCTTCCTTACGTTGACAACCTTATCGTCAACGAAACCGAGGCAGGTAAGATGACGGGTATCGAGCCGAGCGAGGAAAACCTCGAGAAGATCGCTGATAAGCTTCTCCTAATGGGTGTACGCGAGCGTGTTATCATCCATATGCCGCTTCTCGGTATTTGCAAGTCGAAGGGCGGCAAATACTCGACCATGGAGTCGGTGAACGTTCCGCGTGACTTTATCAAGGGTAAGACCGGTGCAGGCGACGCGTTCTGCTCGGGCGCACTCCTTGGTATCCACAACGGCGTATCCGATGAAGAAATTCTCGAATACGCGCAGGTTGCAGCTATGGCATCGCTTCGTACAGCCGATGCAACAAGCGGTCTTGAGGAGCTCTCCAAGCTCCGCGAGCTTGCAAAGCAGTTTAAGTAACAGAAAGTACTCCGCAATAAAACGCGGAGTGCTTTTTTTCTCCTTCTATTGCTTTTTGTCAAGTTTGGTGGTATAATGTAATTTAGTAAAATTTGTGCTTTGGGAGGGCTACCATGACAAAAGATTTAGTATCGGTTATTATACCTGTTTACAACAGAGAAAATGTAATAGAAGAGTGCGTAAACTCCGTGTTTGCGCAGAGCTATCAGAATTTTGAAATTGTAATTGTCGACGACGGCTCGTTGGACGGCACCTATAAAATCTGCGAGCAGCTCGCCGAAAAGGACGCGCGTATTAAGCTTTATGCGGGCGAGCACGGCGGTGTGTCCGCGGCGAGAAATCTCGCACTCGAAAAAGCGTCGGGAGAGTATATTTTCTTTCTCGACAGCGACGACGTCATATATTCTTTCTTGCTTGAGGCTCTTGTTGAGGGTATGAAAAGCACGGGGGCTCAAATCGGAGGAACGAACGTCGTTGGAGTAGCAGATAAGAATTGGCATAAGGTTCGCGAAAAAATCAGCACAGCTACCGAGCGTGCCGAAACCATTTTCAAGACACACGAAGAAACGCTTGAAGCCGTATTCTGCCAAAAATCACCGTTTGACTGCATCGGCGGCGTTATGATGCGGCGCGATCTTATTGCTGATACGAGATTTAAAAGGGATCTTTTCATCGGCGAGGACTTTTATTTTATATACGAAAATCTTATTAAAGGCGCATCGAGCGTATTCCTTGATAAAAAGTGGTACTATGTTCGTTACCACGAAGCAAACGCCTCTTGGAACTATACTTGCGACGGCTTTTTAACGCGTTTTCGCCGTCGCGAGCTCGTTTGGAAAAGCGAGGAAGCGTTTGGACGCACAAAATACGCAAGCATTCAGAAGCGCGATGCGTTAAGTTGCTTCACAAGCTGCTTCTGCAAAAACACGCCTCACAGCGCAGAAGTAAGGGGAATGATAAAAACGATGAAGCAGTACCGTTCCGAACTGTTTACGGGATTTTCATTCAAGTATAAAGTTATATATTCTTTGTACGTTTATTTCCCGGCGGCTGCGGTTTGGCTTTTTAAAACAAAGACCAAAGCATCGAAAAAGGGCGCACAATAACATTTTAAGAGGAACTTTATGAAAGATACATACATCTCTATGCTCTCCGAATTTCTTAACACCCCTCTCGATAGCGGCGACGCGATCTTCGAGCGATTTGCTAATTTACCGGGTGCCGTTGTCGGCAAAGGCGACGGACCGCTGCAAAGATACGTATATCTGCCCGGCACGCGCAAGGACAGAATCGTTCTCGTCGCTCATATTGACACCGTCTGGGATAAATCATACGGCAAGGCGTTCACCGGCGAGCACAGCGTTCTTTTTGAGGACGGCATATTCAAAAGCGGCACAGAGGACTGTGGAATCGGAGCAGACGACCGCGCAGGCTGTGCTATGCTTTGGGAGATGCGCGAATGCGGCCACAGCATAGTTGTTGTTGACGGCGAAGAACGCGGAAAGATCGGCGCAAAGTATTTGAGAAAATCCAATGCCAAGCTGTTTCGTGAGCTCAACCGCCACGCGTATATGATAGAGCTTGACTGGAAGGGCACCGAGTGTTGTCTTTTCAATCAGGTCGATAACACCAATAAATTCAAGAACTACATCGAAAAAGATTTCGGCTTTGCCGACAGCAAGGCGAGCGGCGGATGTGACTTGCAGATACTCTGCCGTCACATTTGTGGAGTAAATATCGGCGTCGGCTATCACGGCTGGCATACGAATAATGAAACTCTTGTTGTGTCTGAATGGCAGAATACGCTCGAAAAGCTTTCCGCATTTCTCGAAAAGCCACAGAAGCGTTTTAAAAGCAGTTTTTTTCCGCCTTATATTAGATTTGCGCGTATATGCGTTGGCAAGGTGCTTCGCATACTCAAAATAAAGAAATGACACGTTTTCGGAGGCGATGACGTTTTGAAAGAAAAAATCAAGGATTTGTTCGATAAACCAACTAAATATGTTCTCGTTTTTCTTCTGTGGAGTGCGTTAGGTACGCTTATGGGAGTTATCGGCGGCGCTGTCGGCGCACTGTTCTCGCATACACTTGAGTTTGTAACCGAGCTCCGCGGAGAACACAGTTGGTTTATTTATCTCTTGCCGGTCGGCGGTCTTTTGATCGCCGGGCTCTACGCGCTCTGCAAGCTATCAGGCGCTAACACCAATACGGTGTTTGAAACGGTTCGAGATGAAAAGCAGGTGCCGTATCTTCTTGCACCGGCAGTGTTTGTCGGTACCGCGATAACCCACCTTTTAGGCGGATCGGCAGGCAGAGAAGGCGCGGCACTTCAAATAGGCGGAAGCGTTGCCTCGCTTCTCGGTAGAATAATCCGAATTGACGAGCGCCGCCGTCATATTCTCACTATGTGCGGAATGAGCGCGCTTTTCTCGGCGCTTTTCGGCACCCCTGTTGGCGCGTGCATATTCGCAGTTGAGGTTGCGAGTGCAGGACGTCTTTACACCGCGGCGATGTTCCCGTGCTGCGCCTCGTCCGTGGTTGCATACACCCTCGCTACAATGCTTGGCGTTAAGCCCGAGCACTACGGTGTCGGCGATATACCAGCACTTGGCGCATCAACGCTTGGAAGTGCCGCACTTATAGGCATAGCAGGTGCTGTTGTCAGCATCATTTTCTGTATTGCAATGCACAAGACGCACCACTATGCCAAGAAGTTTATCCCGAACAAATACCTTCGCGTAGCAGTAGGCGGTGCTATCATCGTGCTTCTCACGCTTCTTATCGGCACGAACGACTACAACGGAAGCGGTGTGCATATTATTGCAGGCATATTTGAAGGCGAGAGCGTGCGTTACGAAGCCTTTGCCCTTAAGATTCTCTTTACCGCTATAACGATGGGCGTAGGCTATAAGGGCGGTGAGATCGTGCCTACAATGTTCATCGGCGCAACGCTTGGTGCAACAATCGCATCGCTTATCGGTTTGTCCGTACCGCTTGGAGCGGCTATGGGTATTGCGGCACTCTTCTGCGGAGTTACCAACTGCCCGATCACTGCAGTCGTTCTTTCGCTCGAAATGTTTGGCGCAGAGGGCGCGATCTATTACCTCACCGCAGCACTTATAAGCTATCTGCTCTCCGGACAGTACAGCCTTTATTCCGGTCAGCGCATCGTTTATTCGAAGCTTGACGATACGAAGATCCCGAAAAATACATAACAAAAAGGTCACCCGTTTGGGTGACCTTTAAATTTTATTAGCTTATTTCTGCTCGCCGAACCACTTTATCTCGTCATTACCCTCAACGATGCATCCGGCGTAACCGCTCTCCTCAAGTCGTGCAAAGAGCTTGCCTAGCTTCTTGGGCGCTTCGTGGAGTGCTACGTCGTACTTGGCGCGAAGCTCGTCCGCGTGCGAAAGCGCCGCAGGGAAGGTTTCCTCGCTGTAGATGATGGCAAGTCTGGGCTTTGCGCTCGGAATCTCGTACTTTTTGTCAAGGAGTATGCCCGCGATGCGCTCAAAGCCGATGGAGAAGCCAACCGCAGGGATAGATTCGCCAAGGAATTTGCCGATAAGGTTGTCGTAGCGTCCACCGCCACCGATAGCTCCGCGGAACTCGGGGCAGGATATCTCGAATACGGTTCCTGTGTAGTAGCCCTGACCGCGCACGAGAGTCATATCGTATTCAACCGCATACTTGCCACCGGAAAGCTCGTTTGCGAGCGTCATAATGCGGCGAAGATTTGCGATAGAGTCAAGCTCGCCGCAGATTTCCTCGGCGGTGTCGAGCGTGAACGGCTTTCTCGCAATGCCTGCCATAAGCTTGTCAACGTTCGCCGCATCAAAGCCCTTTTCGCAAAGCTCTGCGCGTACACCCTCGACGTCGATCTTGTCGAGTTTGTCGAGCGAGATGCAAACGGAATCGCAATCCGCTTCAGCGAATCCTGCGCTCATAATGATCGCCTTGAGAAGACGGCGGTCGTTGATGCGGATCTTGAAGTTATCAAACCCAATATTGAGAAGTGCCTTTGCTGTGGTGCGGATAAGCTCGACCTCTGCAGTGTAGGAGTCGCTGCCGATGATATCAATGTCGCACTGCATAAACTCGCGCATACGACCCTTTTGCGGACGCTCTGCACGGTATACCTTGTCGATCTGAATTACCTTGAAGGGGCTTGGAAGCTTTGCTCGGTTGTTCGCATAGTAGCGAGTGAGGGGAAGTGTGAGGTCGTAGCGAAGACCCATATCTGCGATAGCCTTTTCGTCGCCCGAGGCAAGAGCCTCGTCGAGCTTTTCGCCGCGCTTCATTATCTTGAAAATAAGATTTAGGTTTTCGCCGCCCTCGGATTTGTCGAGGTTTTCAATGTCCTCGATTATCGGTGTGGTTATACGCTCAAAACCGGAGGAACGGTAGGTTTCGAGTATGGTAGACTGTAAATAGTCGCGCACCAACACTTCTGAGGGTAAGTAATCGGCGGTGCCTTTAACGGGAGTTATCTTCATTTGTGTGATCCTTTCGAAAAATACAATATAGTTAATTATATACCATTATCTGCAGTTTGTCAAGCATCAGACGAGTGTTATTTCGATAGCAAAGGGTATAAAAATGAACAATTTGTAAATATGTGAGATTTGAGTGCAAAAACTATTGAAATTGAGCCGAAAATAGTGTAAAATATATGTAACCATGTAAATGTCCGAGTTACACCCAAAAAGGCAGCTCTGACATAAATTTATTTATATTTTTGGAGGATTTACAAAATGGTAGTAGCCGGAGATTTTAAGAACGGTATCACTTTTGAAATGGACGGTCAGGTTCTGCAGGTAGTAGAATTCCAGCACGTTAAGCCGGGTAAGGGCGCGGCTTTCGTAAGAACCAAGATGAAGAACGTTATCACAGGTGCTGTGACCGAGCGTACCTTCAACCCCACCGATAAGTTTGAGAACGCAATCGTTGAGAGAAAGGAAATGCAGTATTCCTACAACGATGGCGACCTTTACTACTTCATGGATATGGAAACCTTTGATATGGTTCCCGTTGAGGCTGCAAAGCTTGGCGACAACTTCCGTTTCGTTAAGGAAGAGATGATGTGCAAGATCGTTTCCTACAAGGGCAATATCTTCGCAATCGAGCCTCCTATGTTCGTTGAGCTCGACGTTGCTGACACCGAGCCCGGCTTCAAGGGCGACACCGCACAGGGCGCAACCAAGCCTGCAACTCTCGAGACCGGCGCAACCATCAAGGTTCCGCTCTTCATCAACATCGGTGACAAGCTCCGCATTGACACCAGAACCGGTGAATATCTCGAAAGAGCATAAGTAGGTGCTTTGTACCTATGCCAGATGACCGTGCCTTGCCGATATTATCGGCAATTTCGCTTCGCGAAGATCGCGCGGGCATCGTACCAAATACTATAACGTGAAGGAGAATACAACTATGACTCTTACTGAAAAGGCTGCATATCTCAAGGGCCTCGCTGACGGTAACAAGGTAGACGACGCGCTTACCTTAAAGCTTCTCGAGCTTGTAGCTGATATGGCTGATAAGATCGACGCTCTCGAAGCAGAGCTTGAAACTCACTACGCATACCTTGACGAGCTTGACCACGACCTTGGCGAGCTCGAGGAGGAAGTTTACGACCTTGAGGACGAGTTCGACGACTGCTGCTGTGAGGATGACGAAGACTACTGCGACTGCGACGATTGCGACGATGATTGCGATTGCTGCGAGTGCGACTGCGACGAGGACGAGGTTTTCTATGAGGTTACTTGTCCTGCTTGCGGTGAGAAGGTATACTTCGACGAAACCGTTGATCCCGACGAGATCACTTGTCCTGCTTGCAACGCAAAGTTTGACTGCGAGTGCGAGGACGATTGCGACTGCTGCGACTGCTGCGGCGACGACGAATAATCATACTTTTAAAAGACCGCGAAATTTTTCGCGGTCTTTTTTGTTTTTTATGGAACCTTTTTCTTTTTGACTCGTCTAAAGAGTATCACAAAGAGGAGGTACCCCCTATGAACGGCAAAGAAAAATGCAAGATTTTAAAAGAGATCCGCAAGGATATAGCGAAAGCCAACAGCATTCCGCTCAACATTCCCGAATGTACGCACAAGGGCGATTGCAAGGGCACCTGTCCACGATGCGAGGCGGAGGTTAAGTATCTTGAAAAGAAGCTCGCAGAGCGCAAAAAGCGTGGATTTAAGATAGCTGTAGCGGGCATATCAGCAAGTCTTGTCGCTTTTAACGCCACTTCTTGTGACATTATTGATGAAATAGCCGAGCGCGTTGGTATCGAACAAACCCTGCAAGGCAATATGGTCGTCGAATACGACGGCGTTATGCCAGAGTCTGACACATGTGAATATACAGAAACCGGCGCAATAGAAGAAGCGGAATTATTGGGTGAGATTATCACAGACGTGCTTGAGGGCGACATTATTGAGCCGCAGGGCGATATCGCGTATACCGATACGGAAGCGCTTATTGCCGGCGCGCTGCCGCTTGATACCGACAGCGAGGAATAACAATGACATTCAAGTCCATTGGCATCGCCCGTCACCGTATTGGACGCGATGGCGTTGGCGTGACGACGCTTGTAGGCGGCGCAGGCTGTCCGCTCGACTGCAAATATTGCCTCAACCCGCAGTGCAAGAGGCACGCACCGTACGAGTATACGGTAGAGGCGCTTTACGACCTGCTCGCCGTTGACTCGCTTTACTTTGAAGCGACGGGCGGCGGCGTGGTATTCGGAGGAGGGGAGCCGCTACTTCAGGCAGAGTTTATACGCGAGTTTATACTCTACACGCGCCAAAGGAACGCAAATTGGCGCTTTACGCTTGAAACAAGCCTTGCGGTGAGTCTTGACAGGTTAATGCTCCTTGACGGGCTTATTGACGAATACATTGTCGATATAAAGGATATGAACGACGGTATCTATTTCGCATACACCGGCAAATCCGCCGACGATATGAAGCGTGCGCTCACGCATCTTGCGAGCATTCCCGAACGCGTTACGGTACGTGTACCGCTGATACCGGAGTATAACACCGAATCGGACACAGAACGCTCTATAGCGGTGCTCCTGAAGCTCGGATTTTCACACTTTGACGAGTTTACTTACGTGATGGATGCTTATCGAAAAAAACAATAAAACCAAAGCCGGTTATTCGATTGACAGAATAATCGGTTTTGTGTTATAATAGTAAAAAAGCCATTCAAGGAGTGCTACAATGAACACTACTGAAGCCGTTATTAAAGAAGTATCTGCAGGCAAAGAAACCGCGTTTATAAACCCGTACTATCTTCCGTTTGAAGTTACAAAGGGACTACTCGACCTCGTTTTGCCCGAAAGCGAGCTTATCGATGCCAAGGAGCGCCTTGAGCGCTTTGCGCCGTTTATAGAGAAGGCGTTTCCGGAAACCGAGGAAACAAAAGGAATAATTGAGTCGCCGCTCAAGGAAATAGGCACGATGAAAGCGGCAATTGAGGAAGCGTACAGCTGCAAGATCGCCGGCAAGCTCTATCTTAAAATGGACAGCCATCTCGCCATCGCAGGCTCCATCAAGGCACGCGGCGGCATTTACGAGGTGTTAAAGCACGCAGAGGATCTCGCGCTTGAACACGGCAAAATATCCATCTCTGAAAGCTACGAAAAGTTCGCGACGCCCGAAATGCGCGAGTTTTTGTCGCAGTATAAGATGCAGGTCGGCTCGACGGGCAACCTCGGTATGTCGATAGGCATTATGAGCGCGGCTCTCGGCTTTAAGGTTACGATACATATGTCCGCCGATGCGAAGCCGTGGAAGAAGGATCTCCTTCGCTCGCACGGTGTCGAGGTGCTCGAATACGATAACGATTATTCCTTCGCCGTCGCACAGGGCAGAGAAAACTCGAAGAATGATCCGTACAGCTACTTTGTTGACGACGAATACTCTAAGGATCTTTTCCTCGGTTATGCTGTAGCAGCGATTCGCCTGAAGGCACAACTTACTGAAAAGGGAATTACAGTTGATGAAAAGCATCCGCTTATCGCTTACGTGCCGGCAGGCGTCGGCGGCGCACCCGGCGGTATATGCTACGGTCTTAAGCGCGTGTTCGGCGATAATGCGCATTGCTTCTTCGTAGAGCCGACGCTTTATCCGTCTGTGCTTCTCGGCATAGCAACGCAAAAGCACGAGAAGGCAAACGTGCACGACTTTGGACTCGTTGGCAACACCGAGGCGGACGGTCTTGCGTGCGCAAGTCCGTCTGGCTACGTAACGCGCCTTGTTACCAACCACGTGTCCGGCGTTTTCACCGTTAACGACAGCGTGATTTACGATTATCTTCGTATGCTTTACGAGTCTGAGAATATCAAAATCGAGCCGTCGAGCTGTGCGGCGTTTGAAGGCCCCCGCAGGCTCTTTGAATACGAAAACAGCAAAGAATATTGCGCTTCGCACGGACTTGATGCAGAGGCGCTCAAAAACGCGACACAGATCGCGTGGGCGACTGGCGGCAGACTCGTTCCCGAGGAAACCTTCAGAGAATATCTCGAAAAATACAAGAATTAGTCTTGACAGCACGCCTTTAGTGTGCTATAATGTATTTACTCCAATAGAATAATCGACACAGGGGTGCGAAAGGCTCGTCAGTGCACGGACGCGGCTTTAGCTGAGACGGTCAAAGACCGAACCCTCTGAACCTGTACGGGTAATTCCGGCGTAGGGATATCGCGATAAGCTTGCTGCATTTTGCAGCGGCTTCTCACACGTCACTAATTCTCCGAACAAGGTTATTTGTTTGGAGAATTTTTTGTTAGGAGGTTTTCAACTTGAAAAACCGTAACGTTCACACACTCGCTCAGTGTGCGATACTTGTCGCTATGTCGACCGTACTGAGCTTTCTCGTTTTATACGAGGCACCGCTCGGCGGCTCGATAACTATTCTTTCTATGCTTCCCATTTGTCTTGCAGGACTTATGCACGGTCCGAAATGGGGCTTTGGAACAGCCTTTGTATACTCGGTTATACAGCTGCTCACAAGTAAATGCTTCGCTTGGGGACTCACGCCCACCGTGCTTGTGGTCTGCATTCTCTTTGACTACATAGTAGCCTTTACGCTACTTGGCGTGACGGGATTTTTCAAAGGCAAGGGAAGAGTGGGACTTTGCATAGGCGTGCTCGTTGCGATCGTGCTTCGTATGGCTTGTCACTACGTCACAGGCGTTACCATTTGGGAAACAAGTATGCCTGATACGTGGAACAACGTATGGCTCTATTCACTCGCTTACAACGCGCAGTATATGCTGCCCGAAGCGATATTCACAATGGCCGGCACAGTAGCTTTGAGCGCAGTTCCGCAGCTTTGGCGTCTTATCGACACCAAGAAAAACGCATAAAAAACACACCCGTAAGGTCTTGCCTTACGGGTGCTTTTATTACTGTGCGTAATTGTAAGAAACTGCGGTTATCTTAAGCTTTGATCCGTCATCAACGATAGTGTAATACTCAGGGCGCTCCGCATCGCTCTTGACGTCGTTGCGGAACGTGCCGTCGTTTTTCATTATCTTGTAGGAAACCTTGTAGACGTACGTCGTTTTGTCAATATCGCTTTTTGCCGATACGTACTCAAGCTTAACGTCGTAAACCGCCTGCATCGTTATCTCATCCCAACGGTAGTTATCGTTAAAATACTCATCGGCGTAAAATCCGCAAAGCGCCTCGGCGTTACCCATTTTAAGCGCTTCGAAATAGAGCGCCATAAATTCAACGCATATTCCGTATCCGTCGTATATCTCGTCGGTTATCATTACAGATACGCCGCCCTCGCTGTAGGTGATATAGTGATTCTTGCCGAGCCACTGCTCATCCTCGTAGACGTTGTAGTCCCAGTTCGGTATAGCGAGAAGCGGACGAAGCGTTGTTTCTTCGTCTTCCTTGCCGAGCTCGGCACTCTCAAGAGCCTGACCCACCAAAAGCACAGCTGCAGCAACGAGTGCTAGGGCAAATACAGTGCACAGCGCAATTATCATGCGCTTTTTCTTGACGGATTTATCCATCTTAGAAACCGAAATAGCTCTTGGTGTTGTTGTAGCAGATGTCAACAACAAGCTCTGCAAGCGCATCAATATCTGCAGGATATTCGCCGTTTTCTACCCACTTACCAAAGAGGTCGCAGAGAATGCGGCGGAAGTATTCGTGACGGGTGTAAGAGATGAACGAGCGAGAGTCGGTGAGCATACCCATAAAGCAACCGAGCGCGTTGAGGTTTGCAAGGTCGATCATCTGACGGCGCATACCCTCGAGGTTGTCGTTGAACCACCAAGCGGAGCCCTGCATAACGAGCGGCTTGCCGTCGCCCGAGGACTCGAAGCAACCGCAGAGAGTACCAACAGCAGCGTTGTCGCTGGGGCTGATAGAGTAGAGGATAGTGCGCGGAAGCTTTGCATCCTGCTCCATTTTGTCAAGGAGCTTTGAGAGAGGAGCCATCATATCGTAGTTACCGATAGTGTCGTAGCCGGTGTCGGGACCGAGCTTCTTGAACATACGTGTGTTCTGATTTCTCATTACGCCGAAGTGGATCTGCATAACGAGTCCGCGGCACTTATACTGTGCGCCAAGGAAAGCGAGGATCTCAGTGCGGATCTTGGCAACTTCTTCTGCGGTAAGTCCAACGCCGTCGTTCGCGAGAGCCTTCTTGAAGATCTCGTTGAGCTCGTAATTGGAAGCTTCAGCGAAGATCATATAGCCGTCAAGTGCGTGATCGGCAGTCTTACAGCCAAGCTCGCAGAACAAGTCAAGACGCTTCATAAGAGCAAGCTTCAAGGAGTCTGCATCGGTTACGTTTACGCCGGAAACCTCGGAGAGCTTTGCAATGTAGGAGGCAAAGCCGGGCTTGTCAACAGCGAGAGCCTTGTCAGGACGGAAGGCGGGAAGCACCTTTACGTCAAAGGAAGCGTCGTCACGAAGCATCTTGTGCCACTCGAGCGAGTCGATAGGATCGTCGGTGGTGCAGAGTGTTTCAACGCCGGAGCCCTTGATGATGTTGCGTACGCTCATCTCGGGCGTGTGAAGCTTTGCGTTACAGATAGTCCAGATCTCGTCGCAGTTGTCCTCGTTGATGATGAGATCGCAGTCGAAATAGCGCTGAAGTTCGAGATGCGACCAGTGGTAGAGAGGATTGCCGATAAGCTTCGGCATGCACTTGCAGTATGCTCTGAACTTTTCGTAATCGGAAGCGGAGCCGGTTATGTATTCCTCATCGGTACCGCAGCAGCGCATAGCGCGCCACTTGTAGTGGTCACCGCCGAGCCAGAGCTCGGTTATGTTGTTGTAGACCTTGTCCTCTGCGATATCCTTTGGCGGAACGTGGCAGTGGTAGTCGATTATCGGCAACTTTGCCGCATAGTTGTGATAGAGCGCCTTCGCGACGTCTGTTTCGAGAAGGAAATCCTCATCCATAAACTTTTTCATAGCGTTAACCCTTTCTGTGTATGTGACATACAAAATAATATCACATATATAATATCATATTTTTTTGAAAAAAACAATAACATTTTGAAAAAAATATTCGTTTCCTCTTGTACTTGCAGAGAAAATGTGTTAAAATATAAAATGGATATGTATTTGAACGCATACGCAGAATAATTTGCGGCGTTTTTGCGGTATAACGAAAGGATTTTTTGTAAATGTATATTCATGACTCGCACGTACACACCAAATTCTCATTTGACAGCGAGAGCGATATAAACGACATTGCAGAAACCGCCATTGCACGCGGTATAAGCGAAATATCACTGTGCGACCACTGCGATATTGATAACGTTATCGAGGGCATATACGCACCGTTTGAGGCTGACGCGGCAAAGCGCGAGATTTTGGCGGCAAAAGAAAAGTATGCAGGCAAGCTTCAGATAAACTTCGGCGTCGAGCTAGGTGAAGCGCACGTTTATCCCAAAGAAGCGCACGAGCTTATCGAGCGTATGGGATACGATTTCGTAATCGGCTCGCTTCACAATCTTCGCGGATATCCCGATTTCTCGCTTCTTTTGCTTGAGCGAATGTTTGATGAGCAGATAGTCTACCTTATGAATCGAATGATCAAGGAAACCGAAGAGGTAATCGAGTTCGGTGAGTTTTCAACCCTCGCCCACATCACTTATATTCAGCGCTACCTCACGATAGCCGGTAAGCCGTTCGAATACGAAGCGTACAAGGACGATTTCGCGCGCATATTCAGGAAGCTTATCGAGAAAAAGATCGCGCTTGAGATAAACACATCCGGTCTTCGCAGAAACAGCATCACGATGCCCGGATACGACCTTCTGGCACTTTACCGCGAGCTTGGCGGCGAGCTTATCACGCTCGGCTCCGACGCACACTTTGCCGAGGACATCGGAAAGGGAATAGAAGAGGCTGCTGCGACGCTTCGCAGCCTTGGCTTCAAGTCGCAGTGCGTTGTGCGCGACGGCAGATTCACCCAAATCGAGCTTTAAGGAGTTGTCACGTTGTATATTCACGACTCACACATACACACGAAATTTTCATACGACTGTAAATCCGAAATAAACGATATCGCAGAGGCGGCAATCGCACGCGGTATAAGCGAGATTTCGCTGTGCGACCACTATGATATCGACAAGGATCGCGACACGGTTTACAGAAAGCTCGATATTGACGGCGCAAAGCGAGCCATTCTCGAAGCTAAAGAGAAGTCTCAGGCAGACTTCAGATCAATTACGGCATCGAGATAGGAGGCGCACACGCATGTCCCGATATCGCAAAGGCAACCATAGATAAAATGGGCTTTGAGTTCATTATTGGCTCGCTACATAACCTCGAAAATTATCCCAATTATGCTTTTATAAACTTCGAGCGTATTAACACCTCCAGCATGAGTAACAGCATAATCTCACACATTATGCGCCGCACAATTGAGGAAACGGAAAAGGTTGTTGATTTCGGCGGATTTTCAACGCTCGGACACATCACATTTTTCGAGCGCTATTTAAGAATCGGCGGAATTGATTTCGATATAAAGCCGTATCTTAACGATTTTGAGCGCATTTTAAAGAAGCTCATTTCCAAGGGGATCGCACTTGAAATAAACACCAAGGGACTGCGTCTTGAAAATGCCGCAGCGCCTAAATACGAGATAGAATCCCTATACCGCGAGCTTGGCGGCGAGCTTATTACACTCGGCTCCGATGCACACATGGCGGATCAGGTCGGATCAGAAATAGAAAATACCGCGGCGGCACTTCGCAGCCTCGGCTTCAAGTCACAGTGTGTCGTACGCGACGGAAGGCTCACACAAATTGAACTTTAGAAAAGGGAAGGTTAAAGATGCTTGATTCAACATTCAGCCTTTTATATCCGAACGCCGATGAGATAAGCGGCGCAAAAGTAAATATTTCCGAGGCGGTTATCGAGGAGCTTGGGCTTGACTTTCTCATTGACCTTAAAAACTCGCCCTTGTCGGACTATTTTACAACCGACAAAGCAACAATAGAATACCGTCTTGAGGTAATAAACGATCTTCTTAACAACCCGTCGATCGTTGATACCTTAAAGAGCGTGCTTACACTGCTTAACGATATAATCGAGCTTCGTGCTATCAAGAGTGAGACCGAGGTGGCTAAAAACTACCTTTACAGCATCACCGAGATCGAGCTTTACATAGACATCGTTGCGCGCCTTGCAAAAGGTTTTCAGAGTGTTCGCAGTAACGTAAACTCGACGGCGCTTAAGAAGCTCACAGAAACCGTAACCGAGCTTTCCGAAAGCGAGTATTACCGTGATCTCAACAAGAAGCTCGGCGAGCTTACCGCCAAGGTACACGACGTTAAATCGGTCACAATCGGCGTCAACCTCGACTCCGAGTTTCGCCCGACGGACGCAGGTGTTATAAGCCTTAACTCAGAGCAGTTCAAGAGCGGAAAGATCATCGATAAGATACTCCGTATGGACTTTAAGGACGGCGATTATACCTGCATCGCACCGCTCGTGCCGTACACTCACGCAAATACAGACAACGCGAAGATCGCGTTTACAAACGCGTTCAACAACGCGATGAACGAGATATTCAAGTCTGACGTTCGAGCTTGGAGATCACTTGTGCAGAGCTACGTTTTGTCAAACACCGATTTCTTACTCCGCATAATGCCCGAGATCGAGTTTCTCACGAAGGCACAGCATATGCTGCTTGCCTTAAAGAGCCGCGGACTTGCACTCGCGATACCGGAAATCTGCGATATGGACGCGCGCGAGCTTACCGCGTTTGGCATATATAACCCCACAGTAGCGCTCCGCGTTGATGCGCCGATGGTGAAGAACGATATTTCGTTTGACGACAACGCGAAGATATACGTCCTTACAGGACCTAACCGCGGCGGTAAATCGGTTATAACCTGTGCGGTGGGCATCGTACAGGCACTCTCACAGCTCGGCTTGCCCGTGCCTGCCGATAGCGCTAAAATTTCGCCTGCAAGCGCGATATTCACCCATTTCCCGACGGAGAGCGGTGACACGATAGAAAAGGGAAGACTCGGCGAGGAGTGCGCCCGTCTTAACGAGATTTTCGACGTGGTTGACAAGCACAGTCTTGTGCTGCTCGATGAATCCTTCAGCTCAACGGGATCGTATGAGGCGTCGTATATAGCCTCCGAGGTTTTGACGGGCCTTTCGATAGTTGGCTGTCGCTGCCTTTTCTCAACGCATCTGCACGAATTGTCCGCGCAGATCGATGAAACAAACGCAAAATGCGCGGCGGAGGGCGGCGTTATGATCGACACCCTCGTCGCGGGAATAAACGGCGCGGAGCGCTCGTTCGAGATAACCCGAGCCAAGCCCGACGGTAAATCGTATGCGCGCGATATTGCTGACAAATACGGGCTATCGTACGACAAAATAATGACACGCGTAAAAAATAAGCAATAATCGAGGTACAATATGAAAAACAACAACGAACTTTTAACGCTGCTTGAAAACGACAGCAGACTTACAGCAGATCAGCTTGCCGTAATGCTCGACAAAGAGGTGGGCGAGATCAAGGATATGATTAAAACGTACGAGAAGGACGGCGTTATTCTCGGCTATAAGACACTTGTTGACTGGGATAAGACGGACAGAGAATACGTGACCGCGCTTATCGAATTAAAGGTAGCACCGCAGCGTGACCGCGGCTTTGACAAGGTTGCACAGAAGATATACAACTATCCCGAGGTGCAGTCGCTTTATCTTATGAGCGGAAGCTTCGACCTCGCCGTATTTATCGAGGGCAGAACCATGAAGGAGGTTGCATTCTTCGTGGCGCAGAAGCTCGCGCCTATTGAATTTATCGTTTCCACGTCTACGCATTTCGTGCTTCGCAAATATAAGGATAAGGGAGCCGTTTACGGCCCGTGTGAGGTTGACCTGAGAGGTACACTGTAAAATATGGATTACTCTAAAATTTTGTCGAGAACGGTTCAGAATATTGAGCCGTCCGGCATACGCAAATTTTTTGACCTGCTCGGCGACCGCAAAGACGTTATATCCCTGACCGTAGGTGAACCTGATTTTCTCACTCCGTGGCATATCCGCGAGGCAGGCATCGAAAGCCTTGAGCGCGGAAAGACGTACTATACCTCAAACGACGGTATAATGGAGCTTCGCTGTGAGATATGCAACTACTTAAACCGCCGCTTTAACCTTGCATACACGCCCAAAAGCGACGTTATTGTAACCGTCGGCGGAAGTGAGGCTATTGATATTGGCGTGCGCGCACTTGTAAACCCCGGCGACGAGGTTATAATACCGATTCCGGCGTTCGTGTGCTACGGACCTATAGTTGAGATGGCACACGGTGTACCGGTCTATATCGAAACCAAGGCACAGGACAATTTCAAATTAACGCCAGAAGCGCTCAAAGCGGCTATTACTGACAAAACAAAGCTTTTGATACTCCCGTTTCCGAACAATCCGACGGGCGCTGTGCTCACGCGCGAGGAGCTTGAAGCGATAGCAGAAGTGCTGCGCGGCACCGATATAATGGTGTTGTCGGACGAGATATACGCAGAGCTCACGTACGGATTCAAGCATACTCCTATAGCAACGCTTGACGGAATGTGGGAGCGCACAATAACCGTTTCCGGCTTTTCGAAGGCGTACGCGATGACGGGATGGCGACTCGGATATCTCTGCGCACCGGCACCAATCATTGAGCAAATACACAAGATCCATCAGTACGCTATAATGTGCGCGCCGACAACGAGCCAGCTTGCAGCTATCGAAGCGCTTCGAAACGGCGATGCGGATATAGAAATGATGGCAAGAGAATATAACCGCCGCAGAAAGTACATTTTAGCAGGTCTTCGCGGGCACGGCATCGAGTGCTTTGAGGCGGAGGGCGCATTCTACGTATTCCCGAATATAGGTAAATACGGACTGTCTAGCGAGGAGTTTTGCCAAAAGCTACTCGACGAAAAGGGAATAGCGATAGTGCCCGGTACAGCGTTCGGTAAATGCGGCGAGGGATTTGCGAGAATCTCCTACGCATACTCGGTCGAGCATATTGGAAAAGCTATTGAAGGTATAGGCGAGTTTATAAAGACACTGTGATAAACAGGTGCCGTCACAAAATGGCGGCACCTCACACATTTTTAAAGGCGCAACGCGGTAGGGGATACAGAAAACTCCCTTACAGAAAAATTGACCCAATTATACAAAATGGACGAGATTTTGTGTAGTCTGCGATCTTGGCGATCGACAGAAAATTTTTCCATTTTTGCGCGAAGCGCCCTTTCCTCTATTCAGCCTATTTCATATTAACGGTTATATCAAGCCGTAGAATGCGCGTCAAAGCGCACGGCATACAATCGAATACGGCATATACATACAAACGCCCTGTAAGGCTCACAGAAGCCCTACAAGGCGTTTTTGTTGTTTGGGGTGTTGTGATGTTTTATTTACCACCGCGCGTACCGAGAAGCCAATCTACAGATACGCAGTAGAAGTCTGCTAATAGTGCGAGTGTTGATAGCGGTGGTTCAACTCTCCCCGTTTCGTAAGAAGCGAGTGTATTTCTGTTTATTTTTAGAATATCTGCAACTTGTATTTGCGTGTAACCTGCTTCTTTTCTTGCGTGTGTCAGTTTCTGACTGAATGTTGTTGGGTACATTTTATCGCCTCCTTGTTACTTATTGTAACATATATATAAAATGCTGTGTTGATTTTTGTAACATTTGTATGTTGAATTTCGTAACATTCTGTGCTATAATGTAACATAGGAACTACGATAACGTGTGTTCTTATTTATCTTCGTTCCATGGTCAAACGCAGATAGGCGGGCTTTAAGTGGGCGCTCGGCGGTGCCTCGCCCGTTAATGCGGCTGGTGAAGGGTCTAAAGCCCCACAGACCGTAAATTTTGAAAAGAGGTATATAACCATGATTGAGTGTATCGGAGTACAGACACGAAAAGGAAGCTTTGAGGACGATAAGGGACGTACAGTAGAGTATGATAACGTAATGCTTTATTACGTTACTAATGACAATCCCAATATCAACGGTTACTTTGGTAAAGAGATGAAGATAAACAATAGCAAGGTTGAGAAGCTCAATTTCAAAGATTGGTCAGAGTGCATCGGTAAGGTGCTCGATTTTCACTACAATATGTTCGGTACTCAACCCACGCTTGACGGCATTAAGATTGTTGGCGAGGGTAAAGTTACCAAGTTCTTGCAGTCGTTAGAATAAAACTAATTTAAAGCAGGTGATTACGATATGTGTAAAAAGATAATTTTAGCAGTTGTAATTACCTGCTTTGTATTTTCTGTTTCGGTGGCCGCATCTGATACATTCACGCAATCGGCCGAGGGCTATTTTTATTGCAATACAAAAGGTGTTAATAACGGTTTAGATTTTCCCACTTATTATGGTGAGGGTGATACGGTTGAATTTTCTGGCGTTTATGGAACAGAGCGCAGGTTTGGTTATATTGTCAAGACAGATATTCAAGCTGGTTGCACTTATACTGTAACTTTCAAAATATCCTATGAGAATGTTTCTCTTTTGTCGAGAATTGAAGATGTTACTTTTGTAGGCTTGACGTTTAATGATCATTTGCCAAGTTGGGTGGATATGCTGCCGCAGTACAATAGTGCTTCTGTAGATTACAGTGGATTTTCTGATTTTAGCTATGTTATCAATACCGACGATAATTATGATTTGGTTACCTTCGCTTTCTGTACTGCTCAAGGTTATATAGATAACCTTGAATGGGGTGAGCTCTACGCTGCCTTCGATTTTTTGGGCGAGCTTGTTACTTTAGGTAAACCTGTGATTGATGCGATCTACGTTGATTGTGTCGCCGATCCTTCTGCAGAGTATTTCCAAAGGCTCGCGCTCGGTCAGCTCACCGACGCTGCCGATAATTTAGAAAAAGCTTCTAATGCTCTTCAAGATAAAGAAAAAGAGATCATGGATAAAGCAAGCGGCATTTATGATAGCGTGAGTTCCGACTTTCACAATTATCTTGCTGATGCAAAGTCTTTTATGTCCGCAGCTACGAGGAGCGCGGCTTCTCTCGGTTCTGCTGCTAACGTTCTTACCGCCTCTATCTATGATCCTATAATGAGTAGTCTACCTGCAGAGGTTGCCGTGCTGTTTTCTGTTGTCCCTATGCTCGCCTTTGTAGCTTGGCTTTTTGGTTTTGGAGGTCGTCTGTAGTATGGGTGCTATATCTGATATTATTGATTTTTTAGCTCAATTCGGTCGGATTTTATCTACCGTCGGCAACGTTCTTTGGGAAACGATCACCGGAGCTCTGACTATCCTTGGTGATATTCCCGATTTTATTGAGCTTATGCTAACGTACCTTGATATGATGCCCGGGCCTGCCAAGACTTTTGGCTATATGATGCTGTATATTCTCATACAGTTTGTTACTCTCAAGATCATCAATCTTGTTATGCCCTTCATGTAATGGAGGTATTTATGACTGAAGTATTTTCGTTTTTGCTAAACAATTTCGGCAAGGTCTTTGATTATCTTCGTTCTTTTCAGTTATTCCCCGGACTAAATCTTTTGCAGTTTCTCATAGTTTGCCTTGTTATTGATGTATGTTTTATGTTGTTCTTCTCTCACTTACCGAGGGCGAACACTATGTCAAGGCTTGAGAGTGCAATTCGCAATACTCATAGAAAGGACAAAGACTGATGGGCGGTTACTATTATGATTTTTCCGAGCTTGTTTCAGAGATGGAGCAGCTCAATAGCGAAGCTGATCGTATATATTCCCGGCAAGGTGAATTGCTTACAGAGATAAAAGAATTACGAGAGGATATGCAGAAATACAACGAGCAGCAGAGCTCCGCTTTGATGCTTATTACTGTGCTTGTTGTAGCTTTAGCTGCTGTTACGGTGATATTCAAATGATTGATATGTACCGCGAGATTTTAGGGCTCGCATCAGAAGCAACCGAATACGATATTTATCTTGTAGTTATCTGTGCTATCACTGTGTCGTGGGTTGCAAAGTCGGTAGTGTCTGCGGTGTACAACGCAGTATTACATATATTTCGATAAAGGAGTATTTTAAAACATGGAAGGAGAAGTAGTAAACGGTATGGCTAATGTTGTAGTCGTTATGGAAGAGCTCTGGACTCAGATCGGTACTGTAGTTACCACTATTTCGAATAAGCCCCTCTTGCTTATTCCCGTAGGTATCTTCGTAGCAGGTGCCGTTATCGGTCTTGCACAGCGTTTCATCGGTAGATAATTACAAAAGAAAGGATAAGCTATGGATTACGTTGTAAACGTCATGTCCACTCTGTGGACGCAGATAGGAAAGGTAGTTGATACTATTTCCGAAAGTCCTCTTTTACTCATTCCGGTTGGTATCTTCGTTGCAGGTGCCGTTATCGGTCTTGCGCAGCGTTTTATTGGACGCTGACATTCAAATCTGATAGGGCGGGGCAACTCGCCCTATTTTGAAGGTGAATTTTATGCTTGATTTAGTTTCTTATTTGATTTTTGAAATTCCCGAATTACTTGTAACTGAATATTTCGTCCCACTTGTAGCGGTTACGCTTCTGATCGGAGTCATTGAGCTTACCTTTATGCTTCTGAATATCCGTCGAAAGAGGTGGGATTGATGATAACGTGCTTTTTTGGCTTGCCCGGTTGCGGTAAGTCTACTATGCTTGCAAAGATAGCAAGGAAAGAGTTGAAGCGTATAAAAAAAGGGAAGAGCCCTTACAAACGTGTTCTTTCCAACTATTATATTGCAGGATGTCATGTTCTCAATTTTTCCGATATTGGGCATGTAGATATGTCTGAAAGTCTTATTCTTATTGACGAAATTTCTCTTGATGCAGATAGCAGGGATTTCAAGCAATTTAGCAAGGATTTAAAGCAGTTTTTTATACTTCATCGTCATTATGGTGTGGATATTGTTTATGCTACACAACAGTATGACGGTGTAGATCGTAAAATACGTGAGCTGACACATAACCTTTACTACATGAAAAAAGCGGGTCATATAACCTATGCAACTGCTATTTATCGTAAGATAACGATAACAGAGGAGTCTGATATTAAAATGGGATATGTTTTCCCGACGCTGCTTAAGATTTTATTTGGCTTCAGACAGAATGTTGAGCTTTGTTTCCGTCCCCGGTATTACAAATATTTTGACAGTTTTGAAGCTCCTGCAATGAATAAAGTTGTTTTTGATACTTGGTGATTTGCCTATTTTGAAGGAAGGATGCGCGGTGACGCGCATCGCGCGTCGCGCGTTTCCTTCCTTTTACTTGATATTATCCACGAAATTCAATCACGCTCCATTTGGAGCAATCCCCAAAACGCCGATTGTGTCTGACAAAATCGCGCACTTTAGTTCGTGATAAAATTATGAACACTTATTAACAATTTTAATTTACGCCGAAAAGGACACCTAAAAAATGAGATTTCACGTTGACCATGGACAGTACGTTGAAGCACGAGGAAAAGGTAATCAATCAAAAGTAAATTACGATGCTTTGCTTGGTGATGAAGTTTTCAATTGCAAGGTGAAGTATTACCCGGATGGGAAACGTAACATAACGTTTGCATCGCATCCGATATTTCACCCGAAGTCAGATAAAGAATATACTGCAGTTGAAATTGAAGAACAAGAAGAGAGTATCGGTGTAAAAGTACCGTTTCTTGAAGATGAGGTGCAGTCTGAAGATACTGATACTGAAGTAACTTCCTCTCGTGAGTATGAGGTAATTAAGCGTAACCGCGAGCGCGTCTTTGACATTGTTTACTGTAATGATTGGTCGTACTTCCTTACAATCACTTTCGATCCTAAACAAGTAAATTCTTCTAACGTGCATGAGGTTATGCCTAAACTCAATATATGGCTTCAAAACAATGTTGCTCGTAAAGGACTAAAATACATACTTATTCCCGAGAAGTTTAAGCACTCTGACGGCATACACTGTCACGCCCTCATTAACGATGCGCTCCCTGTAGTAGACAGCGGACGTGTCAGAATAGGGAAGAAGTCATACAAAATCGAAGATGCTAAACGCTTTGGACTGCCTTTTACTGATAAGGATAAGATATACAATGTCCCCGATTGGAAGTACGGCTTCAGTACAGCTATCCGGGTGAATGATAACAGCGGTGCTTTGTCTGTGTATCTCACAAAGTATATCACTAAAGGTACAGACCGTATATTCGGTCGTTACTATTGGTCAAGCCGTAACATAGATAGGGAACCGTATACCGAGTATTACAATGTACCGTATGACGAAGTAGATTTACCCGAATATGATGTCCCTAACACTGTAGTACGTGTAAAGTATTTGCAAGATATGGAGTTTGTAGTTGAATGAAGAATGATAATGGTTTTGAGTTTTGTGAGGGTTATTGTGGTTTTGCTTGTGTTGACGGATTGTGTCAGCAAATAGAGGGTATGGATTGTTTTAATTGTTTCTTTTACAAAGGCTGTGAAGATTGTTGCTTTGTTGATACCGATATTTGCGTTGAAAAGATAGAAGAAAGCTGACTGCACAAAATCTGCATTTTGTAGTTGCGACAGCAACGCATAATAGCAGCACATTGCAGCACGCTGAAGGTACGGCGCACATTTTACCATGCTTGACGGTGCAGAGTAACTTCAGCGTGCATCTTTATACGTGCACGATATTATACAAAATGCAAATTTTGTATAATATAGGGAAGCGGAAAAGACTTAAAATAGGGTGTGGCGTATGCCGCACCCGTTTTTATATGCCTGTGGTAGCGATTCTGTGATCGCAAAACGTGTAACTATACATTCCGCAACACGCTGTGAGCTACTGCGCGGTTGCCGGTACGCGTATTGTCCTCACTACAATTTTCTAACAGCCGCTGGCGTGAGCTGATTCTTATAAGTATACGTTCCGCTTCACGCTATCGGCTGTCAGAACGCATACGTGCACGCTCTCACAGCTTACAGCGTGTGCGCGGTAGTATCAAGTATACTGTAGTCGGTACGCTGTAAAGAAACAAATTAAGCAAGTCCGGCAATCGCCGCCGGATGCAGCCACAGTATACATAAATAATAAGCAATAGCGTTACAAGCAACAGAAATTGTAAGCCTGATAACCGTTCAATCAGCACCTATGCCCGTCTGTGCAAAGGCAAATCTGCGCCGTGATACAATTATACAAAACTTTTAAACCTACTTTTAAGATATTAATTATACAAAATCATTACAGTTATATAATATGTGCTTTGCTTCTGATTGTCAATGCTTTAGTTTCCGATTGGTTTGTCGATTGCCATGTTGGTTTGTATATATACTAGAATCGAACCGTGACCTAGAGTTTGCAAAAAGCATCGGCAGAGGTCGAAAATCCCCTGCCGATGCCCTTGTTTCCTATACTCTTCCCTATTTAGTCAATGCAGGAATACGCTACGTTTATAAGTCGCGGCTGATACCATTCCTCGCGTGGATTAAGCACGTGCTGTGCAAAGAATACGCCGAGCTTTTCCTCACTATCAACTACAACGTTAGCTCCGGCAGCGCCGCCCCAGCCGAATTCTCCGAGATTAGCGTTGAGTCCGGAAACGCTCTTGTCGATGTGTGTGCGCACACCAAGACCGTAGCCGTGACCGAGAAGCTGCTTCCAATTGAGATCTACGAGCTGTGTCGCGTCAAGGCGATTCACCTTCATAAGCTCGACAGTTTTCGAGGAAAGTATGCGCTCGCCGTTTGCACCAAGACCGCCGCACGAAAGTGCCGCCGCGAGCTTTGCATAGTCGCCGACAGTGGTTATAATGCCTGCTCCTCCACTGTCGTATTCGGGTGAATGTCCAGATACGGAGCCTTTCTCAAGACTCACCTTCTTAAAGTAACCGTTCTTGGCGTTGCCGTACATCTGCGCCTCGACCATGGAAAGTGCCTGCTGTGCCTTGTCCTCGGGCACAAACTCGTACTGCTGTGCCATTTGCGCGAAAATTTCCGGCGTTGGGTGGTATACAGCCTTATCCATTCCAAGGGGATCGAAAATGTTTTCCTTAACGTAATCGCGGAATTTTTTGCCCGTAATTACGGATATAAAGCCGCCGAGCAGATCGTGGCTGTGCGAATAACGCCAATGTGTTCCCGGTTCAAAAAAGAGCGTGTCTTTCGCTCTTGCGCGAATGAAATCCTCTGTGGTGTAGTTTGGATTTTTCTCGCGAAGCTCGGTGATCGCGGGCGAATTGAAGTTATAATCAAAGCCCGTACTCATAGTAAAAAGATCGCCGACAGTGATGGGATTTTTCGCCTCAACAATGTCGCCGTCAGCCGTTTTAATCGTCATATGGCGGTACTCGGGCAGATAGTCGTAAAGCGGATCGGAGAGCAAAAATGCGCCCTTCTCAAGAAGCTGTGCTCCGGCGGTGACGGTGGTAACCTTCGAGCAGGAATAGATGTTGAAATACTCCTCACCCGTCATTTTAGCGCCGCTTTCGATGTTGGAAACGCCTACAGAATGAGTAAATGCAAGCTTTCCGTCCTTATAAACGACGACCGAGCAGCCGGGCGTACGACCGGTTGCAACCATATCGTCAAGGAAATTTTTAAGCTTGGTGAAATTCATAATTGCTCCTTTATTCTTCGTCAACAAAGACGCGTTTTACTGCTTCGAGATATCCGTATCCGTACAGGTTGTCGGGCTGTAAATAACTCGTTTCAGTCCATTCGTTCCAGCTGTTGAGCGTGATGAGCGAAACGCCGTTCTCATCCGCGAATTTCTTTGCCTCGCGAAGTGCAAATTCAAAATTTTCAGGCGTGTTGTTTTCAACGATATCCGCTCTGTATTTCTTAAATCTTGGGTTGTTATCCCACCCCACCGAAACGTGCGGGAAATACGGGATATTATGCGAATCGGTGGCATTCCGCCAACCCTTTTTAGCGTTTTCGAGTATTGCGATATAATCCCTGTTCATCTCTACGATATGTACGAACTGATAGTGCGTGAGCGATGCAAAGCCCATCTTCTCGAGATGCTCGGGCGTGACGTTAACGCGTCCGCCGTCAAGGCCGGTAACGTTCTGTGTGCGGCCAACCCAACAGATAAACTGGAAATGCACGCCACCGAGTCCGATACTTTTAGCTTCATCTGAAAGCCATTTCATTGCATCCGCCGCCGCTTCGATTCCGCCAAGTCCGCTTACGAAATTATACATATCGTAGATGCTGACAACGGGCTCGTTGTTTATTTTATAGTAGTTGTCCTTTGTGAAGTACTGTTCGATCCAGCGCTTACCGATGATCTCGAACTGCGAGCGGTCAACTCTTCCCTCCCAGATGGTTCCTCTGACGTCGTCAGCGCTTCTGATGTCCCAAAGATAGTTCGCATCGTGGTTCGCCCACATTATGTAGAACTTCATTCTGTTGTTATTGGGAGCCTTTAAAAAGCCGTCGTTGAGGCAATTCTCGAGGAATGGGCGGTTGTCGTACCAATACCAGTCGTAGATGAACACGTTAACACCGTGGTCGGCCGCGGCGTCGATCTCCATCTGCATAACATACGGGTCAGCCTCGTTTACGTAGCCCCAAACGGGCTTTCGGTTCCAGTGGTAGCCGTTATCCTTGGGCGCTGAATTCTTGACAGACTGCCACTCGCCGATGCCTTCCTCCCAGAATATTCTCGTTCTCGGTTCATCGCCCGTATACGCGGGCCAAACGTACGCGGCAACGTCGTATTTTTTCATAATTGCTCTCCGGATCAAATGT
>JAZQZL010000036.1:0-15732 GCA_045634005.1 Candidatus Flemingiibacterium sp. | reverse complement strand
GCAGATTTTACATAAAAAAAATAATGAAAAACCCGCCGCGTGCGCCCTCGATTTTCTTATTGTTTTTTCATCTGACGGAGAAACAGCAGCACCGCAAAAATAAGCGTCACCGCCGCATAGCCGACCACCCACCATATATGTGGGAATATCGCACTAAAGTCGCCGCCAAGTACCGCACGCTCAAGCTCAACTGCGTGCACGAACGGCAACGCGTACGCTATTTTCTTGAACGCGCCACCCACAAGATTCAAGTCAAACCACACGCCCGAAAGCCAGCCCGACACATTTGTTAAAAGTGCGCCGCAGATGCCGCCGACCTGCTTATCGTTTAGCACGCTTCCGCAAAGAAGTCCTAACGCGATGAAAAATACGCTTATCGGTATAACGAATAGGGTCGCATAAAGTATGCCAACCGTCACGTCAAGACCAAGGATCACCGCTACGGCGTAGCATATAATGCTCTGCGCCACGGAGATCGGGATTATCGGCAGAGTATAACCGAGGATAAAATCGACGGGTGTCATCGGCGTGGTGTAAAGGCGATGGAGAAGTGAGCTCTTTCTGTCCCTTGCGATAAGTGTCGCCGAAAAGAGCGACATAAACGAAAGCCCGAAAACGCCAACTCCGGGAGCGAGGCTTTCGATAGCAAAAAGCTCCACCGGGATATTTGCCTGAATTGCGCTCATCAGCAAAATGAGCACAAGCGGAAATCCAAGTCCGAACGCCAAATTAAGTGGGTCGCGAAGGATCTCCTTCGTATTTCTGTTTGCAAAAGTAAGCATTCTCATTTTACACTCTCCTTAACGATGCGCACGAACGCTTCTTCAAAATTATCGCATCCTGCCACAGTTTTAATATTCTCCGCGCTGTCGCAGATGAGAAGCCGTCCGTCCTTCATAATAGCTATACGGTCAGAGAGCGCCTCCGCCTCCTCCATATAGTGCGTGGTCAGTATTACCGTAACCTTGCCCTTGAGCGCGCGGATAATATCCCACAGCTCGCTTCGCGCGATAACGTCAAGGCCGAGCGTCGGCTCATCAAGAAAAAGTATCTGCGGCTCGCTGATGAGCGCCATCGCGATGCTGAGCCTGCGCTGCCAGCCACCAGATAGCTTGCCTGCTCTTTTGTCTATCACGCTGCCGAGTGAAAGAAGCTCGACAATCTCCTCTGTCTTCGCCTGACGCTTATCCTTCGAAAAGCCGTATGCACCGCATATAAGCTCTAAATTTTCGCGCACAGAAAGTCCGGGCGCGACAGCTGTTTCCTGCGGCGACACCGCGATAAGCGATTTTACCGCCGCAGCCTCATGTCTTACGCTGTGTCCCATCAGGAAAGCATCCCCCGACGTCGGTTCGGTAAGGCAGGACAGCATTTTTATCGTCGTGGTCTTGCCTGCGCCGTTGATACCGAGAAGCGCGAAAAGCTCACCCACCTCTACGGTAAGCTCAAGAGAATCTACAGCAACAACGTCCTTATATTTTTTAGTTAAGCCATCAATTTTAATTGCCTTCATAATATCATTCCACCCCGTACTGCTTTTTCAGTCCCATATACGTGTCTGTCAGCATCTTGCTGATAAGCTCCCAATCGAGTTCAATAAAGCCTGTAGCAAGCATCGACGCGATTCCGTGCACTACCACCCACATTTCGAGATGAAAGAGCTTCGTATCGTCGCCGACAAGTCCCGTATTATCGTGCACCCTGCTCTCCATTTGCTCTGTAAGCTTGTCCCCTGCGCTTGCCTCTACCTCTGCCACCGAGCGGTCGCGCATATAGAGAAGCTTAAATAGCTCCTTCTCCTCTTTGGCAAAGCGGATGTACGCCATGCCGCTCGCTTTGTACGGCGGATATTTTCCACCCGCGACCTCGCGGCTTATGTAGTCGCCACACATCGTGTCCGCCGCCTTGATAACGGCGAAGCGAAGCTCGTCCATCGTCGCAAAATTCGAGAATATCGGCTGTGTTGAGCATTCGAGCGCCGCGGCAACACTTCTGGCGTTAAGCGCATCTGCACCGCTTTGTCTTACAAGCTCGACGGCTGTTTTTATTATGTCCTCTTTTGTTACCTTTACCTTTGGCGGCATATTTCCCTCCATAAATAACAAGTGTTATATATCGCTTGTTATTATAGCATATCTTTTGAAAAATGTCAAGAGTAAAATAAAAAGGCGGGAGTAAACTCCCACCTTCCATATTATAATAATTCGAAATAATTCTTATCACTCTCGAGTATTCCCTCTTTTTTAAGCTTGCTTATCTCGACTGACAGGCCGCTTCGGTCAACCTCGAGATAATCCGCAAGCTCCTGCCGGTCAAACGGTATTTTGAAGCTATTCCTGCCAACCCTTTTCGCATACGTCGCAAGATAAGCAAGTAACTTATCGCGCGTCGTGCGCTGTGACACTATCTCGAGTTTCTGGTGAAACTCGATCGTCTTCTTTGCAAGATTGCGCATCAGATTGTATATCATCTGCTGATGGAACGGACAGCGTGTTTTGCAGTCGTTTAAAATGTGCGAGGAGTCGATGAGCATTATCTCGCACGGCTCGTTAGCGATAACGCTTATCGGTATCGCATCGACCTCGGCGCAGGCAAACGCCTCTCCGAAAAGCTCTCCGACGCCGTACTCGGCGATTATGCTACGGTTTCCATAGTAATCAAGGCTCACAGCCTGCACGCTTCCGGAGAGGACTATACCGATATACTTCGCCGTACCGCCCTCGGCGATAACGGTGTATTTCTTATCAAACTCCGTCACGCGTGCGCCGAGGCACCCGAGCATTTTTAGTATCTCGTCCTCCGTCGCATCGCAGAAAAGCAAGCATTTTTTCAAAATTTTTAAATATTTTTGCATTTTCTCATCCTTTTGTTGAAATTTCAACAGATATCTTACTGATATTATACTATAATTGTATCAGAAAATCAAGGGGCGGACAAAAAAACGCTTTTAGCATCTTGAATATTTAAAATATAGTTGCTATAATAATAGTAGTAACTCAAATACGGAGGAAATATAAATGCTTATTACAAACGACATAAAATACATCGGCGTCAACGATAAGGCGATTGACCTCTTCGAGGGTCAGTACAAGGTGCCAAACGGCATCTCCTACAACTCCTACGCAATCATCGACGAAAAGATTGCGATAATGGACACCGTCGATGCTTCCTTCACTCACGAATGGCTCGATAACATCGAGAACACGCTCGGTGCACGTACTCCCGATTACCTTATAGTACAGCATATGGAGCCCAACCACGCCGCCAACATAAACACCTTCGCAAAGGCTTATCCGAACGCAACAATAGTTGCATCGGCAAAGGCGTTCGCAATGATGAAGAACTTCTTTGGCACAGAGTTTGAGGACAGACGAATCACCGTCGGCGAGGGTGACACCCTATCGCTCGGCAAACACACCCTCACCTTTGTTTTAGCTCCGATGGTTCATTGGCCCGAGGTCATCGTGACCTACGATTCCTTTGACAAGGTGCTCTTCTCTGCCGACGGCTTCGGCAAGTTCGGCACTCCCGATACAAACGAAGCGTGGGCTGACGAAGCAAGACGCTACTACATCGGCATCGTCGGCAAGTACGGCGCGCAGGTGCAGTCGCTTCTCAAGAAGGCGGCAACGCTTGATATCGAGAAGATCTGCCCGCTCCACGGTCCCGTGCTTTCAGAGAACCTTAGCTACTACCTCGGTCTTTACAACACCTGGTCGAGCTATCAGCCCGAGGAGGACGGCATCGTTATCGCATACTCCTCCGTTTACGGGAACACAAGAAAGGCGGTCAAGCTTCTCGAGGAAAAGCTCATATCGAACGGCTGCCCGAAAGTTACCGTATATGACCTCGCGAGATGCGATATGTCAAAAGCGGTCGCAGACGCGTTCAAATACAGTAAGCTTGTCCTCGCGACGACCACATATAACGCGGATATCTTCCCATATATGCGCGAGTTCATCGACCATCTGACCGAGCGTAATTTCCAATCGAGAACCGTTGCTCTTATCGAGAACGGCAGCTGGGCACCTATAGCAGCAAAGATCATGCGCGACAAGCTCGAAAAGTCGAAGAATCTAACCTTCACCGACACGACGGTAAGGATCCTCTCCTCGCTCAACGAGGAAAGCCTCTCGGCACTCGACGCGATGGCCGGCGAGCTTTCGATGGAATACCTCGCACGCCGCGACGAAACCGCTAACAAGAACGATCTTTCCGCGCTCTTCAACATCGGCTACGGACTCTACGTTATCACCTCAAACGACGGCAAGAAGGACAACGGTCTTATCGTCAACACCGTAACGCAGGTCACCAACACGCCGAACCGTATAGCAGTTACAATAAACAAGGAAAACTACTCGCACCACATCATAAAGCAGACGGGCAAAATGAACATCAACTGCCTCTCGACCGATGCACCGTTCGCGGTGTTCGAAACGTTCGGCTTCCAAAGCGGCAGAAACGTTGACAAGTTCGAGGGATGTGCGCCGCTTCGCAGTGATAACGGGCTTGTGTTCTTACCGAGATACATCAACTCGTTTATGTCATTAAAGGTCGAGCAGTACGTTGACCTTGACACGCACGGTATGTTCATATGCAGCGTAACTGAAGCGAGAGTTATCTCCGAGCGCGAAACGATGACCTACACGTATTATCAGAACAACGTAAAGCCAAAGCCCGAAACCGATGGCAAAAAGGGCTACGTCTGCAAGATATGCGGATACGTATACGAGGGCGACACCCTTCCGGCTGATTACGTCTGCCCGCTCTGTAAGCACGGCGCGGCTGACTTTGAACCTATAAGCTAAAAATTAAGGAGGAAAATACTATGTTAAACAAAAAGGTACACGAGCTGTTAAATCAGCAGATAAACAAGGAATTCTATTCAGCTTATCTCTATCTCGAATTCTCCAACTACTTTAAAGCGGCAGGGCTTGACGGCTTTGCTAACTGGTATATGATCCAGGCCGAGGAGGAGAGAGATCACGCGATGCTCTTCTATCAGTACCTGCAGAACGAAAATATGGCGGTCACCCTCGAGGCTATCGCAAAGCCCGACAAGAAGATCACCTGCCATATGGATGTACTTAAAGCCGGACTCGAGCACGAAGAATACGTAACCTCGCTTATCAACGACATCTATGCGGCGGCTTATGAGGTTAAGGATTTCCGCACGATGCAGTTCCTCGACTGGTTCGTTAAGGAGCAGGGTGAGGAGGAAACCAATGCAAATGACCTCATATCGAAGATGGAGCTGTTTGGCACAGATCCGAGAAGCCTTTACCTCTTGAATCAGGAGCTTGCGGCGAGAATCTACTCAGCGCCCTCTCTGGTGCTTTAAGAAAAAATTTATACATTTGAAAGGAAAATAATATTATGAAAAAGTATGTATGCGACGTATGCGGATGGGAATATGACGAGGCTGTAGGCGACCCCGATAACGGTATCGCTCCCGGCACGGCTTTCGAGGATCTTCCCGACGATTTTGAATGCCCTCTCTGCGGAGTCGGCAAGGACGAATTTTCTGTGACTGAATAAATAAAGTATATCCGCCGGCGCGAGCGTCGGCGGATATAGTAACATCTCGGGGGTATCCTATGGAAATGGTACTTTTAACCGCAGTCGGCGTCGGCGGTGCAACTATCTTCGGCGCGCTGATCGGTTTTATCTTTAAAAATATATCACACAAATTTTCGGATATCGTACTCTCCTTCGCGGCAGGCGTAATGCTCGCCGCCGCAGTTCTTGGTCTTATTATGCCCTCGCTTGAGTACGGCGGCAGATTCGGTATCCTCATAACGGTCGCAGGTATATTCACAGGCGCCGTCTGCCTCAACCTTATCGACAAGCTGGTACCGCATCTGCATAAATTCGTCGGCGCGGACACCGAAGCACACAACAACGCAAATCTCGGCAAGGTGCTGCTTTTCGTCACGGCCATCGCTATACATAATCTGCCCGAGGGTATCGCGGCAGGCGTAGGCTTTGGCTCGGGCGACGTTTCGGGCGCACTTATGATAGCAGGCGGTATCGCGCTTCAGAATATCCCCGAGGGTATGGTCATAATCGGCCCTATGCTCGCCGCGGGTGTTACTCCTAAAAAGACGTTTATCGCGGCTATGGCAACGGGGCTCGTTGAGGTCGTCGGCACGCTCATCGGCTACTTTGCGGTCAGCGTATCCACGGCTGTGCTCCCGTTCGCACTTGCATTTGCAGGCGGCACGATGCTCTACGTAATAAGCGACGAAATGATACCCGAAACACACGCACACGGCAGTGAGCGCGGCGCAACGTACGCCCTGCTCGTCGGCTTTGCAATAATGCTCGCGGCTGACGTTCTGCTCGGCTGATGTGTATTGACAGACACACCCTAAAATGCTATAATATATTATAAGAGTATATATTCATATGAATAGAGGGTGTTCAGCGTGTCATCAAGCTACAATCCAAAACTGTACGCACTCGTCGGCGCCACCGCGCTTGCCGAGTGCGTTATTCCTGTAATAGTATGCGATGAAAATTTCCGCGTGTGTATGATAAGTCACGGCGCAAGGGGCGTACTGCGCCCGCTTTCGCTCGGCAAGAATATGTCGAAAATATTCTCGCAGACCGAGCGTGACGCGCTAACGTCGCTTATCGGTGCGACGCTAGCCGAGCTTACACTTGGCGAGCGAAAAACGCCGATTATAGCCGTAGGCGGTACTATAGCCGGCGAGAGGTATCTCGCGATAATAATCGAGCCGCAGGCTATACTAAAGAAGGCGCCCTTTGAACCGTACGTTGACAAGGCACTCACAAACGTTTCGGACGCATTTGCACAGCTTATCACCGCCGAAAAATCGAACCTCAAGCATCTCGAATGGGCCTGTGCGATGCTCGTGCGGCTCACGGAGTTTAATAAGCGCCGTCAGGAGAGTATGCTTTACAGCGCGGTGCCCTCGAGCGACGTATACACCGAGCTCGACATCGTAATGGGCGAGAGCTCTGCAGCACTCACCTCAATCGGTGCGAGCATCAGCTACAATAAGAATATGTGCGAGCCGTTTACAACAAACGTTCAGCCCCTTCACGTATACCTCATCGCTACTACGCTTATTTGTACGCTCGCGCTTGTTTCTACGGACGGCAAAATCACGGCGGACTGTAGCCTTAATACAAGCGGCACCTTCCTCGACATTTCGCTGACTACATCGCCCGACGTTACAGGCGACTCGCCGAAAAGCTTTGACGGGCTCGCCTCGTACCTTCCGCATCTTTACCTTGAGCTTGCCGCTGTAAAGGACCTTGCAGGCTCGCTCGGCGTACTGCTCGAGTGCGAGGGCACAGACGGCACGCTTACGCTTCTCGTACGTATCCCAGCCGACACATCAGGCACGGTAAAATTCCGCTCGGCGGACATTGTCGACGCCGCGACCGTTCGCGCAAGGCTCACGGCATTGTGCGAGTATATAAGCAACCTCTAAACAACGCAATCTTTCCTCAAGGCTCCCTTGTGTAAAGGGAGCTGTCGCCGTAGGCGGCTGAGGGATTGGCCATTACAAGCGATTACGGTTCCCAATCCCTCCGTCACGCTCCGCGTGCCACCTCCCTTTGCACAAGGGAGGCTTTGTTTCGTGTGCCGTTTCACGGGTGTTCGGGAGCATATGAAATGCTCCCTACGGCATATTCGTCGGTCTAAGCCGATTCCGTAGGTTGGGGGCTTGCTCCCACCGGTTTGTTTATGTGGTCTATATTTTGTAGGGGCGACCATTGGTCGTCCGCGGGCGAACGCAGTTCGCCCCTACGGGATGAATGTATGATTTTCCCGTAGGGGCGTTTTTCTATTCACCTTTTATCTCGTCGTTGATGCGGCTTCCGTCGTCGAGCAGAGCGTACAAGCGCTCGGCGTCGCCCGACTTCATCGCATCGGCGTAATCGAGCAGATTTTTTGCAAGCAGCTCGACCTCGCCTATGAGATTGTCGCGGTTGTCCATAAAAAGCTCGGTCCACATCTTCGGGTTGAGATGCGCCACACGCGAAAGGTCACGAAAGCTTCCGGCGCTATAGCCGCGGTGCAGTCTTGCACGCGGACTTTTAACGTACGCGTTGGACAGCACGTGCGCGAGCTGTGAGGTGTACGCGATTATCTCGTCGTGCTCTTTGGCGGTGGTTACGTTGATAGCGCCAAAGCCGACCGATTTGAAGAAATCCACGGCAAAGTCAAGCTTGTCCTTTGAAATTCCGTCGGGCGGCGTAAGTATCATCGTCGCGCTCTTGTAAAGCGACTCGCGCGATGCCGTAAAGCCCGAGTACTGCGTGCCTGCCATAGGGTGGCCGCCGATGAAGGTAAAGCCGTACTTCTCTGCCGCCTCAAAGCCTACCTCGCAAACGGTACGCTTAATGCCGCCAAGGTCGAACACGTACGCGCTCTTTGGAATATCCGCTCCGTGCTGCGTGAGAAACTCCACACTCGCGCGCGGATACGCCGCCAGCACAATAACGTCATATTCAAATGAGCTTGGCATAGTGCTCCACGCCTCGTCGCACGCGCCCACGAGCACCGCGCGGCGTACAGCCTCCTCGTCGGTGTCGAAGCCGCAGACCTCGTTATCCGTAAAGTATTTGAGCGCTCTCGCAAGAGAGCCGCCGATAAGTCCAAGACCTAAAATAAGTATCTTCATTTTTCGTTTCCTTTAGTCTACCCTTGCGAGTCTTGCCGCGGCGGCAGCAAGTATCTCCTCGCGCTCGTCGTAGTGTACGTACTCGCCGGCAATTATCTGATAATCCTCGTGTCCCTTCCCTGCGAAGAGGATGCAGTCACCGTCGCGCGCGTTGTCGATAGCGTAGCATACGGCGTCGCGTCTGTCGACGAAGGACACGTACGGGCAGGAAAGCTCCTCCACAGCCGCTTCGATGTCAGCGATGATATTCTCGGGCGGCTCACGGTCGGGATTGTCGCTCGTTATGATGCAAAAATCCGCAAGACTTGCCGCAACGTGTCCAAGCTCTGCGCGACGAAGCTCGCTTCGTCCGCCGACCGAACCGAAGAGCACCACAAGCCGTGTCGGGTCATACGTGCGTATCGTTTCAAGTGCGGCGCGCATCGATGCCTCGTTGTGCGCGTAGTCGATGACAGTAACTGCGTTCGGCAGAGCCTCAATTATCTCAAATCTGCCGCGCACGGTCGCCTTTGCGAGCGCCGCTTTTACAGTAGCCGTCGGTATCTGGAAACGCTGTGCCACGGCAATCGCCGCAAGCGCGTTATATACGTTAAACTCGCCCGGCATACAAATTTCAACCGTATCCTCGCCCATAACGCTCCTCAAGGTAAAGCGTGTGCCGAGTACGTTGCCCTTTTCGAATCTTGCAATATCGCGTGCCGAGTAGTCGTGCGGCGTATTTTCGCTCACACCGAAGGTGGAGTTTATCGCCCTTGACGCTCTCACCATATCGGTATAGTGCTCGTCGTCGTTATTGAATATAGCATAGCGGCACTGTGCGAACATCGCCGCCTTGCAGTTCATATAATGCTCAAACGTCGGGTGCTCAACTCCGCCGACGTGGTCGAGCGAGAGGTTTGTGAATACGCCGACGTGGAAGTGTATGCCAACTGTGCGGCGCATATATACCGCTTGACTCGACACCTCCATAACAACCGCCGAAACGCCGCTCTCCACCATCGTTTTAAACGCGCGGTGAAGCTCGTAGCTTTCGGGAGTGGTATTCTTCGTGGGTGTACGCTTACCGTTTATCACGATGCCTGTCGTGCCGATATACGCGGTGTTAATGCCCGCCGCGTTGAGTATATCAGCAACGAGCGATGCCGTCGTGGTCTTGCCCTTCGTGCCCGTGATGCCGATTATGGCAAGCGAACGCGCGGGATAGTCGAATACAGCCGCCGATGCAAGTGCGAGTGCCTCACGCGTGTCGGAAACACGCACCTCTATCGCATCCTCGGGAAGCGTAAGGTCGCGCTCTGTGAGGAATACGCGGCAACCGCCTTCGTACGCCTTCGTAGCGAAGTTATGGCCGTCCGCCGCCGCGCCTACAAGGCAAGCGAACATAGTGCCTGCCGTAGCCTTTCGCGAGTCGTAGACGATGTCGGACACCTCTGTGTCGTAGAGCACATCCTCACTCTTATTCGAGGTATATTCAATATCCGCAAGGATCTTCGTAAGTATCATAGGGTGACTCCTTAGTCAAATACCGTCGTTTTACCGCACGCGCGTATAGTAGCAAGCGCAAGGCATTCAAGCGAGTCAACGTAGAACTCGCCGAGCTTTGCGCGTTTTTTGATAAGAGAAAGCTCGGTGCAGCCGAGTATCAGTCGCTCGCAGCCGAGTGAGCGCATATAGTGCGCTATCTCAAAAAAGCTTTCCATATCGGCTTCCTTACCCATTTTTATCTGCGCGTAGATAAGCTCCATAACGCGAGCCTGATGCGGTGCGTCGGGTACTATACACTCAATGCCGTGCACGTCGCAGTACTTCTGATAAGTGCGCGAGTTTACGGTGCCGTCGGTCGCAAGCAGACCGAAGCGCGAAACTCCGCGCGCCTTGAGCGCCTTTACCGACTCCTCGATGATGTTGAGTATCGGAATATCGATCTCTTTATTGAGGCTGTCGTAAAAATAGTGCGCGGTGTTACACGGGATCGCGATAAGCTCCGCACCAAATCCCACAAGCTTTTTCGCATCGGGAATCATCGCGGTAAGCGGATCGTCCGACGATGCACCCGTTATAAACGCGGTGCGGTCGGGTGTGGTCGCACGGCTCGAAATTACGATGTCGATATGCTCCTGGTCACAGTCCGCCTTTGTAAGCTCGGTGAGCATTTCGTAGAAATACACCGTCGACATCGGGCCAAGACCGCCGAGAATACCGAGAAGCTTGCCGCTTTTATTCTTTTCCATAGTACTTCTTAAACTTGCCGTAGTGGTTGTATCCGTGCATCACAAGGAAGAACACGCGGCGAAGATTCATAAACGTGTCGGGACGGTACCACAGAGAAGCGTGTGCCTTACCCGCCTTCGCGAGTGCCTTCGCCTTTGCCGCCATATTCTTATCGCGGCAGTATTCGTACACAACTCCCTTTGGAACGCTGTGCCAGAACACCTCGTTGTCACAGTAGTACGTGTCGCCGAGGTCCCCACCTTCAACAAGGTCGTCAACAATGTAGCGCGCAACGTTACAGCCTGCGCTTGTAACGTAGTTGTTGCTTCTACCGAGGCGGAGATTTATCTCAAACGCGCGGAATGTACCGTCGCGCTCGTCAAATTTAATATCAAAGTTCGAGTAGCCGACAAAACCGATTTCCTCAAGGTATGCCTTGAACTTATCCATAAGCTCGCGATCATATTCGGTAACGATCGCACAGTGGTTGCCAAGCCCCTTCGGCGTGTGCTCCTCCAGAATAACGTGACCGAGGCACATCATCTTTACCTTGCCGTTCTTGTCCGAATAAGCGGTAAGCACACGCATCTTCGAGTCGTCGCCGGGAATCATATCCTGAAGGATTATCTTCTCGGGATAGCCCGCCTCGTAAATGCGGCGAATAATTATCTGCGCCTCAAGCACACTGCCTGCGGTGTATACCTTCTTCATTTTGTCGAAGGGATGCTTCCAATAGAGCGCACTCGCAGAGGGCTTGATGATTATCGGGTAGGAAAAGCCGAGAGCCTCCTCGGAAAGCTCTGTTTCGAGATCGGTTTCGGGAGTGACTATCGCGGTCTTCGGATAGAGTATGCCGTGTTTATCACAGTCCTCGTAGAAATTAGCCTTATACGCAAGGCGCTCGAAAAGGTCCGCACCGATGTACGGCACGATATAGCGAGGGCGAAGTCTGTCGCCGTAGTGGATAAGCATATCCGCATAGTCATCGGTACAGCCGAACGCGATGAGGGTTGCGCCCTCGTGCTCGTCTGCAAACTTCATAAGGGTTTCCACCATTACGTCGGGCTCGTCGAGCTTCTCGACAGCAGTGAAATTAATTATGCGAGTGTAGTTCGACGCGCCGATAGCGTATCTTCCGAACGCGTAGGATTTCACACCGTACTCTGCATGAAAGGCGCGCGCTACGTTGTAGCAGTTAAGGTCTGCGCCGAGCAGTACGGGAATTATATTTTTGTTGTCCATTTATATTAAACCTGACTTTCAACTCATATTTATGAAAAACACCAAAGAATCATGCCTCGTTTACGAAATAGCGGCGGTACCACGTAAGGAAAACAAACACGGTCCAGATACGTCTGCCGTTGTTTGCCGCACCCGACTTGTGTGCGTCGAGAATGGACACGAGGTAATCGGTGTCGAAGAACTCTTTCGCCTCGTCGCTTGTAAACTCGCTCTTTATAAGCTCGTAGTACTTGTCCTCCTGCATCCAGAAGCGTATCGGAACGGGGAATCCCATCTTCTTGCGGTCTGCCCACTCATCGGGAAGCGTGCGGTTAGCCGCCTTGCGGAAGATGTACTTTGTATTCTTGCCGTTGATCTTGTATTCGTGCGGAAGCGCCTGCGCCTGCTCCATCACCTTCTTGTCAAGGAACGGAACGCGAAGCTCAAGCGAGCTTGCCATACTCATCTTGTCAGCCTTCAAAAGTATGTCGCCGGGCATCCACAGATTAAGATCGAGGTACTGCTTCTTGTCAAGCTCACTCTTGTCCTTCACGCGCGCATAGATCGGCGCGGTGACCTCTTTAATGCTCGGTCCGCATCTGTATTCGTCACGAAGCACGCGTACAGCATCCTTTTCGTCCCAGACCATCGCCTGACCGATAAAGTAGTCCTCGGGATTACCGCTCGACTTTATGATAAAATCGTGTCCCTTAAAGTACGGGAGTCTTTTTGCAACACCTGCCGCCGCAACGCGGATGAATTTCGGAAGTCGCTTGTACTTCTTCATCGCGCCTGCCTCGTCGTACCACTCGTATCCTGCGTAGATCTCGTCTGCGCCCTCACCCGACAGAACGACGGTGACGTGCTCCTTTGCGAGTCTTGCGAGGAAGTAAAGCGGAACGGACGACGGATTAGACTGCGGCTCGTCCATATAATACTGTATATCCGAGAGGTTATCAAAGCACTCGTCCGCAGAAATCATCTTGCGGTAGTTTTCGATACCGAGCTTGTCCGAGAGCTCCTTTGCCATATCGGTTTCGTTGAATTTATCGTATGCAAAGCCGACCGAGAAGGTCTTGTCGGGCATAAGGCACGCGGTGATGTAGCTTGAATCAACGCCGCCCGATAAAAACGCGCCGACCTTAACGTCGCTTATGCGGTGCGCCTCAACGGATTCGTGAACGGTCTTATCGATCTCGTCAACGTACTTATCAAAATCGCCTGCAACCTCGGTGAAGTCCGCGTCCCAATAGCGCACGGTAGACATAGCCTCACCAGAGCCGAGCGGGAGCGTGAAATAATGCGCGGGCGGAAGCTTGTAAACACCCTCGAAGAAGGTTTCGTCAAGCGCGGAATACTGGAAAGTAAGATACGGACGAAGCGCCTTTTTATTAAGCTTCTTTTCAAATTTCGGATGCTCGAGGAACGCCTTTATCTCCGAGCCGAATATATAGTCGCCCTCGCTTGTGCGATAGTAGTAGAACGGCTTTATGCCGAAAATATCGCGCGCGCCGTAGAGCATATTTTTGTTCTTATCGTAGATAACGAACGCATACATACCGCGAAGATGCGATGCAAGCTCCTCTCCCCACTTTTCCCAGCCGTGAACAAGCACCTCTGTATCGGTGTCGGTCGAGAAAACGTGACCGTCTGCCTCGAGTTCACGTCGAAGCTCGGGGAAATTATACGTTTCGCCGTTATAGACGATGGCCACGCTGCCGTCCTCGTTGTATATCGGCTGCGAGCCACCGCCAAGGTCGATTATCGACAGACGGCGAAATCCGAGCGCGACGTTTTCACTTATAAACTCGCCCTCGGAGTCGGGACCGCGGTGTATAATGCGGTTCATCATCTTATTAAGTATTTCTTTTTTGTTTTCAAGCTTTCCTGAAAAGCCTACAAATCCGCACATATCTGTTCTCCCTTGTGAAAGGATTTCTTAATATCTATAAAACTAATGTATTATTATATCATATATAATCTCAAAAATAAAGCGAATTTCGTAAATTTATCCGCGCGAATGACAAAAATCATTCGTCATCGGGAAAAACGGTTATCTTCGCTTCCTTGTAGCCGTCGATGCCTGCCTTCTGGAGTGCACCGAATATGCGGTGGCGAAGTCCTTTGTTGTTTCGCTCCATTGTCGCAAGCAGCTGCTTCATCGCCTCGCGCTCGGTGTTCTTGTCAGCAGGACACGGCGACTCGATAACGGGCAGCGGATGGCGGTTCACGAAATAGCGCACGTCCTTCTCCTGCGCGTAAAGAAGCGGACGTATCATCGTCAGATCCTTGCGAGAGAGATAGGTGACGGGAGAGAATGAGCCGAGCCTGCCCTCGTAGAAAAGGTTAAGCATAAACGTATCAACGACGTCATCGAAGTGGTGCCCGAGAGCGAGCTTGTTGCAGCCCTGACGCTTGCACTCGTCGTGAAGCGCACCGCGGCGCATTTTAGCGCAGAGTCCGCACGGATTTTTCTCCTTACGCACGTCGAACACAATATGGCTTATCTGTGTCGGAACGACGACAAACGGCACGTCAAGCTCACGGCAAAGGTCAGCGATAGGAGTAAAATCAACGCCCTCAAAGCCCATATCGATAGTTATCGCCACAAGCTCGAACCTCTTCGGATAAAATCTGCGAAGCTCGGCAAGTGCAAAAAGCAGCGTGAGCGAATCCTTGCCGCCCGATATTCCAACGCCGATCTTGTCACCCTCTTCGATCATTTCATAATCGTCGACGGCACGGCGCGTAAAGCTTAAAATTCGTTTTATTTCTTTCATTCTCGAACCCTTTTGTGTGTATTTTAATATACTGTACTGACTGAATTTTTGGAGGTAAAATTATGCCAAAGGTTTTTATAGATCAAGGTCACAATCCCGTAAATCCCAACGCGGGCGCGGAGGGTAACGGTCTTCGCGAGCAGGATATTACATACGAGATCGGCAGGATTTTAGCCGAGCTTCTCAATAACAACCCACATTTCGAAGCGCGCACGTCCCGAAATTCGCCAACCGAGCAGGTCGGCACGTCGAACGCATCGAGCCTTGCACAGCGTGTACGCGAGGCGAACGAATGGGGCGCAGACATATTCTTGAGCCTGCACACGAACGCGTTCACAAGCCCGTCGGGGACGGGCGTCGAGGGCTTTTCCTACCGCGTGGACTCAAACGGTTTTAATCTTGCCGAGGACGTTGTAAGCGAGCTTTCGCTCATCACGGGACTGCGTAACCGCGGCGTGTTCGCGCGTCCGTCGCTGTACGTACTAAAGCGCACCGCGATGCCTGCCGCGCTTATTGAGATGGGGTACATAACGAACCCAAACGATGCCGCTTTAATGAGCGAGCAGCCCGATCTCTTTGCGCTCGGCATCTACAACGGCATATTGGAGTATTTTGGCATGTAAATCCCCGCCATAGGTGGAAATAATGATATTATAAAAAACATTGGGAAGTGATTAAATGGCACAAAGCTTTAAGGCAACCTTTGAGGAAAACGCCGCATATCTCGACCGAGTTTTCGGCATCGGAATAAATTACGATTTCGTCGGGCGCGAGCGCGTCATCGCGGGACGGCGCGCGAGATTTTATTTCGTGGACGGCTTTGCAAACAGTGCCGTTATGGATAGGCTTTTCATATATCT
>JAZQZL010000035.1:0-13844 GCA_045634005.1 Candidatus Flemingiibacterium sp. | reverse complement strand
TAAAAAAACATAAAAAAACCCCCCGCCGTCCGGCGGTGATTTTGCATTATTTCTGATATGTAAATGCTTCCCACGGAAGGTCCGCAGGCTTTTTCTCGGTGAGGATGGAGTCAACGTGCAAGAGAAGCGGGAAATCGCGCTCGTCGAGCTTGCCTGCCTTTGAAAGCGTGCGTACAGCGCGCGCCACACGCTCGGCTACAACGAGCGATTCGAGCGTTACGCCGTTAAGCTCCGCCTTCGCCTCGTCGATGTTAAGACCGCGACCGAGGAGTATACCGATAAGGCGCGTTCTGCCGCCGTAGACGGTGACGTAAAGGTCGCCAAGACCTACTGCGAGAACCTCAAAATCGCCCGGCGATCGGATGTCGAGAAGCTTCTTCATCTCGCGTACGCACTGATAGTAAACACCTGCCTGCGAGTTGTAGTGAAGCTCGCTGTCGATGCCGAACTCACGCTGATTAAGACCGATGGTGAGCGCTATTCCAAGCGCGTATCCGTTCTTGAGTGCAACTGCGCTCTCGATGCCAACGACGTTTGTCGAAAGGCTGACGTGATAGTAATCGGTTGTCATAACGCTCCTTAAAAATTCGAGCGTTTTCATATCGTTGCCGCAGAAGGTGACCTCGGTCTGGTCGTGTACGACGAGCTCATAGCTCGTGCAAGGGCCACCGATAGCGTTAAGATTGCGCTTTAAACCCTTTTCGGCAAGGCGTTCGCGCCATAATTCGGGGTAGCAGAGAAGCGTGCCGTCGGGCAGGTCGTAAAGTCCCTTGGTGACGGTGAGGACGGGTATTTCCTCGGGAATAGCGGGCAGAACGACGTCGCCGAACCAGTCGACGCCAAAGCTTGATACGCCGCCGATTATCATATCAGCGCCGTTTATCGCCTCGTTCATTTCTTCGATCTGATAGTATTTCACGCCGCTCGGGAAGGGCAGCGGAAGCTTTGGGTGCTTGCCCACCTCACGGCAGACGGTAATTATATCGCGGTCGAGCGGAGTGCCGACAAGGCGCACCTCGTTGCCGTTTTCGCGTGCCGGAAATACGAGCGCCGAGCCCATCATTCCCGCGCCGATTATTGTTACTACTGCCATAGGTGTTCTCCTTTTTTGTGTAATTTGAAAAAGTGTGAAAATACTTGAAAAAATATGAAAGCCGTGGTATAGTATTATTATAGCGCGAAATAAGCGCTGTGTCAAGGAGTGATGCGCGTTTTGAAAGGTTCTCAGAATGTTGGTGTGATACTTTCAAACTTTTGCATTTGTTTTCAGAAAGGGGTACGTTATGCTTCAATATGAACGGCACGAAATGATAATGAAATTTTTAAATGATAGAAAAAGCGCAACGATGAAGGAACTTGCAGGATTTTTATATGTGAGCGAGGCATCCGTTCGCCGTGACATAGAGCAGCTTTGTGCACAGGGACTTGTGCGGCGCGTATACGGCGGTGTCGTTCTTGCTGAGCGCGGCGGAAGTGTGCCGGTATCGCTGCGTGACGGCGAGCACAGCGCGATAAAAAGCGAGCTTGCGATGCGTGCTGCCGCGCTTGTAAACGACGGCGACACGGTAATACTCGACGCATCATCTACCGTACGCCGTATGATAAAATATCTTGCCGGCAAGCGTGATATTACGGTTATCACCAACAATCTGCGGATTCTATCGGATGCGGCAAGCCTCGGACTTGATAGCCGCGGATTTAAGATATATTCGACGGGTGGTCGTTTTCTCTCTGATGAATACGCTCTTGCCGGTTATGCGGCAGGTGAGTTTATCAGAACGCTAAATGCGGACGCGGTGTTCTTTTCGTCACAGGGACTTTCCGATGACGGCGAGGTGAGCGACAGCTCGGAGGAGCAGACGGTGCTTCGCCGCATTATGCTGAATCGTTCGAAAAAAAGATACTTTCTGTGCGACAGCTCGAAAATCGGCGAGCGCAGAGCGCACAAGCTTTGTGACGTGAGTGAGCTTACGGATGTTATTTGCGATGTGAATTTGGATTGACATCGCGTGGGGAGTACGTCCCCGAGCCGCCATAAGGCGGCGAGGATACCCCCCACTTGACAAACGCCAAAATCTATGCTATAATATAACCAAACAAATGTTCGAGGGAGGGGGACACACGGTGGCGCGGCTTATATTCCATATAGACGTCAACAGCGCGTTTTTGTCGTGGGAAGCGGCAAGGCGCGTTAAAAACGGCGAGGCGGATCTTCGACTTATACCGTCCGCAGTATGCGGCGAGCGAGAAACGCGCCGCGGCGTTATACTCGCGAAATCCATTCCCGCTAAAAAATACGGCGTTAAAACGGGCGAGCCCGTCGCGATGGCGCTCAGAAAGTGCCCGACGCTCACACTTGTGCCGCACGATTTCGAGCTTTATCAGCGCTCCTCGCGCGCATTCGTCGCTGTGCTCGAAAAATACGCGCCCGTCGTTGAGCAGTATTCGATCGATGAGTGCTTTCTTGATATGAGCGATACCGAAACGGTATATCCCGATCCCGTCGCGATCGCGTATAAGATCAAGGACGAGATCCGCGACACGCTCGGCTTCACCGTTAACGTGGGTATCGGGCGGAATAAGCTTTGCGCGAAAATGGCGGGTGATTTCGAAAAGCCCGACCGCGTGCACACGCTCTGGCCGCACGAAATCGCCGAGAAAATGTGGCCGCTTCCCGTGCGCGACCTGCTCGGAGTCGGCGCAGCTACCGCGGAAAAGCTTGAGCGGCACGCGCTCTACACGATAGGTGACGTCGCGCGCTGCGACGTCGGTACGCTTGTGTCATTCCTCGGTAAAAAGGGCGGCGAGCATATTCACCAATGCGCAAACGGCATCGACAATTCCGTGGTGCGCGACGCACCCGAGGAAGCCAAGGGCTACAGCAATTCCACAACGCTTGCCACCGACATCACAGGCTACGGTAACGCATCTCCCGTAATGCTCGCGCTCGCTGACAGCGTTGCGACGCGTATGCGCCGCGACGGCGTTAAGGCGTACTGCATATCCGTCACCGTCCGTACAACCGATTTTGTAGACCGATCGCACCAGAAGAAGCTTTCGGTGTCGACCGACGTCACGGGCGAGATTCACCGCATTTCGATGGTGCTGCTGCGCGAGCTTTGGAACGAGCGCGTGCCGATACGCCTGCTCGGACTTGCACTTTCCGATATCGACCGCGGCGATGCAGAGCAGCTGACGCTTTTCCCCGATGAGGCGCACGAGGCACGTATCGCGCGCGACAAGCGGCTTGATCTGGCAATGGACGAGGTGCGAAACAAGTTCGGCTCGGGTATGATAAAGCGCGCAAGCGTCGGCCTTGAGGTTGGCAAGAAGCACAGCGCCGCGGCGGACGTTGATTCTGATATATAAAAACCGACAGACCGTTATGGACTGTCGGTTTTATGCTTTCGGGTTGATTACAGAGCCTTCATCAAAAGGTATTTTTGGTTACCCTTCGGAATGTCGGGAAGGATGCCGATGACCTCATAGCCGTGCTTTTTGTAAAACTCGGGTGCCTGCCAGCTCATCGTATCAAGATGAACGTGGTGACAGCCACGTCGAATGGCCTCGTTTTCGGCATCTTTGAGTAACCGCGAGCCGATTCCTTTTCGCCTGTGGTCCTCGTGTACCCACAAAATATCAACGTACATCCAGCCCCAATACGTGCCGCCGAGAATGCCGCCGATGACGTTGCCGTCGCTGTCGTATTCGACGGCGTTTAGCGGCGTGTGTGAGTCAGTGCCGACGGTTTCGTCATTAAATTTGCCAAGTGAGGCGCGGATGTATTCGATTTCCTTTTCGGTCGGTGTGTTCATAGGATAGCCTCACCCAACCATAACCGCAACGCCGTCGGGAATTACGGTAACGCTCGCCTTGTTGTTGCCGATTATTTCCTCGGCAATAGCCATCGCCTCGCCGATCGAATGCGCGGGCACCATATGCATCGCGCGAACGGTTTCGTCGGGCGCATCCGATATGTAGACTACCGTAGCGCGCTTCAGGACGCGCAGGAATATCTGCGTCTGCCACTGATCGGGGACGGTTTGGTTTCTTTCGCGAGAGAGGAAGAGCGCCATTGTCTTGTCGATGTCAGGCTCGTCGGCGAGCTGATCATAGAACGCCTTGCCGCCGTGACCGTCGTTCGACTTCGCGAGCATTATAATAACGCCGCCTTCGTTTACGCACGCCTCTGCCGCGGTCATACCCTTGACAGCCTGATAGATGTTCTGGTCGAGCGGATAGCCGCCGTTTGTCGTGATGACGATGTCCGCCGCACACGGCTTAACACGGCAAAGGCTCGATAAAAACTCGCATCCAACCTTGTGTGCCGCCTCGACGTCGCCTGCAACGGCGAATATCGGGCGCTTGTTTTCGTCGATGACCACGTTCACGATGAAGGCAAGCTTCGCTGCCTTCGCCGCCCAAAGCATATCGGTGTGGACGGGGTTGTTTTCGAGTACGCCTGTGCGCGCGTGAGGGTGCGCGATGAACTCCGAGCAGTGATTTGCAAGCACGCTCTCGCGGCTCGCGATGCCGGGAAGCACGCTCTTTCTGCCGCCCGAGAATCCTGCGAAGAAGTGCGGCTCTATGAATCCCTCGGATACAAGCAGGTCCGCTTCAAACGCGAGGCGGTTTATAAGAAGCTCGCCGCCGGAGGGAAGGGTACCTACCGTCACGAGATTATCTTTGTCGTCGCAGTCGTGGACGACTATTTTTTCGCGCTTTACTATGTCCTCGCCGAATTTATCAACGAGCTCGTCTACGGTCGTGCCGCGGTGACAGCCTGTCGCAATGAGGATAGTGATGTCCGCGTCGGGACTCGCCTCGCGGATCTGTGCTAACATCGGCGGGATTATGACCTTGCTCGGCACGGGACGCGTGTGGTCGCTTGCGATGATGACAACCTTCTTCTTATCCCTCGCAAGATCGCAAAGCGGCGCAGAGGCGATCGGATTTTCGAGCGCGTTTCTTATAAGCTCCTCCTCGCTGCACTGTGCCTTCGCATTATGTATATTCGAGGTCAGAACGCCCGCGATACGCGAGTCGGCTACCTCGGCGGTGATGTATTCTTTTCCGTAAGGAAGACTGAATTTTGCCATAATTTACTCCATAGATGTTTTTTCTTTATTATATCACACACCGCGGCGATTTTCAAGAGCAAATAAAAACGCCGCACCGTTTAAACGGTGCGGCGTGATTTCAGCGAAAATTATTCGCCAATGCCGTTGTAGTACTTAGCAAGAATTTCGATAGCAGCTGCGTAGTTAGCCTCGATAGCATCCTCGGATACATCGTAGTAACCAACGTAAGCATCGCTGTCACCGGCGTTCTTGTAGAACTCATTGCCGTCAGCGTCGGTCATACCCATTGCAACGAAGGAGGAAGCGGGAAGCTGACCGCCCTGTGCTACGTCCTCAACAATGTAGTTGCGGTCGAAGAGAAGAGCGATAGCGTTTCTGATTTCCTGCTGTGCAAGTTCCTTTTCAACACCGGTAAGGGTGGAGCCGGGGAGAAGGTCCTCGTTAACGTTCCAGCATACGTAGTAAGTACCGATCTGGCCGGCAATTACAAACTCGTCTGCGTAGTCAACCTTGAGGGTTGCAATCTCGTTGGTGGGAACGTCGTCGATGAGGAGCCAAGAACCGTTCTTGAAGTTGGAGAGCATATTGTTCGCATCGTCAGAGAGGAACATCTTGATCTCGTTCATAGTAACGTTCTCTGCGTCAAAGTAGTTCTCGTTCTTGGTAAGGGTGATTACACTGTTGTGCTCCCAAGCGGAGATGGTGTAAGCACCGTTGCAGATGTAGGTAGCGGGTTCGGTTGCCCAAGCCTCGTTGTCGTATGCAGAAGCATGTACGGGGAAGTAGGTCGGGAACGCGAGAAGCTCATTCCAGTAGGAAATAGCGTTGTTGATGGTAACGGTGATGGTTCTTGCATCATCGTCAGCGGTAGCGTCGAGAGCGTCGGTGCCGTAGCCCTTAACAACCTCGAACATGTAACCGTAGTCAGCACCAAGCTCTGCGGAAGCAGCGCGCTGCCATGCGTTTACGAAGTCAGAAGCCTTAACTTCGTCGCCGTTGGACCACTTCATACCCTCACGGATGGTATAGGTATAAGTAACGGTGCCGTCCTCGTTAACTACGCCATCTACGAGCTCTTCAGCTGCGTCAGCAACGATTACGAGGTTGCCGCTTTCGTCCTGAGCCCACTTAGCAAGACCGGAGAAGAGGTGAGCTACCATGGTAGCGCCGTCAACTGCGGAGTTAAGAGCGGGGTCAAGAGTCTGAGGCTCGGAAGCGAGGCAAACTGAGATAGTATCGGTAGCGCCTGCTACGTCAGCGTACATAAGGTACTTATAGCCGAGGGGGTTAGAGAAGAAGCCGTTTACACTGTCATCGATCATGTAAAGGTCGGTGTAGTAGTAAAGGGGAACGATACAACCGGTAGCCATAAGCATATCCTCTGCAAGGTGCATCATTGCATAGCGAGCTTCGGTATCGGTGCAGCTCTTGATGGTGGAGATAAGAACGTCGTAGGTCTGTGCCCAAGTGCCGTCCTCAACCTTTACGTCATAGCCCCAAGCGGTGAGGTCGAGGTCGTACATAGCAAGCTCAGCGTGTGCGCCCTTGCCGTACTGAACGTCGTTGTTACCCGAAGCGGAGGTCCACATGTCGAGGAAGCAGATCGGATCGTTGTAGTCAGCGAGCCAACCGTTTCTTGCAACGGAGTAGTCACCGTTCTTACGGGTCTCAAGGAAGGTTGCCCATTCCTGATTCTCGAGGTTCATGGTGATGCCAGCAACCTGGAGAGCACTCTGGAGGTACTCACCGATTGCCTTGTGTCCTTCACTGGTGTTGTAAAGGTAAGTAAGGGTAGGAACGTCTACCTTTGCTACGGTGTCGTCGGTGTTGTCAACAACGGGATCGTTGCCGCAAGCTGCCATAGCGAAGACCATAACAAGTGCAAGTGCCAATGCGATAATCTTTTTCATTTTGGAATTATCCTTTCTGAAAATATAATTTTTATATAAATGTGCTTTGGGATGCACGCCCGGAGGCACATAAATATACGTTTTAGTTGAGCTCTTCAGCTCTGTGGCAAGCCACGAAGTGTCCCTTCTCAATCTCGCGGAACGCGGGCGTTTCCATAGCGCACTGCTCGCACGCGTGGGTGCAGCGTGTGCGGAACGGACAGCCTGACGGCGCGTTTAAGGGGGAGGGAATATCCGTTGAGAGCGGAATACGCACGTTTGCGCGCGCTATCTTCGGATCGGGCATAGGAACTGCCGACATAAGTGCCTTGGAATAGGGGTGCATCGGACGCTCGTAAATAGTAGCGGCGTCGCAAAGCTCGACCATCTTACCAAGGTACATAACCGCGATGCGGTTACTGATGTGACGTACGACCAGAAGATCGTGAGCGATAAACAGATACGTAAGACCGAGCTTATCCTGAAGCTCGCCGAACATATTGATAACCTGCGCCTGAATTGACACGTCGAGCGCGGATACCGGCTCGTCGCAGACGATAAATTCGGGATTTACCGCAAGCGAACGCGCGATACCGATACGCTGACGCTGACCGCCGGAAAACTCGTGCGCGTAGCGCGAAGCGTGCTCACTGTTAAGACCGACGTGCTCCATAAGCTCGAGCACCTTTTCGCGGCGTTCCGCCTCGTCCTTATACATCTTATGTATATCAAGCGGCTCCGCAATTATGTCGGAAACCGTCATACGCGGGTTAAGCGAGGAGTACGGGTCCTGGAACACCATAGTCGCCTTTTTGCGGAATTCGTTTATATCTGCGCGTGTCTTGATCGGGTTGCCGTCGTAGATGATCTCGCCCGAGGTCGGCTTGTAAAGGTGGAGAAGGGTGCGTCCGACGGTGGTCTTACCGCAGCCCGACTCGCCGACGAGTCCGAGCGTTTCACCGCGGTTGATGTCGAAGGATACGTTGTCAACCGCCTTAAGGGGCTTTGTTTTGAAAAAGCCCGTGCTGATGTCGAAATATTTCTTAAGGTTTTTGACCTCTACGAGAGGCTTCTTTGTCATATCATTCATTTGCCGCACTCTCCTCTCCGTTTTCGGTCGGATTTTCGAGAGAACCGTCCTCTATTCCTGCCTTGACGTTCATCCAGCAAGCCGCATAGTGCTCGTCGTTGATGATCATACGGTCGGCTCTGTTTCTGATGCAGACCTTCATAGCCGCATCGCATCTCGGTGCGAAGGGACAGCCTGCAGGCATATTGAGTAGGTCAATAGGTGTACCGGCGATGGGCTGGAGGCGCTTGCCGAAGGTGTTGGCCGTCGGAATTGAGCGCATAAGACCCTTGGTGTACTCGTGACGGGGAATGTAGAATATGTCGTCAGCCGTCCCCTGCTCGCATATTGAGCCTGCGTACATAACGATAACCTCGTCGCACATCTGTGCAACGACGCCAAGGTCGTGCGTTATCATAATGATAGCCATTCCGAGCTCCTTCTGAAGCTGGGACATAAGGTCGAGTATCTGCGCTTGAATAGTAACGTCGAGCGCGGTCGTCGGCTCGTCAGCTATGAGTATATCAGGCTCGCACGCGAGTGCCATCGCGATAACGACTCTCTGGCGCATACCGCCGGATAATTCGTGCGGATACTGCTTCATACGCTTCTCGGGCTCGTTGATATTAACGAGGCGGAGCATTTCTACAGCTCTTGCACGTGCTTCCTTCTTGCTTCTGCCGGTGTGCAGAAGAATGGCTTCCATAATCTGATGGCCGATGGTGTGCGTGGGATTAAGCGAGGTCATCGGGTCCTGGAATATGATGGACACCTTGTTGCCTCTTATTTTTCGCATTGTTTTTTCGCCTGCACCGACGAGCTCTTCACCGTCAAGCTTTATAGATCCGCCGACGATCTTACCCGTGGAGGCGAGTATTTGCATAATTGAATAAGCCGTAACCGATTTGCCCGAGCCGGACTCGCCAACGATGCCGAGTACCTTGCCGTGATCGAGATTAAACGATATACCGTTTACAGCCTTGACCTCACCCGCATCGGTAAAGAACGAGGTGCGAAGGTCATTTACTTCTAAAAGTGGCATATTAAATTGACCGTTCCTTTCCTTGTAGCTTAACCGTTGAGCTTGGGGTCGAATGCATCGCGCAGACCGTCGCCGAGAAGGTTAAGGGAAAGCACGATGAGCGAAATTACGATTGCGGGGATAACGAGTCTGTGCGGATACGAGTTGATACCGTTGAGCGCATCGGATGCAAGTGAGCCGAGCGAGGGCATAGGCGCGTTTACACCGAGTCCGAGGAAGGATAAGTAGCTCTCGGTGAATATAGCGCTGGGTATCTGAAGTGCGGTGGAGATGATAACCACGCTTATGCAGTTAGGCATAAGGTGCTTGAAGATGATCCATTTGCCGCGTGCGCCTGCCGCCTGCGAAGCCAGCACGTATTCCTGCTCACGGAGCGAGAGGATCTGACCTCTGATAAGACGGGACATCGAAACCCAATAGAGAACGCCGAACACGATAAAGAGGCTTATGATGTTAGCGCCTATCTTTTCAAGGACAGTTCCCTTGATGAGTGCGTCGAGGTTAGTCTGCTTGAGCGCGGACGCGAGCAGAATGATAAGGAGCATATCCGGCAGAGAATAGATAATGTCGACGATACGCATTATGATAAGGTCGACCTTACCGCCGCAGTAACCGGAGATAGAACCTACAGTCATACCGATAATAAGCACGATTATACTTGCAAAGAAGCCGACTGCGAGCGAAATACGCGCGCCGTAAACAATACGGATGAAGTAGTCACGTCCTGCGGAGTCGGTGCCGAAGATGTGCGGGAAGATGCTTTCCGTGTCGCCCGTGTAGGAGTCGAAGCGGATTATGTGGTAGCCGAGGTTTGTTTCGATAACCGCTGCATCGCCCTCGGTTCGTTTAGCCTTACCGGAGAAGTTTACCTCCCAAAGCCAGTCGCTTATAGCACTTCTGTCCTTGTAGGTCTTTGCCTTTTCGCCCTCAATAAGGGTGTAGGTTTCATCCTCGGAAAGCGAGCCTTTAAGCTCTGCGAAGGAGGTGCCTGCAAGGTAAGAGGCGAGCATAGCGTCCGCCTGTGCCTTGACCGTGGCACGGTATTCGATAGCCTGTGCCTTTTCCTCCTCCGTGTCGTATGTAGACTTGAGAATAGCGGGGAGGTATATTTCCTCTGCGTTTACCTTGCCGAGAAGGCGTTCGCGCTCGGTGGCACCGTATTTGAACGGCGAGAGGTTGTTGTACGTTGCGTCAACAGCCTTACCGGGCTGTACGCCAAGCTGATTGTCGTACGAATAGGGGAAAAAGAAGGGTACGAAAATACAGGAAAGCGTGATGATCACAACGATTATAAGGCTGACGAGTGCAACCTTGTTTTTTACGAATCTTTTTACGCCGTCGCGAAAGAAGGTGGAGGAGGGGCGCATCTGCACCATATATTCCTTTTCCTTGGCGTCGGCAGGCATAAACGCATCTACGTCGAGATGCATACTAAAAGGCTTCTTATTCACTTGCTTACTCCTTTCTGCCGTGCTGTGCTTATTCAAGCGTGATACGCGGGTCGATGACCTTGTAGAGAATATCGCTGACAAGGTTCATAACGACTATAAGTATCGCGAGCACGATCGTTGTACCCATTATAAGCGTGTAGTCGCGGTTGATAATGCTGCTGACGAACGAGCGTCCGATGCCGGGAACGGCAAATATCTGCTCAACGACAAGCGAGCCGGTAACGATATACGCGAGCATGGGACCGAAGTAGGTTACAACGGGAATGAGCGCGTTTTTGAGTGCGTGGCTGAAGATTATCTTTGTGCCGGAAACGCCCTTTGCCTTTGCGGTACGGATGTAGTCCTGTCCGAGCACGTCAAGCATAGACGAGCGGGTAAGACGGGTGATGTTCGCCATAGGCGAGAGGGAAAGTGCGATAGTCGGCAGTATCAGACCGCCGGCTTCAGCTCCGTTCGCGGGCAGGATAGCGAGCCGCACGGTAAAGAGCAGCAGCATAAACGTACCCATAATAAACGAGGGCATCGAAACGAAAGCAGTCGTTACGACCATTATCACGCGGTCGATGAATCTGTTACGGCGAAGTGCCGCTATGGAGCCGAGCACCGTACCCGAAATGAGCGCGATGAACGCCGCCGCAAGACCGAGCTTCGCGGAGGTCTTCATACCGTCGAGGATTATGTCGATAACCTCACGTCCGCGCTGCTTGATGGACGGGCCGAAGTCGAACTCGGTGATTATATCCTTAAGATATGTAAGATATTGCTGAAAAAGCGGCTTGTCGAGGCCGTATTTTGCTTCGAGTGCTGCCTGTGCCGCCTCGGAGATTGCCTTTTCCGCGAGGAAAGGACCGCCGGGTACTGCGTGCATAACGAAGAAGGTGATAGTAATAACTATCCAGACCGTCAAAAGTGCAAGTCCGACGCGCTTGAGTACGTACATTAGAGTTTTTGTATTCATATTACAACCGTCGCTTTCTATCTGAATATGCGCGTATTTTTTGCCGCGCACGTCAATTTCTTCTACATATTATATCACAGAAATATTATATATGCAAGGGGTTTGGAAAAATTTATCGCTTTAATTCGAAAAAATCTGCAATTTGCACATATAAAACCTGCAAAAAAGCCCCACCGCACACGCGGTGGGGGAGAGGGCGGATACAAAAAATCCTCCCGATTTCTCGGGAGGATATATTTTGTAAGATAATCTTACTTGGACTTGATAGCAGCCTGTGCAGCAGCGAGACGAGCGATCGGCACGCGGAACGGCGAGCAGGATACATAGTCAAGACCGATGGAGTGGCAGAACTCAACGGATGTGGGGTCACCACCGTGCTCACCGCAAATACCAACGTGGAGGTGGTTGTTTACGGGACGGCCGAGGGTAACAGCCATGTTCATGAGCTTGCCAACACCGGTGGTGTCGAGCTTTGCGAAAGGATCGTTTTCGAAGATCTTCGCATCGTAGTAAGCGGAGAGGAACTTACCTGCGTCGTCACGGGAGAAGCCGTAAGTCATCTGGGTAAGGTCGTTAGTACCGAAGCAGAAGAAGTCTGCGTTAGCAGCGATCTCGTCAGCGGTGAGGCATGCACGAGGAATCTCGATCATAGTACCAACCTCGTACTTGAGGTCAGCGCCTGCAGCTGCGATCTCAGCGTCAGCGGTTGCAACTACAACAGCCTTAACGTACTTAAGCTCCTTAACGTCGCCTACGAGAGGAATCATGATCTCGGGAACAACGTTCCAGTCAGGGTGAGCCTTCTTTACGTTGATAGCCGCGCGGATAACTGCCTTGGTCTGCATTGCTGCGATTTCAGGATAAGTTACTGCAAGACGGCATCCACGGTGACCCATCATGGGGTTGAACTCGTGGAGAGATGCGATGATAGCCTTGATGTCCTCAACGCTCTTGTTCTGTGCCTTAGCGAGAAGAGCGATGTCTTCCTCGGTGGTAGGAACGAACTCATGAAGCGGAGGATCGAGGAAACGGATGCAAACGGGGTTGCCCTCGAGAGCCTCATAGAGCTTCTCGAAGTCGGACTGCTGGTAGGGAAGGATCTTTTCAAGAGCAACTTCTCTTTCTGCAGCAGTGTCAGCGCAGATCATCTCGCGGAATGCAGCGATTCTGTCTGCCTCGAAGAACATGTGCTCGGTACGGCAAAGACCGATACCCTCTGCGCCAAGCTCTCTAGCCTTCTTTGCGTCGGTAGGAGTATCAGCGTTGGTTCTAACCTTAAGGGTGCGGAACTCGTCAGCCCAGCCCATAATGGTGCCGAAGTTACCGGAGATCTCAGCGTCAACGGTAGGAATAAGACCGTCGTAGATGTTACCGGTGGAACCGTCGATGGAGATGTAGTCGCCCTCGGTGAAGGTCTTGCCTGCGAGAGTGAACTTCTTGTTCTCTTCGTCCATTGCGATATCGCCGCAACCGGAAACGCAGCACTTACCCATACCACGAGCAACAACTGCTGCGTGAGAGGTCATACCGCCACGAACGGTGAGGATACCCTGAGCTGCCTTCATACCGGTGATGTCCTCGGGAGAAGTCTCAAGACGAACGAGAACTACCTTCTTACCTGCGTTGTTCCAAGCCTCTGCGTCCTCTGCGGAGAATACTACCTGACCGCAAGCTGCGCCGGGGGATGCGCCAAGACCCTTACCGATGGGGGTAGCAGCCTTGAGTGCCTTTGCGTCGAACTGGGGATGGAGAAGGGTGTCGAGGTTTCTGGGGTCGATCATAAGAACAGCTTCCTGCTCGGTCTTGTGGCCCTCTGCTACGAGGTCAACTGCGATCTGGAGAGCTGCGGGAGCGGTTCTCTTACCGTTTCTGGTCTGGAGCATATAGAGCTTCTCATTCTCAATGGTGAACTCCATATCCTGCATATCGTGATAGTGGTTCTCGAGGATCTCGCAAACCTTTACAAACTGCTCGTAAGCTGCGGGGAACTTCTCTGCCATCTGCTGGATGGGCATAGGAGTACGAACACCTGCAACAACGTCCTCACCCTGTGCGTTGGTAAGGAACTCACCCATCATCTTCTTCTCGCCGGTAGCGGGGTCACGGGTGAATGCAACACCGGTACCACAGTTATCGCCCATGTTACCGAATGCCATAGCCTGTACGTTTACAGCGGTACCCCAGCTGTAGGGGATATCGTTGTCACGACGGTATACGTTTGCTCTGGGGTTATCCCAAGAACGGAATACTGCCTTAACTGCGCCGATGAGCTGCTCCTTAGGATCGGAGGGGAAGTCTGCGCCGATCTTAGCCTTGTACTCAGCCTTGAACTGCTCTGCGAGCTCCTTGAGGTC
>JAZQZL010000034.1:0-16001 GCA_045634005.1 Candidatus Flemingiibacterium sp. | reverse complement strand
AGACCGCTTGGCCTCCGACTTTATTATCTCGCCAACGGAATCGGCAACGATAGTACCCGAGCGCGGATTCTTGACCGAGATAATGTGTCCGTGCGTATCCGCCTCAACGTCGGAATACTCGAACGCGAGGTCGCAGTCAATAAGCTCGCAGTTTACAAGCTTAAGTCCCGTGCAGTAGCAAAACGGCTGTGTGCCGATAATTTTGCAGTTTTTGAGCGTTAGGTTTTCCGAGTACCAGCCGAGGTATTCGCCGCGGACGGTGCTGTTCTCCACAGTCACGTTTTTTGCGTGCCAGAAGGAGTCTTTCGTGTCAAGCTCGGAGTCGGTTATATGTAATCCGTCAACGTATTGGAAGGAATACTTGCCCTTCAATTTTATATTTTCAAGGCGTACCCTCTCGCTCATAAAAAATACGTATTCAGACTCGAGGCTTACGTTTTTCATTTTGATATCGCGGCATCTCCAGCCAAATTCGGCGGATACAGCCGTGCTGTAGGTCATTTCGATATTATCGCACTCGCGAAGTGCCTTCGGTCCCGTCAGCTTAAGCTTTGAAATCTTGCCGTCTTCGGCGTACCAAAGCGCCGCGCGGCAGGTTTCTGTCATAGTGCACTGCGATATTGTAAAGCCTCGCGTGTGCCAGAACGGGTAGCGAAGCTCAAAGCGGCAATCTGCCACCTCTACGTTTTTCGCTTCCTTGAACGCGGATTCGCCGTCCTCTTCACCCGCGAAGGTGCACCCCTCGACACGCGTGTCAGTGATGGCGTAAAGCGCGCGCTCGCACGAAAAATTTTGGTTTTGTATAAGCTTCATTCTCTGCCTCACTTGATGGTAACGTCGCCGCCGCAAACGGTGAGCTCGGTTTCATAAAATTTCTCCATCGCCGTTATCATATACTCAACGTCGCTTGCACCCGCGCTCTCATAGGACGAATGCATCGCGAGCTGTGCAAGACCGATATCCACCGCCGACATCGATACCTGCGCGTTGGATATGTTGCCGAGTGTCGAGCCGCCACGCTTGTCGGAGCGGTTTGCGAACACCTGCACAGGCACGTCAGCGCGCGCACATATCTCGCGGAATACCGCCGCGGAAACCGCATCGGTCGTGTAATTCTGTGCGGCATTGTATTTGATAACGATGCCCTTGTTCATCTCGGGCGCGTGTGCGCTGTCAGACAGCGAAGGGTTGTTAGGGTGAACTGCGTGTGCATTATCTGCCGAAAGCATCATCGACTGCGCCGCCGCGATACGGATATCGCCGCCAAGCGAGTCGCAAATTCGCGAGAGCACGTCACGAAGGAACGTAGAATCCGCGCCCTGCTTTGTACCGCTTCCAACCTCCTCGTTGTCCGCGACAAACATCACCTTGACGGCACCTGTACACTCGGAGTCACACATGGCGACGAGCGACGAGTAAGCACATTCAAGATCATCAAGCCTCGGCGAGGAAATATACTCATTCTCCGCGCCCCATACGCTCGGCGCGGTACGGTTATATAAAAACAGCTCGTGTGAAATAACGTCCTGTGCCAAAACGCCTGCCGCATCGGCAACAAGGCTCATAAAGCTTCCCTTCGCCGCAGCTGAACCGTAAAGCGGTACCATATCGGTGGCAGGATTATACGCCTTGCCCTCATTCGGGTTTTCCATATGGATAGCCACGTGCGGAATAAGCAAAAGGTCACGGTCAACGTTGACAAGGCGCGTTGAAATTCCGTCCTTCGCGCGTACCATCACACGTCCTGCCACAGAAAGCGGACGGTCAAGCCACGAGTCGAGTATCATACCGCCGTAACGTTCTGTGTTGATGCGCGTATACGCGCCGTTAAGCTCGGGCGCGTCCTTGAGCTTGAACGTGGGCGAGTCAGAGTGAGAAGCGACCACCATAAACTTGGGAGCCTCACATTTTTCGGGTACGGCAAAGGCTATAGCGCTCGAGCCGTTACGTGTGACGAAATATTTTCCGCCGCGTACGATCTCCCAGCCCTCCCCCTCAAAAAGCTCGCTGTAGCCGTTATTTTTAAGCGTTGACGTTATATTTTCCACCGCGTGAAAGGGGGACGGTGAAGCCTTTATAAAGGATAGCATCTCATTTGCATAATTTTTCATAATTTCGACCTCTACATACATAATTCGATATAAATATGATACCACATCGGCGCACCGATGTCAATATGCTCACATAATCACATAGCAAATACGGTTCCGCCACCACCGCCCGAGCGCTCGGAAACAAGGCGCGCGAACGCTTCGTCGCATTCGATCATTACCTCTATTTTCCTATCGCCGTCAAGCGCAGAAACGACGTATTTACTGTCGGTAAGATTTTGACTGTAGTCGTACCGAGCCGCCCCCTTTTTGTGGGTACCTGCATATTTCGTCACACCCGTTACGCTTAAAAGCGACAAGTGACACACCTTGACGTCGTTTTTGCCCTGTTTTTTGTAAACAAGGAAATCCGCCGCGCCGTCGTCCCTGTCGTTTATAATGTAGCGGTACTCGCACAGCACGTATCTCTGCAAAAGAAAGACCGCCGCTATCACCAACGCAAAGGCGAGGACCTGAAAGGCAACGCCCTGCGGCACAACAGCCGATAAGAGCATCAAAACAAAGCCCGTTATTATCAAAAGAAGCGAAAGATTTTTCGCTTTACTGCCGCGTTTTGGAATGTACGTCATAATTTCACCTCATATCCACACATCGCCGTGTGATAATAGCACCTGACCGTTCTGTATTGTAAGCACACCGAACGAAGCCGTGCCGTCGCGCGGCTCGGATACCGAGCCGGGATTAAACAGATACAGTCCGTCAACGTAGGACTCATAGCGCTCGTGCGTATGTCCGAACAGCGCGACGTCTATTCCCTTTCGCTTCGAATACGCCGCAAGGTCACCAAGGCTCCATTTCACGCCGTGAGCGTGTCCGTGCACCATAAGCACGCGAACGCCGTCAAGGTTTATGATGCGCTCAAGATAATCGGGCGTGCGGTACAATGGCGAGGTGTCGCAGTTGCCTGCGACGGCGTAGATATCAAGGCGCGGATATTTCTCGCGGATAACGTCTGTGTCGTCGTAGTTGTCGCCAAGAAAAATCACCCCGTCAAGACCGGCGAGTGAGCGGTCGATGACCTGTGTGATACCAAGCGTTTTTCTGTGACTGTCGGAAAAAATAAGATATTTCATAAAAACCTCAATTCACGAATTGGCAGGAGCCTGCATAGAATATATTGAAGCCGCTTTGAAAGGAGAATTCCCAATGCAGATAGACAAAACTATGCTCGACCGACTTTTATCCCTCGATGACGCAACCCTCGCCAAGACAATAACCGCTCTCGCAAGTGGTGCCGGCATTGACAAAAGCATCATCGAAAGCGCCGTCAAGAACCTTCGTCTTGTACGTGCAAGCCTCTCGAACGCCACCGATAAAGACATAGCGAACGCCACAGAGCTGTTAGGCCGAGAGCGAGTATCCGCAATAATGGAGCAGCTCGGAGATATGGGAAATGGACAGTAACGACATTTCGGGCGCACTCTCGAAGATGCTCGGGGACCCAGCAGCGCTTGCAAAAGCGATGAGCATTGCGAGCAGTCTTATGGGAAATATGCCCTCTCAGAATACGGATGGCAAGCCTATAGATGACACTTCCTCGCAGAGCGCCGGCGAATCCACAGCAGCGTCGGTATCAAACGACAGCGCGAACGTTGGAAACGGTGAGGCACCGTCGATCGCCGCAATAGCCGGGATGCTTGGCGGCGGTGGCACAAAGGGTGATCCGCGATGTGCGCTCCTTTATGCCCTGAAGCCGTATATGGGACACGGCAGAGCCGAAAAAATAGACACACTCGTAAATATGCTCCGCCTTGCGGACCTTGCCGGCGGAATGCTCGGCGGCAAGCTGTTTTAAGAAAGGAGTAAATAATGTACGCACAGCAAAATGACAGCCCCGAAAAGCCTTGCGGCAATATGCAAAGCTTTGAGATGGGCGGCTACAGCATACCTGCGAACTATCGCGGGAACGCGTTCACACTCGATGAGCCGCCCACGGATACGTGTCCGGCGGGATGTGAGAGCGCCGCAACAGAGATAGAAGCCGCGCCTCCGAAGTGCTTATCGGAGGCGCAGCGTGAAAGCGAATGTGAACGGTCGCACAGCAAGCAGAACGGCATTTTATCAGGCATACTCGGCCGCTTTTCACGCGGCTTCGAGCTTGACGATATACTCCTTATCGGACTTATCGTGCTGCTTTTGCAAAACGACTGCGAGCGACGCGACGAAACGGTCATACTGCTCGCGCTGTTACTGCTCGGAGGCTTTTGAAATATCGTAAAGCCCTGCCGAGCTGTACGCATCGGCATCGACCGAAACAGTATTTGTGCTGTAGGAATACACAGCTTTGCCGTTTTGCGTGCTGGTCATCGAGATGACCGCGCGGTGCAGTGCCGAAACGTAATATTCCTCAACAAGCCCCGTATCGGCATAGGTGAAGGCAACGTAATACATGTTGCCCGTATCTGTGCGAACGAGCTTCAGAGTCGTATTTCTGACGACCTCCGAGCCCTCGGCAGCGGCGTTTGTGCCTTCGCTCTCGGGAAACTCGGCAAGTGCCAAAAGAAGCTCGTCAACAGAGGGGATACCTGCCTCGTTTTCGGGAAGCACCGACGGATCGTAGATCAGCGTTTGCGACTCACCCGTTGAATTGTCGGTAAAGCATATTTCTTTACCGTCTGATACCTTTAACGTTTTAAGCGTAGGCACGATGCCCGCACCCTGTGCCGCTATTTCGTAGATTTCAACCCGAAAGCGCTCGCCGTCGCGGTAGTACGCGACCTTTTGCACAAAGGCACCGTCATCGGCGTAGTATTTCACGTCAGCCGAGATGTAGATCCCATCTACCCTCTCGCTCTCGAGAAGCGCGGTGCGAAGGTTTTCGTAGGTTATATCGAAGGTGACAGCCTCGCCGCGCTCGTTCTTACCGTTTTTTACAAGCTCGGACAGCGCGCCGAGATCCCACGAAAGCTCGTCGTCACCCTTGCCTATAATATCCTCGATAAAGCTCGGCAAATACAGCATATCCATAGAGTACATCCACGCAAACACCGCGCCGAACACGATAACCATCGCGACTATTATTATCGCCGTTCCACGGGCAATATTGCCCGTACCGTCATTTATTTTCTTCTTCATTTTTTGTTTCGTCTGCGAGGGACATTTCCTTGTCCTCGCGTTTTTTGTAGTTATCACTGTCAACGGGATCGTGAAGCTCAAGTCCCATCTTGCCGCGCACGCTCTTGTGGCGCAGTATGATGAAATTCACGAGGAAGATTATAAATCCGACGGCGATAATAATTATCGCGCGGCCGATATTCTCCTCGGTAAACATTATCGCGGACGTTCCGAGAATAGCGCAGATCGCGTAAAGTATGCGAACCGACTGCTTCTGATTGAAGCCGATGTCGATAAGTCTGTGATGAAGATGTCCGCGGTCAGCCGAGAACGGAGATCTTCCGTGAAGGATACGGCGTGTAAATGCAAACGTGGTGTCAAAGAGCGGAAGACCGAAGATGGACAGCGGTATCATAAACGAAATGACCGTGTGCATCTTGAAAACGCCCGAAACGGATATCACGGCAAGCGTATATCCGAGGAAGAGCGCGCCCGTATCGCCCATAAATATCTTTGCAGGATTTGAGTTGAACGGCAAAAATCCTATGCACGCACCAACAAGCACGGCAGTCAGCATTGCAACAGCCACTTCTCCCTTAAGGAGCATTACAAGCAGAAGTGACATTGAGCATATAGCCGAAACGCCGCAAGCAAGTCCGTCAAGACCGTCGATAAGGTTGATAGCGTTGGTAAGACCGACTATCCATATGACCGTTATCGGCACGGACAAGACGCCAAAGTGAATGTACGTGCCGAAAAAATTTACATACTCGAGCACAACGCCCTGCGAAACGGCAACAAACGCCACCGCAACCTGTGCGACAAGCTTCAGCCACGCATTTATCGCTCTCACGTCGTCGATAATACCGACGGCAATTATAATAAGTCCGCCAACGTATATCGCAATAAGCTCGGGCGTCAGCTCGCAGAACACGGCAGTCGCAACTGCAAAACCAATGAATATCGCAAGTCCGCCGATACGGGGTATCGGCGTTTTGTGCATTCGTCTTGCATCGCGCGGCACGTCGATAGCGCCGATCTTGTGTGCAAGCACGCTCACCGCGGGTGTGGTAGTAAACGCAACGAGTGCGGCAAGCGCCACAGCCGCAAACAAATATATTATTTCAGTAGTTGTCATAACGCAAGCTCCTTTGCGCCGTGCGGCGCATCACTGTTTTCGTTATTATATCGGCTTTGCCTTAGAGCATTGCCTTCACTGCATCGCAGAGATATCCGACTCCGGCGATTATCTGCTCGTCGGACGGAGTTGAATAGTTAAGTCTGAAGCACTGCGAGGGTGCTGCGGTATCACAGTTGAACGCCTGACCGGGAACGACTGCAACCTTCTTCTCCATCGCCTTCTTAACGAAAGCGCCCTGATCGATATTATCGGGAAGCGTGCACCAGAGGAACAGACCGCCCTCGGGACGGGTGTATTTCACGCAGTCGGGCATGTTCTTGTCAAGCTCTGCGAGCATAAGATTGCACTTTCTGCGGTAAAGTGCGCGGATGCCCTCAATGTGCTTGTCAATGTCGCACTCGGTGATGTAGGCGTGGCAGAGCATCTGGAAGAACTGGTTGGTGTGAACGTCCTCGACCTGCTTTGCAACTACCATCTTCGTAACGACCTCGTCGGGACCGCAGATAAAGCCGATTCTCATACCTGCCGAGAGCACCTTACTGTACGAGCCGGAGTAAACGACGATGCCGTCCTTATCAAGCGACTTGATGGTGGGAATCTCCTGTCCGGCAAAACGAAGCTCGCCGTAGGGATTGTCCTCAAGAATAACTACGTTGTACTTCTTCGCAAGCTCGAGCACAGCCTTACGCTTTTCAAGCGGCATGCAGGTTCCTGCGGGATTCTGGAAGGTCGGGATAAGATAAAGTATCTTTGCACAAGGCTCGTTCTTCATAGTAGCCTCGAGCTTTTCGAGATCGATTCCGCCTTCGTCTGCGAGCGGTACACCGACAGTCTTACAGCCGAGCGAGCGGAACGCGTTGAGCGCGCCGATGAAGCTCGGATTTTCACAGATAACGGTATCACCCTCGTTGCACATAGTCTTGCACAGAAGCTCAATACCCTGCTGACCGCCCGAGGTGATGATAGTCGTCTGACCGTCCATATTTATGTTAAAGCGAGTGGTAAGACGGTCGATAACGTCCTGTCTGAGTGCGGGATAGCCCTCAGTGATACCGTACTGAAGCGCCTTTGACGGCTCGGTTGCAAAGATCTTCGCGGAAAGGCGCGAAAGATCGTCCACGGGGAACGATTCGGGCGCAGGATTACCTGCGGCAAAGGAGATTATAGTCGGGTCGGACAGCGCCTTGAATATTTCGCGGATCGCGGAAGGCTTTAAGTCCTGCATCTTGTTTGAAATTCTGTATTCCATCTGTGTGTCCTTTCGGCATATGTAAGCCTTGATTATAGATATATTTTGCCATTATCTTATATTTTACCACATATGTGTGATTATTTCAAGTACGTTTTTTGAATTTTCAGCGTTTTTTGCCATCACCGCTCGCGGTTAATAAATTATTCTTCAATAGCGCCTTGAATTTTAACAAAATCCGTGTTATAATTGTGAGAGTATAAAATGTAAGGAGAAACCCAATGGAAGATATGGATTACTACGAGTGGGAGGAATCGAAAAAGCGCTTCACTCCCGCGAAGATCATAAAATTCATTTTTAAGGCTGTCGCAATGCTTATAATCGTCGGCACCTTCACGCTCCTGCTCGGACGTATGACGCTTATGCAGATACCGAATGCATTTGAGGGCGTCAGCGCAACAGACGGCATCCTCACAAGTGTCGAGAACGGCACGTTCGACGCACTAATGCAGGAGCCGCTCGAGCCGTACAACAATAACGGTAAGGACGAAAACGGCAACTACGAGCGCGGCTGGTATCACGTGTCGAATATAGCCGTTTCCAAGGCGGCAGGCGAGGTGCAGCTTACCGTTCGCTACAACAGCCGCAGCACGGTAAACACGCTTATGGAGAAATACTCGCTGACCGAGCGTCCGACGGGCGAGGTCTTCGTTTACGCTCTCTCGGACGATAAGGGCAACGTCTATACAGACTACGTTTTCGCTTCAAAGAGCCGTCCGCTTTACGAGTTCCGCCGCGTTATATTCACGGGAGTTGACCTTGCCGAGGTAAAAAGGCTCAACCTCGACGTTTACTACGCCAAGGACGTAAGCGAGGACGGACTTATGAATGCACAGTTTGAGATATACAACAGCACGTACGAGGTAGAAGCCGCCGAAGCGGGTAAGCTGAAGGGGCATAAGCTCACCTTTGAGAGTGCAGCCGTCAATTTCGAAAAATAACCGATAATTTAACCGAAAGGATATTAATATGACTACTATCGAAAAGCTCTCTGCCCTGCGCTCTCTTATGAACGAGCGCGGTGCGGATATACTCCTCATCACATCTGACGACTATCATCAGTCCGAATACGTCGGCGACTATTTCAAGGCGCGCGCGTGGGTGTCGGGCTTTACCGGCTCGGCAGGAACCCTCGTTATCACGCGTACCGAAGCAAAGCTCTTTACCGACGGCCGCTACTATATTCAGGCGGAGCGTCAGCTTAAGGACTCCACGATAGACCTTATGCGTGTCGGTATGGAGGGCGTTCCAACTCCAAACGAATATATCATCTCGCAGTTTGAGGCAGGCTGCAGGTGCCTTGCAACCGACGGCAAATGCGTCGGTGCAAACATCGTAGATGCACTCAAAAAGAAGCTTCCCGAGGGCGCTTCCATCGTTACCGATACCGATTACGTTGGACTCATCTGGTCTGACCGCCCTGCTCTGCCCGAGTCTAAAATATGGGCGCTTGACACAAAATACTGCGGCAGAACCCACAAAGAAAAGCTCGCTGACGTTAGAAAAGCAATCGCAGACAAGGGTGCGGATGCGCTCGTTATGTCGAGCCTTTGCGACATCGCGTGGCTTTACAATCTTCGCGGCGGCGACGTTACCAATACTCCCGTATTTCTCTCATACACTATCGTAACTGCAGAGGCTGACAAGCTTTTCGTAGGCGAGAATGCTGTAAGCGACGTTAAGGCAAGCCTCACGGCGGACGGCGTGACCGTCTGCCCGTACGGCGAATTTTTTACCGCGCTTAAAGCACTTTCCGGCAAAAAGGTGCTGCTTGACAAAACAGCAGTTTCCGCGGCTATCGTTGACACGCTTGCGGGTGCAGAAATAATAAACGGCGACAATCCGACGCTTATTTTAAAGGCTAAAAAGAACGAAACCGAGCTTAAAAATCTTCGCATCAGTCACGTCGCTGACGGACTTGCGATGACAAAAATGATGCTCGAGCTCAAATTTGGCGAGCGCGAGTTCGACGAGCTTACGGTTGACGAGTACCTGCTCGGGCTTCGCAAGGAATGTGCAGAAAAGGTCGGCGTAACGTTTGTTGACGAGTCGTTCGGCGCGATATGCGCGTTCGGTCCGAATGCGGCTATGGCGCACTACTCCGCATCTGTCGAGAACTTCTCGAAGGTCGACAAGACCGCACCCGTGCCGATGCTCCTTATCGACTCGGGCGGACATTATCTCGAGGGTACAACGGACATCACGCGCACGTTCGTGCTCGGCAAGCTTCCCGAGGACGTTAAAAAGCATTACACGCTCGTCGCGTGCGGTATGCTTCGCCTTATGAATCTCACCTTCCTTGAGGGAGCAACGGGCTGTACGCTTGATATGGCGTGCCGCGCACCGATGTGGGAGCACGGTCTTGATTTCCGTCACGGCACGGGGCACGGCGTAGGCTATCTGCTCTCGGTACACGAAGGCCCGAACCGCTTCCATTGGGAGCGTGCGAACGTAAAAATCGAGGAAGGCACTGTAACCACCGACGAGCCCGGATTTTACGTTGAAGGCAGTCACGGAATCAGAATCGAGAACGAGCTTGTATGTACGAAGGATAAGAGGAACGAGTTCGGACAGTTTATGCGCTTTGAAAATCTTACTTTCTGTCCTATCGACCTCGATGGCATCGACAAGTCGCTGCTCGACGAGTCGGACGTACGAAAGCTTAACGCTTATCATAAGAACGTTTACGAAACGCTCGAGAAGTTTCTTGACGCTGAAGACAAGCAGAAGCTTGCAAAGCTTACAAGAGCAATATAAAAAATTGGGAGGGGTTCACCCCTCCCTTTTGTTTTATCTCGCACTGACTTATGCGGCGAAAAAATTCAAACTTGTTGTAAAAACAACAAAAATTCCTCTTGACAAATCTCTATGCTTATAGTATAATATATTCTGGGAAATCGTGTATACTAAATCCTAACAAAGCATTATAACGAAACAGCGATTTTAACCAAATAACTATATAGTCAAAGGGGTTCGAAAATGAGTAAAAAAACCCGTGCGCTTCCAAAGGAAGTCCCGTCAATACGCGACCTTGTAGTTGACTCCGCGGCGCTTTGGCCCGAAAAGGACGTCTACGTTTATAAGGTCAGCAAGGACGAAGAAGTACACTTCTCTTACGCCCGTCTTAAAGAGGAGTGCGAGCAGCTCGGTACCGCGCTTAACGTGCTCGGTATTCAGGGTGGCCACGTCGCTGTAATAAGCGAAACTTCCGCTAAAACCACCGTAACCTATCTCGGTACCGTCGGCTCCGGCGGTGTAATCGTTCCGCTTGATAAAGAGGTTTCGCCTGAACAGCTCGTAAACTTCCTTAACCGCGCGGAATGCTCCGCTATCGTGTACTCGCCCACGTTCAAGGGCGTTATCACCGAGAACGCTGACAAGCTTCCGCAGCTTCGTTACTATATCCCGATGGCAGGCGAGGACACCGTTGACGAAACACTCGCACACGCGCCGAAGGTTCTCCCGTGGGACGATCTCCTCGCTCTCGGAAAGCAGGCTATGGAAAACGGCAACACCTCCTACTACGACCACAAGCCCGTGCTTGAAAAGATGTGCGCAATACTCTTCACCTCGGGTACGACAGGCACCTCCAAGGGTGTTATGCTCTCCGAGAAGAACCTTTGCTCTGCTGCATACGCCGCTTGTATGACAACTCCGTATGACAGCAACACGCGCCTTGTTTCCGTTCTTCCCCAGCATCACACATACGAGATGACCTGCTCGCATATCGCCGCTCTCAACATCGGCGCTTCGCAGTTCATCAATGACAGTATAAAGTACGCCACCCGTAACTTCGCTTACTATAAGCCTAACGCGCTCGTTCTCGTACCGCTCTTCGTTGAAACTATTCACAAGCGCATCAACGAGGGTATTCGCAAGAAAGGTATGGAGAAAAAGGTTGCTGCGGCGAAGAAGATCGCTCTTACTTCCCTTAAGGTCGGCATTGATCTTCGTCCGAAGCTCTTCTCTCAGATCACAAGCGCCCTCGGCGGCGACGTTAAGTCGATAATCTGCGGAGGCGCTCCCGTAAGCCCGGTAGTGCTTAACGATTTCTACACCTACGGCATCACCATCTACGAGGGCTACGGCATCACCGAGTGCTCGCCCCTCGTTGCTTGTAATCCCCCGGACAGAAAGCCTCGTTTTGGCTCGGTCGGACTTCCCGTTTACGGCGTAAGCGTAAAGATCGACAAAACAAGTGACACCGATGAAACGGGTGAGATCCTTGTTAAGGGCGACAACGTTATGCTCGGCTACTACAAGGACGAGGAAGCAACCAAGGCTGTGTTCACCAAGGACGGCTGGTTCCGCACCGGAGATATCGGTTATATCGACGCTGACGGATACATCTTCATCACCGGCAGAAAGAAGAACGTCATCATTCTCTCGAACGGTAAAAACGTATTCCCCGAGGAGCTTGAGGAACACCTTTCGCACTGCGAGCTGATCAAGGAGTCCGTGGTTATCGGACGCAAGGATGAGTCCGGCGAGATCGCGATCACCGCGCTTATTTTCCCCGACTTTGAAAAGCTTGAGGGCAAGAGCGACGAGGAGATCGAAACGATCGTGCGCGACGCTGTAAACGACGTTAACCGTGAGCTTCCCTCCTTCAAGCATATGTCTGCAATCGAGGTCAGAAAAGAGGAGTTTGAAAAGACCACCTCGAAGAAGATAAAGAGATTTTTGTATAAGTAATTCAGCGATTTTCAGGAGACCACTATGAGAGAAAGTATCAAAGCTGTAATGTCGAAACGCTTTGCGGATGAGGTCGTCAGAAACGAGATCCTCAACGACTTTAACGTCGCTATGCCCGATATGATCAGGCTCAACGTTGCTTACGCGGTATCGCTTGCAGAAAACGGACTGCTTGACAAGACCGACGCGGGCACCATCATTTCAGGCTTCCGCTACGTTAAGGAAAATATGACGTCCGATGACGTCAAGGGTGAGCTTGAGGACTTCTACTTTAACGTAGAACGCCAGATGTTCAAGAAGGTCGGAAACGAGATCGGCGGTAAGCTCCACCTCGGACGCAGCCGCAACGATATTTCTGCAGTGCTCAACCGCATGGCAGCACGCCGCTCGGTGTGGGAGATATCAGAGCTTTTAATTGAGCTTCAGACGCTCCTTCTTAAAAAGGCAGAGGAAAATACCGACACCGTTATAACCGGATACACGCATTTCCAGCCCGGTCAGCCGATAACCCTCGGCCACTACTTCACAGCAGTTAACAGCGCGCTTTCGAGAGATTTTGTACGCATCTTAAACGCATATACCAACGCGAACCGCTCGCCGTACGGCGCCGCAGCCTTTGCAGGAACAAGCTTCCCTATCGACCGTGACGGTCTTGCAAGGCTGCTCGGCTTCGACTCGGTTATCGAGAACACGCTCGACTGCATCAGCGCGCGTGACTACTACCTTGAGCTTGCATCAGCATTTTCCATTCTCGCAACCAATATAAGCCGCGTTGCAGAGGATCTTTACTTCTGGTCAACGTTTGAAAACGGCATTTTGGAAATTGGCGGCGAGATTGCAGTCTGCAGCAGCATTATGCCTCAGAAGCGTAACCCCGTTTCGCTTGAAATGGCAAGAGCGAAGGCCGGTCACATCATCGGCGCACAGACCACCATCACTACGATCCTCAGGGGAACCGCATTCAGCAACACAATGGATCTCTTCGAGATCCCGCTTCCCTATTGGCAGATGATAAGCCAGGTCAAGCAGATGCTCATCTGTATGATCGAAAGCATCACCCATTCTCACGTTCGCAAGGAGCGCGCTGTCCGTCAGGCGGCGGAAAACCTTTCTACGGTAACGAGCCTTGCAGATTATATGGTAAAGCGTGACGCGATTTCCTTCACGAATGCGCACGACATCGTCGGAAATATAGTCGCAATCGTTCTCGAGGATCAGTCGCTTATCAGAGGCTTCACTCCCGAGCGTATCGCAGATGAAAGCAAAAAGATACTCGGTTATCCGCTCGTTATGACACAGGATGAGATCGACAGCATTCTCGATCCCTGCCGTAACGTTGAAACCAAAATACACACGGGCGGTCCGAGCAGAGCATCTGTAAAAAATATGATCAGTCACGGACTTTCCACCGTAAATGATGAATCCGCAAGACTTTCGGCTATAAAAAATCAGGTCGAGAATGCATACGCTACACTCGAGAATAAGGCGGACGCGCTTGTAGCGCTCGCAAATAAGGCTTAAGTCAAAAATAAAATAAGTAATAATTTAATTTCGGAGGTATACACCAATGTACGAGCAATTCAAAAATATCCTTGTTGAGGAATTAAACATCGATCCCGCGCTTATCACTCCCGAGGCATCGCTTACCAAGGATCTTGGCATCAACTCTCTTGAGCTTGCAGACCTTATTCTTCTTTGCGAGGATAAGCTTGGCATCACGATAGACGACGATCAGCTCTCCAAGTTTATAACCGTCGGCGACGTTGTAGACTATCTCCAGAGCCTCTGATAAAATAACCGCGCGGCGTCCCTAACGGGGCGTCGCGCCCTACTGATAATATGAACGAAACACTACAAACGACTTTGGTTTTAGTGGGAGCGCTTGCCGCGGTGGTAGCCGTGGCTGCAGTCATACTCGTTCTGCTCATCAAGATAAAGACCGCAGCACGCCGTCGCAAAATAGAGAGCTACGGCAGAGAAAGCGAAGCACGCATGGACGCGATGCTTAAAAAGGCTTTCGGAGATGAAGCGGTATTTTCGGGAATATATCTTCCCTATTTGAAAAGCAACGAAAAAAAGCACGCAGAGATAGACCACCTCGTGGTCACTCGTTCGGGCATTTGTGTCATCGAGGTCAAGAGCCACAACGGCTACATTCGCTGTCCCGATGAGCATAGCTGGTGGCAGACGTACAACGACAAAAAGATTTCCTTCTATAACCCCTTGCGTCAGAATAAGACGCATCAGAAGATCGTCGGCGAGATACTTCGCGCCGAGGGTCACTACAACGTACCGATATACAGCGTGGTGGTATTCACCTCTCGCAAGGTAACGTTTTCACATACTTATCCAAACGTAATCCGCTCTGACGCTCTCGTTGAATACGTACGAAAGAACGGCAAAAAGAACGCGCTCTCCACATCGCAAACAAGACGTGTGCGCGACATAATAAAGCACAAATCAACGACCGACAGATCGGTAGTCCGCCGTCACAAAAAGGCGGTTCGCAAGCATAAGTAAATACAAAAACAAAACCCCCGCAGTCGAAAGACTGCGGGGGGTGTTTTGTTTTAGGGATTCAGACTAGTCTTCAACTAAATCTTACTTACCGAAGTAAGCAGTAGCTTCAGTAGCATAGAAGTACATAGCTCTGAGGAGGTTGCAAAGATCTGCGTAGTTTGCGCCGGTGAACTTCTCGAGTGCATACTTAACGTAGCTTACGATGCAAGTGTTAACCTCAAATGCAACACCGGTATCACGGTTGGTGATGGTGATGGTGTACATGTTATCCCAGTATGCTGCAGGAATATCAGCGATCTTTACAGTATATCTGGTATTATTAGCATCATAAGTGGTTTCAACCTCTTCAGTTACCATCCTACCGTCCTTCAGATAAGTAAGCTCAAACTTGAAGTCGTCAATGGTGTAACCAGCCTCAAGCTTAAAGTTTACATTCATGTATACAGAGGACTCAAGTCCGGGAGACTGTGCATCATAGATTACACCGTTACCGTTATTGTCGCCCTTTGTAGGACCGTTGAACTTCTCAGGAATGGAAGCTGCAGTGATGGTGGAAATGTCAGGAATCTCCTTGCCAAACTCAGGAAGAATGTTGTATGCAGGATTGTTTACATCAACGTTCATACCCTTGTTTGCAAAGTACTTCTGTGCATAACCGCCGTAGGTGGAAATTGCGATTATAAGAGGATGAGTCTTCACATAAGCCTCAGCATTACTTGCAAGCATTCTCTTTGCGTAGTCAACTGCTGCGCGTGCAAGAGATGTGCCCTCAACGCCTCTCTGGTTGTCGTAGATATCAACAACGTTTCCGTTACCGTCGTAAATAGTCGCGGTTACAGGCATCGTCAGACGACCGGAAGGAATACCGATATCTACGAAATGTCTGCTACTAGCATCTACGGCGATATCAGAAATAGCGATCTTGGTCTCGACATTATTCTGCTCAAGAATCATGTATGCATCAGCGGCATTTGCTACTTCTGCAGGGAGGAAGAACTTGAGCGTGAGGAGAGTTTCTGCGGTTGCAGAAAGGGTTTCTACCGCGAATACTGCTCTGTAGTAATCACATGCGGAGCAGTTCGTTGCAGTTGTGGATGCGAACTTGTGGCCGGTAGCATCCACAGTCATAGGTGTGCGGCTGATTTCAGTCTTGCACTCTTCGCAGTATACTACGCTGTCGTAGCTACCGTCGGTGGTGCAGGTTGCTGCTACTTCGTTTTCCTTAACTGCT